>DATAKO010000065.1:0-35735 GCA_036261575.1 Jatrophihabitans sp.
GCCGAGATCGAGGCCGAATTGCGCGCTCTCGAGGCGGCCGAGGCCGAGCGGGCCCGGCAGCACGAGCTGACCGACTAGCACCCCAGGTCAACGAGAATCCCGTCCACCGCCACGGTGGGCGGGATTCTTCTTTCCCGGCCATCCCGTCGGGCAGCCCAGAGCACGGGCTAGGTTGGCGCCATGAGCGAGACCGCGACCCAGTTGCTGCATCGGCTGACCAGCTACTCTCCTGAACTCGCCTGGGACCAGCCGCAATCGGACCCGCGGCTGGTGCATGGCTTTACCAGCAACGACATGACCCGGCGACCGCTGTCGTACAAGCACTACGACCTGCCGAGACTGTCGTTGCCGCGGGACCTACCGGCAAGCACCGCGCCGGCCACCTCGGTAGTGGCTGGCACCGCCGCTGTCCCGACGGGATCGCTGGATCTTCGCGCGGTCGCTCGGCTGCTCTACCTGTCCTGCGGAGTCACTCGAACGACGGAGCGTGCCGGGCATCGCTACCTGTTCCGGGCTGCAGGCTCGGCAGGAGCAAGGTTCCCGCTGGAGGCATACCTGATAGTCCCCGACCAGGCTGCCGGGCTGCCGTCCGGCGTGCACTGGTACGACCCCGCCGAACATGCGCTGGTGCAGATTGCTGAGCACGCACTGGGCGAATGCCCGACATTCGTGGTGACCGGGGTGCCTTGGCGCACCGGCTGGCGCTACCGCGAACGTGGCTGGCGCCATATCTACTGGGACGCCGGCACCATGCTCGCCCAGCTGCTCGCCGTCGCTTCGTCCGCGGGCCTCGATGCGCGTCTCTACACGCGATTTCCTGATGCCGAAGTCGCCACGCTGGTCGGCGCAGACGGCGTTCAGGAGTTTCCCGTTGCTGTGGTGAGTCTCAGCTCCGGCAGCGTCAGCACGCCCTCGCTGAGACCGACCTCGCCCGTGATCACCGGATCCTTCGAACCCGATGCGATCGAGTTTCCACTGGTGACCTCAGCCCAACACGCAGGTGATCTCATCCAGCTGGGCCACGCCTGGCCGCTCGGGGCGCCCGTCCCAACGGCCGCCGGAGGTACCGGCACCCTCGATGAGGTCGTGCTGCGACGCGGTTCCACCCGCCTGTTCGCGCCCACTGCCCGACTGCCGCTGGAGATGGCGTCCGCGATGCTGAGCGCAGCACTTCGCGGGATCGAGGTGCCGCATTGGCTGGCCGCCAGCCGGGTATCGGGTCTGCCGGCCGGCCTCTATCGCTGGCCCGCGCTCGACCGCCCGACGCGCGCCGGCGATCTGCGCCAGGAGCTGTACGCGGCCGCACTCCAGCAGGGCCTGGCGCGCGATGCCAGCTTTGTGGTCCTTTCCGCCGTCGATCTGGCCGACCTCGATGATCGCGGTTACCGCGAAGCGCAGCTCGCTGCCGGTCTGGTGGCCGGTCGATTGCACCTGATGGCCTATGCCCTCGGCGTGGGCGCCTCGGGGATGACCTTCCAGGATTCCGCGCTGGCCGCCTTGCTCGGCTCGGAGGCGGCAGGCCTGCTGTGGACATGCGTCGGCGTTCCGGAGTACCGCTCCGCCCCGGGCGGTGCGCCCGGACGTCCTACGACGGTCCGGATGATCGCTCCGCGGTTGTAGCGCTTCACCCGACGGCTCGTGGAGCAGCGGCAGCCGGCTGGATGGCCCGCAGGAAGGCCGTTCACGCGCGGGTCGCAGTAGGGCTACTTCAGCGGGGCGCGGTCACCTATGTAGTACTCGAAGAGCAAGCCGCCGACCGTGAACAGGATCAACACCAGACCCACGAGGAACAGCCAGACCTGGAACACCGCCATGCCGAGGCCGGCAACAGTGCCGGACAGCGCGATGCCGAGCGGCCAGTAGCTTCCGGGAGAGAAGAAGCCCAGTTCCCCGGCACCTTCGGCGATCTCGGCGTCGTTACGGTCCTCAGGGCGTGCGTCGATGCGTCGAGAGACGAACCAGAAGAACGAGCCGCCGATGCCGAGCAGGCCGCCGGAGAGCACGAGCGCCGTAGTGCCGGCAACCTCGACGCTGCCGCTGTCGTGATAGGTCCACCAGCCATAGACCGCCGCCGCCGCGAAACAGAACAGCGCAATCCACAGAAATATGCGGGCTTCGATCTTCATGTCGTTACCCCTAGCTCGCGCCGGCTTCGCAGATCGGTTTCGCAGCGGCTGCGCCCGGAGACCGATTCGTGTTGAACGGGTGAGTCGTGGTCGCGCACGGCGCCTGACCGATCGCCGTCAACGCCTCGCGCTGGCGGGCCGGGTCGGTGGATGGGATGGACGCCAGCGCACTCAGGTACCGGCCGTAGTCCTGATCGGACACGACCCGCACCTCGAAGTTCATCTGCGAGTGGTACGTACCGCACAGTTCGGCGCAGCGACCCACGTAACTGCCGGTGTGGGTGGCGGTGATCTCGAACTGGTTGGGCTTCGGCTGCGGAATGACGTCGCGCTTGAACAGGAACTCCGGCACCCAGAAGGAGTGGATCACGTCCTCGGAGACCTCGATGAAGCGAACGCGCTTGTTCACCGGGATCACCAGCACCGGGATCTCGGTCGAGCTGCCCACCGTCGACAGCGGCTTGCCGGCCGCGGGATCTGACGAGCCATAGGTGGTCTGGGTGGACTTGCCGTCGACCTTGTTGTTTAGGTACTCGAACTGCCAGTTCCACTTGAAGGCGTCCACCTGCACCGTGGTGTCCGGGTTCGGGGTCAGCTTGTCGACGTAGTTCTCCGTGGTCGCGGTGAAGTAGAACAGGCCCGCGATGATGAAGAACGGAGCGATCGAGTAAGCGATCTCGATCGGCAGGTGGTACTTCGTCTGCGTCGGCAGCAGGTCGTCGGTCTTGCGGTAGCGGATGCAGCACCAGAAGATGAGGGCCCAGACGATGACCCCGACGATGAGCGCGGCGACCGAGGACCAGGTCCACAGGGTTCGCATCCGGTCGGCCTGATGGGTGACCCCGGTGGGCCAGCCGAACCGCATCTTCAGCTCGGCGTCATGCACCGAGCAACCGCTGAGCAGGACGGCCGCACCGGCGAGCAGACCGACCTGGGACAGACGCTTCATCCTGCGCTGCACGGGCGACACCGCCTTTCTCATGCTTTGCAGAGTATCCGATTCCCTTGGCGAGACTCGGCCCGGGTGGGGCGGTTTCGACTAGCGTTGTCTGTGTGGCAAGCGGGTGGTTCGACGCGGCCTCCGGGCTGCCGTGGCATCCGGTGGCCCGCGAGGCGCTGCTGGCGGCGTTGCAGGACGGCTGGGCGGATCCCGCGAAGCTGGCCGGCCCCGGCCGGCGCAGCGCGACGCTGCTGGAGGCGGCACGGGAGACGGTGGCCGAACAGCTGCTCGTCCAGCCGGACGAGGTGATCTTCACGCCCACCGGCAGCCATGCGCTGCAACTGGCAGTGCTGGGCACTCTGGCCGGACGGGCCCGGGTGGGAGCGGCGGTGGTGCACTCGGCCGTCGAGCACAGCGTGGTGTTGAAGGCCGTGGCCTGGCACGACGGGCCGTCGGTGGCGGTGCCGGTGGACGGTCACGCCCGCGTCGACCCCGAAGCGTTCTCGGCAGCATGCGCTGGCGACGGCGTCGCGGCCGCGGTGTTGCAGGCGGCCAACCACGAGATCGGCAGCCTGCAACCCGAGGTGGACAGCCAGGGCGTGCCGTTGGTCGTGGACGCGGCGCACAGCATCCTGTACGGGGCGCCGCCGGAGCAGGCCGCGGTGTTCACCGCCGACGCCCGGCTGTGGGGCGGCCCGGACGTCGGGGTGCTCGTGGTGCGCCGCGGCATCCGCTGGCGGCCGCCGTTTCCGGTGGACGAGTCGGAGCGCGGCCGCGGACTGGGGGTACCGAGCGTGCCCGCGGTGCTGGCGGCCGCGGCGTCGCTGCGCGCCTTCCGCGCAGCTGATGAGGCCGGCCGGCTGAGCGGCCACATCGAGAGGTTGC
Organism: Jatrophihabitans sp.; assembly: GCA_036261575.1. Classification (GTDB taxonomy): domain Bacteria; phylum Actinomycetota; class Actinomycetes; order Mycobacteriales; family Jatrophihabitantaceae; genus Jatrophihabitans_A. The sequence goes on from DATAKO010000065.1 coordinate 3,952, forward strand.
GCGACCGGATCCCGGCCACCGTGCCGGACACGGAGGTGCTGGGCGATCCGGTGCAGCGGCTGCCGCACATCCTGACCTTCTCCAGCCTCTACGTCGACGGCGAGGCGCTGCTGACCGAACTGGACCGGCATGGCTTCTCGGTGTCATCCGGGTCCTCGTGCACCTCGGACACGCTCACGCCGTCCCACGTACTCGTCGCGATGGGGGCATTGACGTCCGGCAACGTCCGGATATCGCTGCATCCGCAGGTGGAGCGGGCCGACATCGACCGGTTCCTGGCGGTACTGCCCGGCGCGCTGGCAGCGGTGCGCGCCCAGCTACCCGACACGGCCCGGCCCGAGACCCGCACCGTGGACAGCCGCGGCCGGCGGTGCCCACTGCCGATCCTCGATCTGGCGGCCGCACTGCCCGGCATCGGCGTCGGCGAGCAGCTGACGGTGCTCGCCGACGACCCTGCAGCCGCCGGCGACATCGCGGCCTGGTGCCGGATGAGCGGCCAGCTGCTGGTGCAGTCCGGCATGGAGAGCTTCACCGTGCAGCGGGTCCGCTGAGCGGCGTGCAGGGAGCCGGCCGCTGCCGTGGGAAACTGGCGGCATGGCTGTTGAGATCACCGAGAAGTCGACTGACGGCACCGCCATCGATGGCTTGCTGGTGCACACACTCAAGCAGGTGCGCGACGAACGGGGCGTGGTGCGTGAGTTCTTCCGGGCCTCGGCCTACCCCGAACTCGGCGACTGGCGCCAGATCAACATCACCGAATCCGCCTACGGCGCGGTGCGTGGCCTGCACGGCGAGGCGATGACGAAGCTGGTCAGCTGCGTCGCCGGCGAGGCCTTCGGCGTCTACCTCGACGCTCGCCCGGACTCGGCCAGCTACGGCCGGGTGGTCACGGTGGATCTGCGTCCCGGAATCGAGGTGCTGGTGCCGGCCGGTGTCTGCAACGGTTTCCAGTCGGTCTCGCCCGGCGGCACGCAGTACCTGTACTGCTTCACCGAGGAGTGGCAGCCCGGTATGGCAGGGGTGGGTTACACGCCGCTGGACGCGGGACTCGGTATCGACTGGCCCATTCCGATCAACGACAGCGATCCCAGCCAGATCTCGGCGAAGGACGCCGAGGCGCCTGCCTTCACCGTCGAGCAGGCAGGCGTCTGAGCATGTGCGGACTGATCGGCTTTCTCTCCGCCCGGCCTGGCGCCGCTCCGAATACCGAGCAGGCGATCGAGGATTCCCTTGTCCAGATGCGCCATCGCGGACCGGATGACTCGGGCACCTGGTACGACGACGACGTGGTGATCGGCTTTCGCCGGCTGTCGCTCATCGACTGGGAACACAGCCACCAGCCGCTGCCCTACCTGGACGGGCGCTATCACCTCATCTTCAACGGCGAGATCTACAACTACCTGGAGCTCCGCCAGCAGCTGAGCGAGGAATTCGGCGCCGAGTTCGCCACCAATGGCGACGGCGAGGCCATCGTGGCCGGCTATCACTACCTCGGCGAGAAGATCGTCGAGCGGCTGCGCGGCATGTTCGCCTTCCTCATCTGGGACGCCCAGGAGAAGGTCATGTTCGGCGCGCGGGACTGGTTCGGCATCAAGCCGCTCTACACCTACACCGACCAGCGGGGCACCTTCTTCGCCTCGGAGAAGAAGTCGCTGCTCGCCGTCGCACCGGCCGAGGTCGCCACTGAGGTGAACACCAGGGCGCTGCAGCACTACCTCACACTGCAGTACGTGCCGGAACCGGATTCGCTGCACACCCCGATCACCCGGATCGACTCGGGCACCTGCTTCACGCTCCGGCCTGGACAGCCGCCCCAGACCAGGCGCTACTTCGTGCCCGACTTCTCCTCGCGCCCGGTCTCCGACGCCCATCGGCTCTACCACGAGATCGCCGACGCCCTGCGGGACTCGGTGGCCAAGCACCTGCAATCCGACTTCACCGTCGGCTCGTTCCTGTCCGGCGGCATCGATTCGACCGCGATCGCCGCGCTGGCCGCCGAGCACAACCCGAACCTGCTCACCTTCACCACCGGATTCGAGCGGTCCGGCTTCTCCGAGATCGACGTGGCGGCCGAATCCGCCGATGCCATCGGGGTGAAGCACATCACGAAGATCGTGACGCCGCAGGAGATGATGGACACCCTGCCGCTCATCGTCTGGTACCTCGACGATCCGGTCGCCGACCCTGCCCTGGTGCCGCTTTACTTCATCGCCCGCGAGGCACGCAAGCACGTGAAGGTGGTGCTGTCCGGCGAGGGCGCGGACGAGCTGTTCGGCGGCTACACCATCTACCGCGAGCCGATCTCGTTGCAGCGCTGGACGGCGGCACCAGATCCGGTCCGCCGGCTGCTCGGCGTCCTCGGCCGCCAGCTGCCCGAAGGCATGCGTGGCAAGGACCTGCTGCGGCGGGCTTCCATCGGGATCGAGGAACGCTATTACGGCAATGCCCGGATCTTCCGTGACGATGAGCTGCGCCAGAGCGGCATTCTCAGGACGTACTCCCCCGCGGTCAGCTACACCGACGTGACCGCCGAGCACTACGCCGCGACCCGGCACCTCGACGACTCGACGCGGATGCAGTACATCGACCTGTTCACGTGGCTGCGCGGCGACATCCTCGTCAAGGCCGACAAGATGACGATGGCCAACTCGCTCGAGCTGCGCGTGCCATTCCTGGACACCGAGGTGTTCCGGGTTGCGAAGCAGCTGCCGGTGTCGCAGAAGATCACCAAGGAGACGACGAAGTACGCGCTGCGCCGGGCGCTGGCCGACATCGTCCCGGCGCACGTGCTGAACCGGGCCAAGCTCGGCTTTCCGGTGCCGACCCGGCCGTGGCTGAAGGATGTCATGTACGACTGGGCGCGCCAGATCATCACCGAGGCAGGGACGGATTACCTGATCGACACCGCCGAGGCGCTTCGGCTGCTGGACGCGCACCGGGACGGCCCGATCGATTACTCCCGCAAGATCTGGACGCTGCTGGTCTTCATGATCTGGCACGGGATCTTCGTCGAGGGCCGGATCCAGCCCGTCGTGCCCGAGCCGGTCTATCCGGTCAAGATCTGACCAGCCGCACGGCTCGGTCCGGCAAGATCTGACAAGCTACGCGCCGGGCGGCCGAGGCCGGCTGGCGCTGCGCAGGCTCGTCTCAGTCCTTCAGGAAGGGCTCGACGTCCGCCGCTGCGGCGTCGCCGTAGGACTCAGCCAGCCGCTCGCAGAAGTCAGCCGGCTTCACCTCGTACTCCTGCGTGCCGATCGTCTCCAGCACCAACGTGGCCAGCAGGCTGCCCACCTGAGCCGAGCGCTCCCAGGACAGCCCCCAGGTACGCCCGCACAGGAAACCGGCGCGGAAGCCGTCGCCGACGCCGGTCGGGTCGAGCTTGGCCCGCTCCTTCGCGACGGGCACGTGCACGGTCTCGATGTCACGCCCCACGATCTCGACGCCGTGCTTGCCCTGCGTGGTGACACGCACGCCGATCCGCTCGTGGATCTGCGCCTCGGTCAGCCCGGTCTTGGACTCCAGCAGGTTCTTCTCGTACTCGTTGGTGAACAGCAGCTCGGCGCCGTCGATGAGCAGCAGCAGCTCTTCCCCCGTCATGCGAGCGATCTGCTGCGAGGGGTCGGCGGCGAACCGGTAGCCGAGCTCGCGCGCCTCGACGGAGTGCCGGACCATGCCGGCCGGATCGTCCGCGCTGACCACAACCAGCTCGGCGCCGGTGCGCTCCACCGCCGGACGCAGCTCGATGTTGCGGGCCTCGCTCATCGCGCCCGCGTAGAACGAGGCGATCTGGCACATCTCCTCGTCAGTGGTGCAGACGAAGCGCGCCGTGTGCTGCTCGGAAGACACATGCACCGAGCCGCAGTCCACGCCGTGCCGCTCCAGCCACGCCTGGTAGTCGGCGAAGTCCTGCCCGACGGCGCCGACGAGCACCGGCCGCTCACCGAGCAGCCCCATGCCGAAGGCGATGTTGGCGGCCACGCCGCCGCGGCGCACCACCAGGTCGTCGACCAGGAAGCTCAGCGACACCTGGTGCAACTGGTCGGCGAGCAGCTGTTCGGAGAACTTGCCCGGGAAGTGCATCAGGTGGTCGGTCGCAATGGAACCGGCGAGAAGAACTGGCATGAACGTGAGATTACCTGCTCAGAAAGCGACTCCCGGCCAAGGAGCGCCGCGGGGCGTTCCTCGGGCGGGAGCCGTGAAACTGGTGTGGGCCCGATCAGCCGCAGAAGGAGTTGCCGCAGGCGCAGCCACCGCCCGCGTTCGGGTTGTCGATCTCGAAGCCCTGCTTCTCGATGGTGTCCGTGTAGCCGATGGTGGAACCGGTCACCAGCGGCACGCTGGTGCGGTCGACCACCAACGGGACACTGCCCTCAGCACCCTCGATCGCCTGGTCGATGGTCACGTCGCCGTCCAGCGAGCGCTCGTCGAAGAACAGCTGGTACTGCATGCCGGCGCAGCCGCCCGGCTGGACCGCGATCCGCAGCCGGAGGTCGTTTCGGCCCTCGGCGTCCAGCAGCTCCCGGACCTTGATCGCGGCGTCGTTGGTGAGCGTGATCGGAGCCAGGGCGACGTCAGACGAGGTGATCGAAACTTCGGTTGCAGTCATTACATCCCCAAACGTGGTGCCGGGCACAGGCCCGGAAATGGCCTTCTCGTGTTCGGCAACCGGGCGAGCCCGATCGCTATTCCCATCCTACGTCGGCATCGGCGCCGAGTCAGCGTCGTGGCCGGCCGCGGCGGCGTGCCGCTGCCGCGTCAGCTGCGTGGCCGGTCCCGCTCCGGCGCGTCCCCCCGCTCGGCGGCTGCCTCTCGCTCGGCTTGCCCGGCAGGCTCGGCCTCGGACCGGGTCGCCGGTTCGAAGCGTTCGGTGCGCTCCACAGGTTCGAAGCGTTGCGTGGGCTCGACAGGTTCGAAGCGTTGCGTGTGCTCCGCCGAGGCGGCCTGCATCGGCCGGCCGGCCGCATCGCGGCGACCCTCGCTCCACAACGAGTTGGGTTCCGGTTCGGGAGCGGGCCGCTGGACGGGCTCGGTCACGGCCGGGTACTCACCCGTCAGCCGTGCGCGGGATTCAGCCAGCGTGTTCTCGTGAAAGCTCGGCTCCAGGTCGTCTTCCTCACGCCGCTTGAGCCGGGCTCGCCAGATCAGCGCGTCAAGGGAGAACGGGTCGGCGCCGCCGATCAGGTAGACCGACAGCGCGGCGCCCACCGCCAGGTCGACCGAGGTGAACCAGCCGCTGGAGCCGGTGTACTCCTTGACCCCGTTCCAGTCGATGGACAGCACGATCGCGGCCATCAACACTATGCCGCCCGCGGCCGCCACCCGGGTGAGCAGCCCCAACAGCAGTCCCAGTCCGATGGCGATCTCGGCGAAGGCGGTCACGTGCCCGAAGACCGAGGGGTGATCGGACAGCGGGCCGAGCAGGCCACCGATCGGAGTGCCGCTCTTGGCCGAGCTGATCGAGGCCTTGAAACCGTTCAGCGAGGTGGGATCGAAGAAGTGCGGGTAGGTCAGCTTGGCATAGCCGGCGAACAGGAACAGCGCCGCGAGGAAGATCCGCAGCGGCAGCACCGGCCACCCGTTGGCGCGCCGCCGGATGGTTCGGGGTCCGGAATCAGGGTATGTGTCGGACTTCGTCATTGCGTCGTGCCTCCCAGTTCGACCCGGCCGGTGCCAGGACCGGCAGTCCTCTTGGCAGACTGATGGACGTGACCGGAATCGATGTGTCCCAGGATGCATACGTGCCAGCCCCAACGGGTGGTTCAACACACGCCAGCGACGCAATCCACAGCGGGCTCGGCCAGGCACTGCTGTTGCTCGGCAAGGGCAGTGACCCGGCCTCCGAACGGGGAGTGGATTGCCCGGGCGACCTGCCGCCGGCCTCTGACCCAGCCCTGGTGGAACGGGCGCGCGCGGCGAAGGCGGCGCTCGGCGACCGGGTCTTCGTGCTGGGCCATCACTACCAGCGCGACGAGGTCATCCAGTTCGCCGACGTGACCGGCGACTCCTTCAAGCTGGCACGTGATGCCGCCGCCCGGCCCGAAGCCGAATACATCGTGTTCTGCGGCGTGCACTTCATGGCCGAGTCCGCCGACATCCTGACCTCCGAGCAGCAGCAGGTGGTGCTGCCCGACCTGGCGGCGGGCTGTTCGATGGCTGACATGGCCCGAGACGTCCAGGTCAGCGACGCCTGGGATCGGTTGATCGAGGCCGGCGTCGCCGATGACACGGTGCCCGTGACCTACATGAACTCCTCGGCCGCGATCAAGGGCTTCACCGGCGAGCACGGTGGCCTGGTCTGCACGTCCTCGAACGCCGAGCGGGCGCTGCGCTGGGCATTCGAGCAGAAGCGACACGGCAAGGTGTTGTTCCTGCCCGATCAGCACCTGGGCCGCAACACCGCTGTCCGGCAGCTGGGTTTCAGCCTCGAGGACTGCGTCGTCTACAACCCGGCGCTGCCGGATGGCGGCCTGAGCCGGCAGCAGCTGGCGGACGCCCGGATGATCCTGTGGCGCGGGCACTGCTCGGTGCACGGGCGCTTCACGCCTCAGCAGGTGGCGGCGGTGCGCGAGCGGGTGCCCGGCATTCGCGTCATCGTGCACCCGGAATGCAGCTACGAGGTGGTGGCGGCAGCGGACGAGGTCGGTTCGACCGAACACATCATCAAGACCATCGAGGCGGCGCCGGCCGGATCGGCCTGGGCCATCGGCACCGAGCTGAATCTGGTTCGCCGGCTGGCCCAGAACCACCCGCAGCTGCAGATCAGCTTCCTGGAATCGACGGTGTGTTACTGCGCGACCATGAACCGGATCGACCTGCCGCACCTGGTGCAGTCGCTGGAATCGCTGGCTGCCGGGCACGTCCGCAACCGCATCGTCGTTGACCCGGTTGTGGCCGGTCACGCCCGCACCGCCCTGGAGCGCATGCTGGCGCTGCCGGGCTGAGGCATACTTCACCGTCCGTCCCCGTCGAGAAAGCAGCCATGAGCATCCTTCGCCGCAAGCCGTCCGCCGAGGTCGTGCAGACCGCCGATTCGGAGCCGGTCGAGATCGACTCGCCCACCGGGCAGAAGGGACGGCCCACTCCGAAGCGCCGTACCAGCCGCGGCCCGGTCAGCAAGGCACCCAAGACCCGCAAGGAAGCGGTCGCGTGGCAGAAGGAGCACGCGCAGCGGCCGGTAGCCGGGCAGAAGAAGTTGACCCCGACCGAGTACCGGCAGGCCGTACGGTCCGGTGAGGTGCTGCCGCGTCGGGACCAGGGGCCGGTCCGGGCGCTGGCGCGCGACTACGTCGACTCCCGCCGGATGGCCTCGAACTACCTGCTGTGGCTGTTCCCGCTGTTGCTGATCGGTTACGTCATCCCGATCGTGCAGTACCTGGTGCTGCTGGCGTTCCTGGCTCTGGTCGGCGAGTGGTTCTTCGCCGGCAAACGGATCAAGCGGCTAGCTGCCGAGCGCGGCCTGCAGACGCGCGAGACCGCCATCGGCCTGGGCTTCTACGCGGGCAGCCGAGCCTACTTCCGCCGGTCCTGGCGCCGGCCGCTGCCCGTCGTGGAGCTGGGCGACAAGATCTAGCCCGAGCCGGAGCCGGTACCGCCCGGCGGCAGGTGGCACGACCGCCGCCGGGCCTGGCCCTGGTCAGACCGGTCGGCGTGCCGGCGTGGTGGCCGCGGTCTTGGCCGGATCGCGCTCGACCACATCACCGAGCGCGTCGTCGATCTGTGCCATCGCCTCGGCCGGGATCTTCACCCCGGAGGCCTTGACGTTCTCGGCAACCTGCTCCGGCCGGGACGCACCGATCAGCGCGGCCGCCACGTTGTCGTTCTGCAGCACCCAGGCCACCGCCAGCTGCGCCAGCGACAGGTCCAGTGACTGCGCGATCGGCTTCAGCGCCTGCACCCGGTTCAGTACGTCATCGGTCATGAATCGCTGGATGAAGGTCGCGCCGCCACTCTCGTCGGTGGCACGCGAACCGGCGGGTGGCGGCTGGCCGGGCAGGTACTTGCCGGTCAGCACGCCCTGCGCGATCGGCGACCAGACGATCTGCGAGATGCCCAACTCGCGACTGGTCGGCACGACCTCGTCCTCGATCACCCGCCAGAGCATCGAGTACTGCGGCTGGCTGGAGATCAGCTGGATGTTCAGCTGCTTGGCCAGCGCGTGCCCGGCCCGCAGCTGCTCGGCAGTCCACTCGCTGACCCCGATGTACAGCGCCTTGCCCGCGCGCACGACGTCGGCGAAGGCCTGCATGGTCTCTTCCAGCGGCGTCTCGACGTCGTAGCGATGCGCTTGGTACAGCTCGACGTAATCGGTGCCGAGCCGGCGCAGCGAGCCATTGATCGACTCGAGGATGTGCTTGCGCGACAACCCGGTGTCGTTGGGACCCTTCGGCCCGGTCGGCCAGTACACCTTGGTGAAGATCTCCAGCGACTCGCGCCGCTGGCCCTTCAGCGCCTCACCGAGCACCGACTCCGCCTTGGTGTTGGCGTAGGTGTCGGCGGTGTCGAACGTGCTGATCCCCGCGTCCAGCGCAGCGTGCACACACTGGACGGCCGTGTCGTTCTCGACCTGGGAGCCGTGCGTGATCCAGTTGCCGTAGGTGATCTCCGAGATTTTCAATCCGCTGTTGCCGAGGTATCGATAGTCCATGCCTGCCAAGCTACTCAGCGTTGCGGCGGTGGAGGCCGGCGACCGTTGCGGCTGCTACTCCGACAGCGGCATCGGGCCGTAGACCTGCTCGCCGTCATGCAGCAGCGTCACCCCAGCCACCCCGGCCGCGGCCAGCGTGCGCCAGGATTCCCCCAACCAGCTCTCGGCGTCGGACTGGCTGCCGAAGTTTCCGGCCGGCTCGGCGTCGGTGCTGTCGGGTTCGTACTGCCAGGTCCAGGACATTGCGGCGATCACTCCTCGCTTGCGGGTATTGCGGCAACGGTAGCCGCCGGGCCGGTTGCTAGCGTGGCCGCATGACGAGCCCGTTCGCCGAAGCGGTCGAGCAGATCGATTACCCGGACTCCGATGCGGCGCACCGGCTCCGGCTGGCCATCGATGCCTCGGCGGTGCCTTCGGGCGCGCTCGGCCGGCTCGGCGAGCTGGCGGCCTGGGCGGCCGGCGTGCAGGGCAGCTGCCCACCCTCGGGCTTCGAACGGGCGACGCTGGTAGTGGTGGCCGCCGAGCACGGGATCGCCCGCAGCGGGGTCTCGGCATATCCGCTCGAGCACACCGCACGGCTGGCGCACCTGATCACAGCCGGCGACGCCCCGGTGCAGCGCATCACCGGCGCCCCTCGGGTGCGCCTGGTCGATACCGCGCGGTGGCCGGTGCGCTCGCCGAGCGGGCCGATCGATCGCGAGGACGCGCTGAGCCTCGAGGAGACCCGACTGCTGCTGGAGCACGGCATGGCTGTGGCCGACGAGCTCGTCGACTCCGGTTGTGATCTGGTGCTGGCCGACACCATCGGCGTCGGATCCGGCACACCTGCAGCGGTGCTGATCTCGGTGCTCACCGACACCGAGCCGGTGCGGGTGGTCGGGCGCGGAACCGGCATCGACGATGCCACCTGGATTCGCAAGGCCGCCGCGGTGCGGGACGCGCGCCGCCGCGCCTGGCGCTACCGCGGGTCGGCCGAGCACCTGCTCGCCACCGCGGGTGGCGCGGACACCGCCACGCTGACCGGACTGATCGTGCAGGCAGCGCGGCGCCGCACGCCGGTGCTACTCGGCGGCTTACCGTCGCTGGCCGCCGCCCTGGTGGCCCAACTGGCCGTGCCCCGGATCGCGCGTTGGCTTGCCGTGGGCCAGGCCGTGTCCGACCCGGGCCACGAGCTTGCGCTCCGACGGCTCGGACTCGTTCCCCTGCAGGACCTGGCCGTGACGATGGACGGCGGCGTGGGCCCGGCGCTGGCCCTGGCCACGCTGCGCGCAGCGACCACGCTGGTGGTGGCGACGGAGTAGCGTCCACTGCCTCCGCTCGCCCGGCCGGCCAGGTCGCGGCGGACCCGGCCGGAACTACCGCACGTGCGAGGGCACGAAGGGTAGCGGCACCACGGTGGCGGCGAGCTTGCGGCCACGGACGTCGATGGCCACCTCGGCCCCGTCCGGCACCCCGGCGGCCGTGTCGAGCAGCGCCAGCGCGATGCCCTGCTTGAGCGTCGGAGAGAAGGTGCCCGACGTCGTCTGCCCGATCTCGCTGCCGTCAGCAAGCACAGCCATGTGCCCGCGGGGCACGCCACGGTCGGTGACCAGCAGGCCGCGCAGCTTGCGGCTCGGGCCGGCAGCCCGCTCGGCGAGCAGCGCATCGCGGCCCCAGAACGCTTCCTTCTTCCAGCCCACCGCCCAGCTCGATCCGGCCTGTACCGGCGTGATCTGCTCGGTCAGGTCCTGGCCGTGCAACGGATAGCCCATCTCGGTGCGCAGCGTGTCCCGGGCGCCCAGCCCGGCAGGCATGCCGCCGTGCTGGCGGGCCGTTTCGACCAACGCGTCCCAGAGCGGGCGGGCCGCATCCCACCCGGGAATGAGCTCGTAACCGTGCTCGCCGGTGTAGCCGGTACGGCATACGCGCACCGGGTGGCCGTCGAAGTCGGCGTCGACGAAGCAGACGTAGTCCAGCTCGGTCGGCAGCCCCAGCGCGCGCAGCACCTGCGGCGATGCCGGGCCCTGCACTGCGATCACGCCGAAACCGCGGTGCTGGTCGGTCACGGTGATGCCCGCCGGGGCGGCCTCGCTGAGCAGCCCCAGCACCCGCGTCGCGTTGGCGGCGTTGGGCATCAGGAAGACCTCGTCGTCGGAGATCAGGTAGCTGAACACGTCATCGACGACGCCGCCGGAGGCGTTGCAGCACAGCGTGTACTGCGCCTGGCCAGGACCGATCTTGCCGAGGTCAGCGGTCAGGCACGAGTTCACGAAGGCCCTGGCGCCAGGGCCTGCCACGGTTGCCTTGCCCAGGTGCGACACGTCGAAGATGCCCACCGCCTGTCGCACGGCGGTGTGCTCGGCGATCACTCCGCCGCCGCTGGCGGAATACTCGATCGGCATCTCCCAACCGCCGAAGTCGGCCAGCTTGGCCCCGAGATCGACATGCCGGTCGTGCAACGGAGAGCGCAGCAGGTCAGCCATGGCCGCAACGGTAAGGGATGCGCCGGCATGCTGCGCAACGGGGTTGAGCGGCCGAAAGCACCACCGCACGGGTGCCGTCTCGGGCTCCCCTACAGTGGCGGGCATGGCATCGGTGTATCTCGCGGACGCAGCGGCGGCCCTGACGGCAGACGTGATCGTGCTGGCCACCGTGGCCGGCCCCGACGGTGTTCGGCTGGCTCCCGGCGCCGAGCCCGTCGATGCCGCGCTCGACGGCGGCCTGGCCGCGGCCCTGCAGGCAGTGGAGGCCACCGGCCGGCCGGATGAGGTCATCAAGATTCCGACGTTCGGCCGGCTTGCCGCACCGGTGCTGCTGGCGACCGGATTGGGTCAGTCCGCCGACGACCCGGAGGCTGTTCGCCGCGCGGTGGGCGCGGCCTTCCGCGGCGTGAACCGTGCCAAGCGGGTCGCGGTAGCGATCGGGGCGGGCACCGATCCGGGGATCGTCGGCGCCGTGTCCGACGGCGCGCTGCTGGGCAGCTACCGCTTCGACCGGTTCAAGTCGAGCGCGAGTGCGCCCGCGCTGCGCCGGGTCGAGGTTGTTGTCGCCGACCCCGCCGATCGGCAGGCCAAAGCCGCGCTCAGGCGTTCCTCGGTGGTCGCGCAAGCGGTGAACAACACCCGCGATCTGGTCAACACACCGGCGAACGTGCTCAACCCGCCCGCGTTCGCCGACTACGCGCGCAGCAGCGGCGAGGCCGCCGGCCTGCAGGTGCAGGTGCTGGACGAGCGCGCGCTCAAACGAGGCGGTTTCGGCGCCATCCTGGCTGTCGGCGCCGGCTCGGCGACGCCGCCGCGGCTGGTCCGGCTCAGCTGGCAACCGGCGCGGCCGGTCGCCCGGGTGGCGCTGGTAGGAAAGGGAATCACGTTCGACAGCGGGGGCTTGGACATCAAGCACGCGATGATGGCCGAGATGAAGTCCGACATGGGCGGCGCAGCGGCCGTGGTCGAGGCGGTCATCGCGGCGGCGCGGCTGAAACTGCCCGTCGAGGTCACCGCGACCGTGCCGATGGCCGAGAACGCGGTCTCCGGAACCTCCTACCGGCCCTCCGACGTGATCACCGCACGCAACGGCGCCACCATCGAGGTGGACAACACCGACGCCGAGGGCCGGCTGATCCTGGCGGATGCGATCTGCCGGGCCTGCGAGGACAACCCGGACTACCTGATCGAGGCCGCCACCCTCACCGGTGGTCAGATGGTCGCGCTGGGCGATCGCACCGGCGGGGTGATGGGCAGCGACGAGTTCCGCGATCTGGTGGTCGGCGTCGGCGCCCGCGCCGGCGAGTCGCTCTGGCCGATGCCGCTGGGTGACGATTTGCGGCCGCGGCTGGACTCGGCCGTCGCCGACATCACCAACGTGGCAGCCGACCGATGGGCATCGATGCTCATCGGCGGGGCCTTCCTGGCCGACTTCGTCAGCGACGGCGTGCAGTGGGTGCACCTGGACATCGCCGGACCGGCCTTCCTCAAGACGGCGCGCGGGTACGAGCACAAGGGCGGCACCGGCTTCTCGGTGCGCACCATCGTCGCGACGCTCGAGGAGCTGGCCAGCCGCAGCTGACCCGAGCCGGTGCGCTCAGCGGCGCTTCTGCCGGGCGTTCCAGTCCCGCATGCGCTGCGGGTAGCCGATCACCGCCGCGTCGTAGAGCGGCAACGCATGCTTGCGGGCGAAATCCTCGGCACCGCGCGGACCGGCGACCCGGCGCCGGGTCCACTCGCCGTCGTGTGCGATCAGCAGGATGGTGGTGTCGGTGACGGTGGTGCGCGGCTCGACGTAGGCCTCCACGCCGCTGCGCGAACGGATGAAATCCTCCAGGTGGCCGGTGTCAGCATCGGTTCCGGTGCGCAACCGTCCCGGTTTGTTCCGGCGCCGCCCGAACAGTGCCATGCCGCCCCTCCCCTGCTCCAGCTGGGCCATCGTCTCATTTGCGGCCGTGGAGTGGCCAAGAACGCGCTGCCCGGCTGTTAAGTGCGGCGCCGGGAGTGACAAGATGGACAGTGGCTCGGCACCCGCGTCCGAGCCGGTTTCGAAACTCATGGGCAACGGTGACCATAAGTTGCCGAGGCCAAGGACCGGGAGTGATTCGTGGCAGGCGAGCAGAACTTCGATGTCGTCATCCTCGGCGGAGGCAGTGGGGGCTACGCGGCCGCCCTGCGTTCGGCCGAACTGGGCAAGTCGGTGGCCTTGATCGAGAAGGACAAGGTTGGCGGCACCTGTCTGCACCGCGGTTGCATTCCCACGAAGGCGCTGCTGCACGCCGGAGAGATCGCCGACGGCGCCCGCGAGTCGGCCCAGTTCGGCGTGAACGCCACCTTCGAGGGCATCGACATGGCCGGCGTCCACAAGTACAAGGACGGCGTGATCGGCAAGAACTGGAAGGGCCTGCAGGGTCTCATCCGGTCTCGCGGCATCCAGATCATCGAGGGCGAAGGCCGGCTCACCGGTCCGAAGCAGGTGACCGTCGGTAGCGACGTGTTCAACGGCACCAACCTCATTCTTGCCACCGGGTCCTACTCCCGGACGCTGCCGGGACTGGAGGTCGACGGCCGGCGCGTGATCACGTCCGAGCACGCGCTGGTGCTGGACCGGGTCCCCGAGACGGCCATCGTGCTGGGCGGTGGCGTGATCGGCGTCGAGTTCGCCTCTGCATGGACCTCTTTCGGCACCAAGGTCACCATCGTCGAAGCGCTACCGCACCTGGTGCCGTTGGAGGACGAGGCCAACTCCAAGCTGCTCGAGCGGGCCTTCCGCCGCCGCGGCATCGGCTTCAAGCTCGGCGCGCGCTTCTCCGGCGTGGAGCACACCGAATCCGGCGTCCGGGTGACGCTCGAAGGTGGCGAAACCCTGGAGGCGGAGCTGCTGCTGGTTGCGGTCGGCCGCGGGCCGGTTTCGGCCGGCCTCGGTTACGAGGAGCAGGGCGTCGCCATGGAGCGCGGCTTCGTGACGGTGGACGAGTACTGCCGCACCTCGGTGGACGGCGTCTACGCGGTCGGCGACCTGATTCCCACGCTGCAGCTGGCTCACGTCGGCTTTGCCGAGGGCATCATGGTGGCCGAGCACATCGCCGGCCTGCCGGTCGTGCCGATCGACTATGCAGGCGTCCCGCGGATCACCTACTCCTCCCCGGAGGTGGCCTCCGTCGGACTGACCGAGCTACAGGCCGCCGAGAAGTACTCCGAGGAGCAGATCCAGACCGTCACGTACGACCTGTCCGGCAACGGCAAGTCGGCCATCCTGAACACCAAGGGCGCGGTCAAGCTGGTCGCCCTGCGCGACGGGCCGGTGCTCGGCGTGCACATCGTCGGCGACCGGGTCGGTGAGCTGATCGCCGAAGCCCAGCTGATCTACAACTGGGAGGCGCTGCCCAGCGAGGTGGCTCAGCTGGTCCACCCGCACCCGACCCAGTCGGAGGCCATCGGTGAGGCTCACCTGCTGCTCGCGGGCAAGCCGCTGCACGTGCACGACTGAGCCGTATCCCCTCCATCCGCAAGCGACAACTTCACCTTCCACGAGGAGCTAGCTGATATGCCGGTCTCAGTGACCATGCCGCGCCTGGGCGAGAGCGTTACCGAAGGCACCGTGACCCGGTGGCTGAAGCAAGAGGGTGACCAGGTCACCGCCGACGAGCCGCTGCTCGAGGTGTCGACGGACAAGGTCGACACCGAGGTGCCCTCGCCTGCTTCGGGTGTGCTCACCTCGATCAAGGTTGCCGAGGACGAGACCGTCGAGATCGGCGTGGAGCTTGCCGTGATCAGCGAGGCCGGCGAGTCGGCGGCGGAAGCTCCCGCAGCCGGCGGCCAGGAGCAGGCGCCGGCGCCGGAGCCGGAGGCCAACCAGCCGCAGGCCAGCGAACCTCCGGCAGCAGAGTCGCCGGCCAGCCAGCCCGCGGCCGAACCGCAGGCGCCGGCAGCTGCGGCGCCGGTGGTGCCGCCCGCCCCGGGTCCCTCCGCTCCGGCTCCGTCAGCGCCGAGCTCGGCGCCGGCTGCAGCCTCTGCTCCCGCGGCTCCGGGCCCGTCCGCCCCGGCCCCGTCCGCCCCGGCTCCGGCCGCCCCGGCTCCGGCCACGTCCGCCCCGGCCGCCCCGGCAGCGCCCGCTCCCGCAGCGGATGACGACGAGGTCGCCGGCACCTATGTCACCCCGCTAGTCCGCAAGCTAGCTAGCGAGCACGGCATCGACCTGAACACCCTCACCGGAACCGGCGTGGGTGGCCGCATCCGCAAGTCGGACGTGCTCAACGCCGCCAACGCGGCCGCGGAAGCGCAAGCCGAAGCCGCTGCGGTCGCGCCTGCTGCCGCGGCACCCGCCCCGTCCGCCGCGGCACCAGCACCTGTTGCGGCAGCGCCCGCGCAGGCACCAGGTGCGGCCGCTACTCAGGCCGCCCAGCAGCGCGGCCAGACGGTGAAGCTGTCGCGGCTGCGCCAGGTCATCGCCGCGCGGATGGTGGAGTCGCTGCAGGTATCCGCCCAGCTCACCACCGTGGTCGAGGTCGACGTGACCCGGATCGCCCGCCTGCGTGCTCAGGCCAAGGCCGACTTCGAGCGGCGGGAGGGGGTCAAGCTGTCCTTCCTGCCGTTCTTCGCCATCGCCGCCGTCGAGGCGCTCAAGGAGCATCCGAACCTGAACTGCTCCGTCGACACCGACGCCGGCACGGTGACCTACCACGAGGCCGAACACCTGGGCATCGCGGTGGACACCGAGCGCGGGCTGCTGGTGCCGGTGATCCACAATGCCGGCGACCTGAACCTCGGCGGTATCGCCCGCAAGATCGCCGACCTGGCCGAGCGGACCCGGACCAACAAGGTGTCCCCGGACGAGCTGGGCGGCGGCACGTTCACGCTCACCAACACCGGTAGCCGCGGCGCGTTGTTCGACACGCCGATCATCAACCAGCCGCAGGTGGGCATCCTCGGCACCGGTGCCGTGGTCAAGCGTCCGGTGGTGATCGACGACTCCAACCTGGGCGAGACGATCGCGGTCCGTTCGATGGTCTACCTGGCGCTGTCCTACGACCACCGAATCGTGGACGGGGCGGACGCAGCGCGCTTCCTCGGCACCATGAAGGCCCGGCTGGAGGCCGGAGCCTTCGAGCGGGCACTCGGCCTCTGAGCCAGGGCGCGTAGCCCGACGCTGAACCCGGATACTGAAGCTGTGACCCCAGCCGGCGGCCCGGCCTGATCCTCCCGGCCGGCACGCCCGCTGGGTTCGCTCGGTTTCGCAGCATTCGGTCAGAGCAGGTACTGATGGAACCGGCGCAGTCCGGACCAGCGAGGAGTTCGGCAATGAAGGTGCTGATCGCCGGTGCGTCCGGCTTTCTCGGTCACGCGCTGCGCGAGGAGCTGATCGCGCACCGGCATCTGGTGCACACGCTGGTGCGGCGGCCGGCTCGCTCGGCCAACGAGATCGAGTGGCATCCGGAACATGCCGACCTCGACCCCGACAGGTTGCGCGGCTTCGGCGCGGTTATCGGGCTCTCCGGGGTCGGCATCGGCGACAAGCGGTGGTCTGCGTCCTACCGCAAGGAGCTGTTGGACAGCCGGGTGCAACCGACCACGGTGCTGGCCAAGGCGTTGGCCTGGCTACCGCAGACCCAGCGGCCGAACATCTTCATCAACGCCTCCGCCATCGGCTACTACGGCGAGCGTGGCGACGAGGTGCTGGTCGAGACCGACGGGCCGGGGCCCGGATACCTGCCCGAGCTGGTGGTGCAGTGGGAGGGGGCGACCCAGCCTGCGGTGGATGCCGGGGTTCGGGTGGTGACGCTGCGCACCGGGCTCGTGCTGGCCGCCAGCGGCGGCATGCTGGGTCGGATGGTGCCGCTCTTCCGGTTCGGTCTGGGCGGCAAGCTCGGCTCCGGCCGGCAGTGGCAGTCCTGGATTTCCCTGGCTGACGAGGTCGCCGCCATCCGGTTCCTATTGGACGACAACAGTGTGTCGGGCCCGGTCAACCTGACCGGACCCGAGCCGGTGCGCAACTCCGAGTTGACCGTGCAGCTGGGCCGGGTGCTGCACCGTCCCGCTCTGTTCCCGGCGCCCGCGCTCGCGCTGCGGGCGGTGCTCGGCGAGTTCGCCAACGAGGGCGTGCTGGTGAGCCAGCGAGTTGTCCCGCAGAAGCTGCAACAGGCGGGCTACGAGTTCCAGCACCCGGACCTGAACAGTGCGCTGGAGTGGGCCGTCCGGCACTGAGGGTCAGGCAACGCGCTGGCCGGAGATCCGGAGCGTGTCAGGCCCGGAGACCGTGCCGGTCAGGTCGATCACCAGCGGCTGCGGGCCGAGCGGGGCAGTCGGGCGCCGGCTGCCGTCGGCGCACGTCAGCATGCCCGCGGCCAGGCTGGCGCTGACCCGGATGGTGATGCGATCCCCCTGGTGCGCGAGGACGACCACGCTGCGGTAACTGGTCCGCAAGCCGGTCAGCCCGCAACCCGCCGGCACCAGCGTGGTGAGCGTTCTGGTGTCGGCGGCCAGCAGCGCGGGCGAGTCGTAGACCTGTGCCAACAGGTCCGGGCGTCGCTCGGCGAAGGCACGCCCGCGCAGCGCATCGAGCCGGTTCAGGCTCGCGGCCAGCTCGGCCGCTGACGCAGGGACGCTGCTCGGCCCCGGCGTACGTGCAGGCACGTTCGCCGCCGCCGAGGCGACACCCGCCTGGTGCGCCGATGGCACCGGTGCGGCACCGCTTGCCGTGGGGCCGGCTGCTGCCGGCGCGCCGACCGGCCCGGTGGCAGCTGCACCGGTGTGGGAGGTTTCGCGCTGCTGCCACAGCAGCGGCCGGCCGATGATCGCGGCGGCCACCAGCACCGCGACCGAGCCGGCCACCGCCGCGGCTCGCAGCCGGGAACCTCCCACGAGGTGCTGCACGGCGCGCCCGAGCGGACCAGCGGGTGCAGGGTCCGGCTCGGGCGCCAGTTGCGCGCGGATCAGCGGCCGGGAGATGCGGGTCAGGTCGGCTGGGACGAACTCGGGACCCGATGGATCAGCGGCCAGCGCGGTAGCCGGGCCCCGCCTGACCGCGGCAGGCACGGCCGAGGAGTCCCGCGCGAGCGACTGCCGTCGGGACGGCGGGAGCGTTCGCGGGGGCGGTGCGCTGACGCCGGCAGCCGTCGGCGGCGACGTCGCCGCCGACGTCGCCGGCGACCGGTGCTCGACCGAATGTCGCCCCACGGTGCCGGTGATCCGGCCGCCGGCCAGTACCACCGGGCTGGGAGGCAGGGCGGCTCGCAGGTCCAGCGCAAGCTCGGCGGCGCTGCCGCGCCGGATCGGGTCACGATCCAGCGCTCGCCGCAGCGGGTCGGACATCGCGGGCGGCACCGTCGCCAACCGGCGCTCCAGGTCGATGATCCGACCGCTGGCTGCCACTGCGAGCACCTGCTCGGCCGATGGCGAGGACGCGCCCGGCACTGGCCACGGACCGGCTCCGGTGAGCGCGTGCAGGGCCACTGCCGCCAGGGAGAACACGTCACTGGGCAGGCTGGGCGCACCGCCGGCGGCAACCGTCGGATCGAGGTACGCGGGGGTGCCCAGGCCCGACCCGGCGCCGATGCCGGCGATCAGGCGTGCCACGCCGAGGTCAACCAGTTTCGGATGACCGGTGACGCTGAAGAGGATGTTCGCGGGGCTGACATCACCATGCAGGATGCCCGCGTCGTGGGCGTGCGCCAGGGCGGCGGCCACCGGGCTGATGGTGGCTACCACCTCGGCCGCGGTGAGCTTTCCGCGCCGCCGGAGCAGGTTTGCCAGCGTGCCGGCTTCGGCCAGCTCCAGGACCAGGACACAGCCGTCTTCACAGATCCGGAACTCGCGCAGCGCGATCAGGTTCGGATGATCGAGCCTGGCCAGCAGCGCTGCCTCCGAGCGAGCCGCCGCATCGGCATCCGGCGCGCCGAGCGGCAGCCACTTCAGTGCCACCCGCTCGCCGCTGCTGACCCGTTCGGCCAGCCACACCTCCCCCTGACTGCCCCGGCCGAGCCGACGTTCCAGCCGGTAGCCGGGCACCGAGAATGTCATGGTGCAACGCTAGAAGAACCGGCCGTCGCCACCCTGGAGTTATCCACAGCCCAGGCCAGGGCGTGCTCCGGCCACCCTGACGGCAGCGCTGGTCGCTGACCTGGGCCTCGGCCCGCCCGGGCTATGCCTCAGCCCGGGCCAGCTTGGACGGCCACCAGATCGCCCGACCGATCTCGGTCGACAGCGAGGGCACCAGGATGCTGCGCACCACGATGGTGTCCAGCAGCACGCCGAAGGCGACCGTGAAGCCCACCTCGGCCAGGAAGACCAGCGGCAGGACGGCCAGCGCGGCGAAGGTCGCGGCCAGCACGATGCCGGCGGACGTGATCACCCCGCCAGTCACCGACAGCCCGCGCATGATGCCGCGTCTGGTGCCGAACTCGACGGTCTCCTCCCGCACCCGGGTCATCAGGAAGATGTTGTAGTCGATGCCCAGCGCGACCAGGAAAACGAAGGCGTACAGCGGGAAGGACTGGTCTGCGCCCGCGAAGTGGAAGATGTGGGTGAAGGCGAATCCCGAAACGCCCAGCGCTGCCAGGAACGACAGCACGACGGTGGCGATGAGCAGCACCGGCGCCACGATCGCCCGCAGCAGGAACGCCAGCACCACGAAGATCACGAGCAGCACGATCGGGATGATCAGGTTGCGGTCGTGCACCGACGCCGTCTGCACGTCCAGCGTCGAGGCGGACTGGCCGCCGACCTCGGCGTCTGCCCCGGGCACCGCGTGCACCGCGGTCCGGAGCCGCTTGATCGTCTGGTAGGCGGCGGGCGAGTCGTAAGAGTCGGCGAGAACGGCATTGATCAGAATCCTGCCGTCGACCGGAGCGACCTGCAGCCCGACGGGCGGGCAGCCCTGCTGGGCCGTCCCGCCACCGGCGGCCGTTCCAGCGCCACCCGACAGCTTGGTGTAGTCGATCTGCACGCACACCGACCCGGGTGCGTTCGACACGCCCGGCACCTTGGCCGCGGCCGCGATGACGTCCGGCGCCTTGTCGGCCGCGGCGATGATCTGGGCCGGTGCACCGGCGCCCTTGCTGAACTTGGCGTCGTAGAGGTTCTGGCCGGTGACCGCGTCCGGGGTGTTCGTGAAGCCCTGCGCCGTCGACAGTCCGTTCGTCTTGAGCGAGCCGAGGCCGAGCAGGCAGATCACCAGCACGAGCAACGCGCCGATCCAGCCGACCCGGTAGCGTCGGCCGACCGTGCCGGCGATGCGGCCCCACAGTCCGTGCGTGGCCAGGTCCGACTCGTGGTCCACCCGGGGCCGGCGGGGCCAGAACACCCAGCGGCGCCCGAGCAGGGCCAACACGACCGGCAGGAAGGTCATCATCACGAAGAGGGTGCAGCCGATGCCGATGGCGGCGACCGGCCCCAGGCTCTTGTTCGAGTTGAGCTCGGAGAAGCTGAGACACAGCAGGCCGAGGATCACGGTGATGGCCGAGGCCACGATAGCGGGGGCGGATTCTTTCCAGGCAACGATCATGGCATCGCGCGGATCGGCGTATTGGTGCAACTCCTCCCGATAGCGGGAGATGAGTAACAGCGCGTAGTCCGTTCCCGCACCCAGCACAAGGACCGACAGGATGCCCTGGCTCTGCCCGGTGAGGGTCAGCACGTTGTTCTTGGCCAGCATGTAGATGACCAGCGATGACATGCCCAGCGCGAGAACGGCCGACAGGATCGGAAACAGCCACAAGATCGGCGAGCGGTACACGAAAAGCAGGATGAGGATCACCACGAGCACGACGACGCCGAGCAAGGCACCGTCCAGGCCGGAGAATGCCTGGATCAACGCCGAGAGCACGCCCGCTGCGCCGGCCGGCAGCGAGGTGAGCCCTTGAGGCAGCCCTGCCTTGCCCGCCTGGATCACGGCCTTCTCGTTGTCAGAGAGCGTATTGCCCTTCAGCGGCTTGCCATCGGCGTCCTTGGTGATCAACGGGGCGAAGATGGCGGCCGCTGTCTTGTCCTTGGAGTACTCCGGCGAGGTGAGCTGGCTCTTGTCGACGCCGGGCAGGGACTTGATCTTGTTGAAGGCGGCAGTGATGGCGGTACGGTCGGCGTCGGTCAGCCCTGAATCGCGCTTGTAGACGATGAAGCCGGGGATCGTCTCCACCTTCAAGAAGGCGGTGCTCTCCTTGGCGACCTTCGTCGACTCGGCCGAGGCGGGCAGGTAATCGGAGTTCTCGTTCTTCTGGACGTCGCTCAGCTTGCCCTGATAGCTACCACCGGCACCGCCGGCCAGGAAGGCGATGACGGCCAGCGCGATGACGACGATCACGGCTCCGCCGCGACGCAGGCCCCGCCCGTGTGGTTCGGCAGGCGGCCGTTGCTCGGTGGTCTTTACGTTCGTCATGCGAGGTTCCCCCAGGGCTCAGCAGCCTTCGACGCACCTGTCGAAAGTCCGTGTTAGCAAATACCTTGCCAGCAACGTCTGACATCTCATATTCAGACTCGTTTCAGGTATACGAACGGCACGGATACTGTGGATGCGTGACAGAACTGCGCAGCATCCGGGCCGGTCTCATCGACTACCAGGAGGCCTGGCGCTGGCAGCAGCAGCTGCACGAGCAGCGGGTCGTCGGCGAGATCGAGGACACCGCGCTGCTGCTGGAGCATCCGCCCGTCTTCACCGCCGGCCGGCGCACCAGCGCCGCCGAGCGACCGGTCGACGGCACCCCGGTGATCGAGGTGGACCGCGGCGGCAAGATCACCTGGCACGGACCCGGCCAGCTGGTTGGTTACCCGATCGTAGAGTTGCCCGACCCGGTGGACGTGGTCGCCTACGTCCGGCGGATGGAGCAGGTGCTGATGCGCATCTGTGCCGAACTGGGGCTGGCCACCACCCAGGTCGAGGGCCGCAGCGGGGTCTGGGTTCCGGCCGACGACCGGGGACCGGCGCGCAAGGTGGCCGCGATCGGCGTGCGGATCGCGCAGCGCGTCACCCTGCACGGGTTTGCCTTGAACTGCAATCCCGATCTCAGCTGGTTCGACCGCATCGTGCCCTGTGGCATCGCCGACGCCGGTGTCACCTCGCTGTCACGCGAACTCGGCCGGGAAATCACGGTCGCGGACGCGCTGCCGGTCGTCGAGGATCACCTGCCGGAGCTGACCGAACTCACCCAGAAAGAGCCCCAGAACGCATGAGCGACATCGCTGGCCGCAAGCTGCTGCGGATCGAGGCACGTAACGCCGAGACCCCGATCGAGCGCAAGCCGGAGTGGATCAAGACCCGGGCGGTGATGGGCCCGCAGTACACCGAGCTGCACGGGCTGGTGAAGTCCGAGGGCCTGCACACGGTGTGCCAGGAGGCGGGCTGCCCGAACATCTACGAGTGCTGGGAAGACCGGGAGGCCACCTTCCTCATCGGTGGCGACCAGTGCACCCGGCGCTGCGACTTCTGCCAGATCGACACCGGCAAGCCGCAGGCGCTGGACACCGACGAGCCCCGGCGCGTCGCACAGAGCGTGCAGACGATGGGCCTGCGCTACGCGACGGTCACCGGCGTGGCCCGCGACGACCTTGCCGACGGCGGCGCGTGGTTGTACGCCGAGACGGTTCGCCAGATCCATGCGGTCAACGCCGGTACCGGCGTCGAGGTGCTGATTCCGGACTTCAATGCCGTCCCAGAGCAGCTGGCCGAGGTCTTCTCCTCGCGACCGGAGGTGCTCGCACACAACGTCGAGACGGTGCCCCGCATCTTCAAGCGGATCCGGCCCGGCTTCCGCTACGAGCGTTCGCTCGAGGTGATCAGCCAGGCCCGGGCAGACGGCTTGGTGACCAAGTCCAACCTCATCCTGGGGATGGGCGAACAGCGTGCGGAGATCTCGCAGGCACTGCAGGATCTGCACGACGCGGGGTGTGAGTTGATCACCATCACCCAGTACCTGCGACCGTCCAAGCGGCACCACCCGATCGAGCGCTGGGTGAAGCCGACAGAGTTCGTCGAGCTGCGCGAGGAGGCGGAGGAGATCGGCTTCGCCGGCGTGCTCAGCGGACCGTTGGTGCGATCCTCCTACCGAGCCGGCCGGCTGTACCAGCAGGCCCTGGATGCGCGGAAGCTGACCGCAACCGGCTGATCAAGCAAGGGCGCGCTGCTCAGCGCCGGCGGGCGCTGGCCCGGCTGGCGGCAACCATGCCCGCGGTAGCCGCACCGAAGGCGAGCAGCACGAGCGCCCCGGTCAGCACGAAGCCGGAGGTACCGGCCCCGGTGACTACGGCCTGGCTGATCAGAATCCGCTTGTTGGGCGGCACCACGGACGGGGTCGGCGGTGCGGGCTGGCGAATCGAGTCGGCGTCTCCGAGCACCGGCCCACCGGTGTCCGAACCCACCGAGCCGACGACGACCGGGTCTCCGCCACCGTTACCGGCTGGCGGCACGACGGCCTGGCTGCGGCTCGAGGTGTTGCGTGCGCTTGAGACCGCGGGCTGGCTCACCGGGGCCGAGGTGGTGGTGGGGCCGTGGCTCGAAGCGGGCTTGCTCGGCGCCGGGCTGCTGGCCGGCGGCGGCGTAACGCTCCGGCTGACCGACGGGTGCGGCGGCGGCGCGCTCGGCCCACCGCCCTGGTGACCCTGGGCGTCGCACACCACGGTCTGCACGCCCGAGTCGGTGCCCTGTCCGTCCAGCGTCAGCACCCGCACCTGGAAGTGGTAGTGAGCATCTGTGCTCGTGTAGGGCTGGCTCACCTGAACCGTCTTGGTGGCATCGCCCGGCAGCGCGACGAGCTGTCCCTGCGAGGCCGGCGCGAGGATGTTGCCCGAGCTTCCCACCAGCAGCACGGTGACCTGAGTCGGGTCACCGCTGTTCATGAGCTTGACGTTCAGGCTCGCGTTGGCGCCGACACAGCTAGCGGCGTGGTGCGGCGTGTAGGGGTCCACCTCGATGTCGCCGAGGTTGGTCTTGGCGACATGCCGGCAGGTCGTGGGCACCGCGACGGTGGCCAGGACCGGGGCAGAGCCGCCGAACTGGCGCACGAAGACGTGCGCCCCGTGAATCGGGCCGGAGAGCCGGACCGTGGTGCGGCTGGCGAGCGCGACCAGCACCGGCCCGCTCGGCGTCAGGTAGGCGTCACTGTCCGATACGGACACCGCCAGCCCGACCTGCACGACCGGCGGGTTCGCCGGATCGATGACATGCGTGTTGGGGTTGATCGTGGCCTCGACCCAGTCGCCCTGGCCGTCGCCGACGTCGCAGCCATGCACGACCTGCAGCGGGGTCGAGCCGAGCAGGGTGGCCGCCGAGGCCGCTCCGACGGGGTGGGACAGGATGGCCAGGGACGCCACCAGTGCGGCCAGCACACACGCTGCCGCACCACCGCGGAACAACCGCGGACGCCGTTCCATCACCGTGCGCACGAACCCCTACCAGTCACCGGAACTAACACCGAGATAACTGTAGCGCGTTACCTCGGCGTAAGTAAAACCTCTGCGCGGACGAGTTTCCGCTCGCGCCTATCCTGTTCTCATGGCGCAAACACCCGGGTCGAAGAAGGCTGCTCGGCCGAAGGCGGCAAAGCCGACCAGAGCAGAGAAGAAGGAACAGCGGATCGCGCGCCGGCAACGGCGGCGCGAGACCTTCTCGCAGATGCGCCAGGCGTTCACGATGACCCGGCAGAACGACTCCAGGCTGCTCCCCTACCTGGCGCTCGCCTTCATCGGCGCCGGCGTCATCGTCTACCTGCTGTTGCTCCTGCTCACCGGCAACACCTGGCTGCCGATCCTGCCCGCCGTGCTCTTCGGCGTCATCGCGGGCATGTTCCTCTTCTCGCGGCGGGCACAGTCCTCGGCCTACCGGGAAGCCGAGGGGCAGCCCGGGGCTGCGGCCTATGTGCTCGGCCAGCTCCGGGGCGACTGGCGCAAGACCGACGCGGTTGCGGGCAACGCCCAGCTGGACGCGGTGCACCGGGTGCTCGGCCGGCCTGGCGTCATCCTGATCGGGGAAGGTGCGCCGCAGCGGGTGAAGTCGCTGCTCGCGCAGGAAAAGCGCAAGGTGTCGCGGCTGGCCGGTGATGCGCCGATCTACGACATCGTGATCGGCAATGGCGAGGGTGAGACCCCGCTGGGCAAGCTCAACACCACCATCATGAAGCTGCCCCGCAACCTGTCCAAGGAGCAGGTGGCCGCGCTGGAGCGCCGGCTGGCCGCTCTGGGTGCGCAGCGCACGCCGATCCCGCAAGGACCGATGCCGGCCGGGGTGCGGATGCGCAACGTGCAGCGCGCCGCCCGCCGCCGCGGCTGACCCGGCGGTGCCGCAGACCTATCGGGGTGCCCAGCTCGGCCTGCCGGCTGAGGGTTCCGGCGCGCTCGCCCCGTTCAACCGGCGGCTCGGCGCCTTCCTGCTGGATCTGCTGATCTCGGCACTGGTGGCAGCGGTTATCGTGCGGGGGGTACCGGGGCAATGGAGCCTCATCCCCTGGGCGCTCGACTACATCATCGGCATGCTGTTGTTCGGGCGCACCGCAGGCATGGCAATCACCGGCCTGCGCATCATCCGGGTCGATGCCAACGAGGCCATCGGACCGGTTCGGGCCGTCTTGCGCACCGGGCTGCTGGTGCTGCTGGTGCCGGGCCTGATCGTGGACGCCGACCTGCGCGGCTTGCAGGACCGGCTCACCTCGACCGCGGTTATCACCGCCTGAGCGGATGCCGACCGAGTTACACCCCGGAAACAAACGAGACACCAGGCAGCAACGGCGCGGCCGTACGGTGACGCCACCTCACGTGCGCAAGCCCGTTCCCACCCCACCCAGAGCCCACCCAACGAGCCAGAAGAAGGATGGCTGATGTTCAGTAGTGCCGACGAGATCCTGAAGTTCATCTCCACCGAAGGCGTCGAGTTCATCGACGTCCGGTTCACCGACCTGCCTGGCGTGCAGCAGCACTTCAACGTCCCGGCCGCCGGCTTCACCGCCGACGCGTTCTCCGAGGGCCTGCTGTTCGACGGCTCGTCGATCCGTGGCTTCGCCGCCATTCACAAGTCGGACCTGAAGCTGCTGCCGGATCCGGCCACCGCCTACCTCGACCCGTTCCGCACCGCCAAGACGCTGAACCTGAACTTCTCGATCGTCGAGCCCCGTACCGGCGAGCCGTACGAGCGTGACCCCCGGGGCGTGGCAGCCAAGGCCGAGCAGTACCTGGCCAGCACCGGCATCGCCGACACCGCCTACTTCGGCCCGGAGGCAGAGTTCTACGTCTTCGACGACGTGCGCTACCACTCCAGCATCAACGGAGCCTTCTACGAGGTCGACTCGATCGAGGGCTCCTGGAACACCGGCCGGGCCGAGGAGGGCGGCAACCTGGGCTACAAGACCCGGGTCAAGGGTGGCTACTTCCCGGTCACCCCGTACGACCACTACGCCGACCTGCGCGACCAGATGTCGATCGCTCTGATCAACGCCGGGCTGGAGATCGAGCGGGCCCACCACGAGGTCGGCACCGCTGGCCAGGCCGAGATCAACTACAAGTTCAACTCGCTGGCACACGCGGCCGACGACATCTTGAAGTTCAAGTACATCATCAAGAATGTCGCCCACGCCAACGGCAAGTCGGCCACCTTCATGCCCAAGCCATTGTTCGGTGACAACGGGTCGGGCATGCACTGCCACCAGTCGCTGTGGAAGGACGGCGAGCCGCTGTTCTACGACGAGACCGGCTACGCGGGCCTGTCCGACACCGCTCGCTACTACATCGGCGGCCTGCTGCACCACGCTCCGTCGCTGCTGGCCTTCACCAACCCGACGGTCAACTCCTACCACCGGCTGGTGCCGGGCTTCGAGGCTCCGGTCAACCTGGTCTACTCGGCCGGTAACCGCTCGGCGTGCATCCGGGTGCCGATCACCGGTAGCAATGCCAAGGCCAAGCGGATCGAGTTCCGGGTGCCGGACCCGTCGGCCAACCCCTACCTCGCCTTCGCCGCGATGCTGATGGCCGGCCTGGATGGCATCAAGAACAAGATCGAGCCGCCGGAGCCGGTGGACAAGGACCTCTACGAGCTGCCGCCGGACGAGGCCGCGTCGATCCCGCAGGTGCCTGGCTCGCTCGGTGCCGTGCTCGATCACCTCGAGGCCGACAACGAGTACCTGCAAGAAGGTGGCGTCTTCACCGCCGACTTGATCGAGACCTGGATCGACTACAAGCGCACCAACGAGATCGACCCGGTCCGGCTGCGGCCGCACCCGTACGAGTTCGACCTGTACTACGACATCTGAGTCGGAAACCGAGTTCACCGGTGGCCCCAGGCAGGAATGCCTGGGGCCACCGTCGTGTGCCGGCCGGATCAGGTCGGCGAGGTATCGCGGACCCCCGCCGGCACGCGGCCACGTCGCCCCCGAAGTTCCCTCACCGCCAGAGCTGCTCCCGCGACCGCGCAGGCCGGTTGCAGCCAGCTGAACTGCCGGATGATCATCAGCTCGACAGCGATCCAGCCGACGAGCAGCATTCCGGCGGCGGCACCGGCAAGACGAGCGCGCGGCTGCCGTCTCAGCACCAGCACCGCCGCCGTCGACATGGGCAGCGCCACCACCAGAGCCAGTGCGATCCCTGCGAAAACCGTGCTGTGGCCGGGAAGGCGCTCGCGCAGCGCGCCGTCGAGCGGCAGGGTCCCACTCGCCAGGCCGATCGCACCGAACCAGGCCGACAGCCCGCACAGTGCGAGCAGCACGAGCGTGAGCGCATCCCGACGAGCACCGCCACCCATGCCGTGGACGCTAGGAGGCGTGCTCGCGCCGAGCCAGGGGCTTTGGCCCCGGTTCCGCAGTCGCCGACAGGACGGTGAAGCCCGCCCATGGTCGCGGCGGATCTCGATCCGTGTCCGGGTTCACGGCCGCAGTGCCGTAGCGTAAATCCGTGGTTGAGAGCCTGCGGAAGGGATCTGCGTGAGCACCGGGGTCGTCGGCGAAGCGGAAACGAAGCCCACCCCAAGGACGCCGGTGGTGGACGGCTGGCGAGATCGCTTCGCCGCTCTGTGCGGTCGGGTCATCATCCTGGGTGCGTTCTGGTCCGTGGTCAGCCTGCTGCTACGGCCGGTGCATGCGGTGCACCGGGTGGACGAGCTGTTCGGGTTGATCAACCTGCCGGTCGGTCCGAGCCTGTTCTCCGTCGTGCTGCTGTTCATCATCGGCGGGGCGGTCCGGCGCCGCGTCCGACTCATCTGGTGGCTGCTGCTGGCCTTCCAGACGCTGGCCGGCCTCTACCTCGTAGCGGTCATGTTCGCGGTGCTGTTCAACGTGCGCGACGCCCGCGACATCGGAGTGCTGGCGGGCGTCGAGCTGGTCATCAACGCCGGGTTGACCATCGCCCTGGTCATGCTGTTGTGGCTGAGCCGGCGGGCGTTCACGTCCCGGCTCGAACCGGGC
Organism: Jatrophihabitans sp.; assembly: GCA_036261575.1. Taxonomy (GTDB): domain Bacteria; phylum Actinomycetota; class Actinomycetes; order Mycobacteriales; family Jatrophihabitantaceae; genus Jatrophihabitans_A. Next base: position 32,427 of record DATAKO010000065.1, read on the forward strand.
GCGCGCTGGCTGGCGCTGGGTGTGCTCGCCTCCGGGCTGTTGCTCTCGATGGCGGTCGCGATCGCGCTCGATTTCACCTTTCCCGGGCACCTGAGCGGCGCCGGGCGCAAGCTCGGCTGGTCGATCCGGGTCGCACTTGGCCTGGAGCCCTCCTCCACCGATGTCGGCTGGAACGGCCAGCACGGGCACCGGTGGGTCGCCGCACTGGCCGGTCTGATCTCGGCGCTGGCGCTGATCGCCGCGGCCGTCATCTTCTTGCGTTCGGCGCGGTCCAAGGTTTACCTCACCGCGCAGGACGAGCTGGACATCCGCCGGCTGCTGCTGATCGCCGGTGACCGCGACTCACTCGGCTACTTCGCCACCCGGCATGACAAGTCGGTGATCTTCAACGCCGACCGCTCCGCCGCGGTGACCTACCGGGTGCTGGCCAATGTCAGCCTGGCCAGTGCGGATCCGCTGGGCCACGTGGCGCACTGGCCAGGCGCGATCGACGCCTGGCTTGCCGAGGCGCGCTCCTTCGGCTGGTTCCCCGCGGTGCTCTCGGCCAGCGAGGATGGCGCCCGGGCCTACATCGCCGCCGGTCTGAAGGCACTGCCGATCGGCGACGAGGCCATCATCGACACCGACACCTTCACCCTCGAAGGCCCCACGATGCAACCGGTCCGCCGGGCGGTACGGCGGGTCCAGCGGGCCGGCTACACGATTACGGTGCGCCGGCACGCAGACCTCAGCCGTGAGCAGCTCACCGAGATGGAGCGGGTAGCAGAGCAGTGGCGCGGCGACGACACCGAACGCGGCTTCTCCATGGCGCTGGGCCGGCTAGGGGATCCGGTGGACGGCGACTGCGTCGCGGTGCTGGCACACGACGCCGACGGCCGGCTGCGGGGCGTGCTGTCGATGGTGCCGTGGGGACGGCGCGGGTTGTCGCTGGACCTGATGCGGCGCAGTCGTGATTCGGAGAACGGGCTGGTCGAGGCGATGGTGGCCGAACTGGTCGCCGTCGGACGCGACGAGCTCGGTATCCGTGCCATCTCGCTGAACTTCGCCATGTTCCGCGGGGTGTTCGGTGCCGCCGAGCGGGTCGGCGCCGGCCCGTTCGTCCGGCTGACCAGCCGGGTGCTGACCTTCGCTTCCCGGTTCTGGCAGATCGAGAGCCTGTACCGGTCCAACGCCCGCTACCTGCCCCGTTGGACGCCCCGATACCTGTGCTACGACTCCTCGCTCACTCTGACCCGGATCGCGGTCGCCGCCGGCTCCGCCGAGGGCTTCCTGCCCTCACTCGGTGGCGCCCGCGAACGCAGCAGCGACGGGATGGTCAGCTTCGAGGGGCACGAGCTGCCCTTCGCCGCCGCTGTCCAGGCGCTGGAGACGTCCGTGCGGCGTCCGATCCGGCCGGCCCGCAAGCTGTCGCAGCAGCAGCAGGTACGGGTGGACAAGCTGGCCCGGCTGGCCGAGGCCGGTCAGAGCGGCTACCCGGTGGGGGTGCCCAGGGACCGCGAGATTGCCGAACTCGTCGACAAGTACGCCGGCCTGGCCGCAGACATCCGAACCGGCGACCGGGTGTCCATCGCCGGCCGGGTGCGCGCGCTGCGCGACTTCGGCGGCCTCACCTTCGTGCAACTGCAGGACGGCGGGGCGCGCATCCAGGTGATGCTGGACCGGCGGCAGCTGGGCGAGCACTCACATCGGCTGGCACGGTCCACGCTGGATCTCGGCGACTTCCTGGCGGTGACCGGCGAGGTGGTGACCAGCCGGCTCGGTGAGCTGTCAGTGCTGGCCACGAGCTGGCAGATGGCAGCCAAGTGCCTGCGACCGTTGCCGGATGCCCATGCCGGCTTCGCCGATCCGGATGCCCGGGTGCGGCTGCGTCACGTCGACCTGATCGTCAACCCGGACGCGATGGACACGCTGGTCAAACGGTCAGTGGCGGTGCGCGAGATCCGCCAGGCATTCGCCCGGCGCGATTATCTCGAGGTCGAGACACCCATGCTGCAGGCGGTGCACGGCGGTGCGAACGCCCGGCCGTTCGTGACGCACATCAACGCCTACGACGCCACCCTCTTCCTGCGCATCGCGCCCGAACTCTTCCTGAAGCGGCTCTGCGTCGGCGGCCTGCGCAAGGTGTTCGAACTGAACCGGAACTTCCGCAACGAGGGCGCCGACGCCACGCACAATCCCGAGTTCACCTCGGTCGAGGCCTACCAGGCATACGCCGACTACCTCGACATGCGTGAGCTGACCCGCGAGCTCATCCTTGAGGTGGCGACGGCCGTGCACGGTCGCCCGGTCGCCCGGCGACTGGATGCGGCCGGCCGGCCGATCGAGATCGACCTTTCGGGGCCGTGGCGTTCGATCACCGTGCACGAGGCGGTCTCGGCTGCCTGCGGCGTGCAGATCACCCCGGACACCGGGGTCGACGTGCTCAGCCGCCTCTGCCGCGAGCACGGTCTGGCCCGGCACGCCGACCCGTCGCCGGGCCGGCTGGTGGTCGAGCTCTACGAGGCGCTGGTGGAGAAGCAGACTCACGAACCCACCTTCTACCTTGATTTTCCAGTGGAATCCTCACCGCTGACCCGCGAGCACCGGCATGATCCGCGGCTGGCGGAGCGGTGGGATCTGGTCGCCTTCGGGGCCGAGATCGGCACGGCCTACTCGGAGCTGATTGATCCGGTCGACCAACGCAACCGCCTGACCGAACAGTCCTTGCGCGCCGCCGACGGCGATGTCGAGGCGATGCAGGTGGACGAGGCCTTCCTGTCCGCGCTGGAGTACGCGATGCCGCCGACCGGAGGACTCGGCCTGGGCGTGGACAGGCTGGTGATGATGCTGCTCGGCGCGTCCATCCGGCAGACGCTGGCGTTCCCGTTCGTGCGGCCCGGCGGCCGCTGACCACCGGCCAGGGAGATATCGATGACCGAACCGACCCGTTCTGCCGACCTGCTCGCCGACCCGGCGGCGCTGGGCATGACCCGGCACCCCGAGGGCGGCTGGTATCGCGAGACCTACCGCTCACCGCAGCCGGTGCAGACCCCGCGTGGTCCACGGGCATCGGCGACCTCGGTGTCGTTCCTGCTGCTGCCCTCGGAGGTGTCTGCCTGGCATCGGGTCGCCTCCGACGAGCTGTGGTTGTGGCAGGGCGGCGGCCCGCTGCGGCTCACCGTGGGCGGCGCCGGCGACAAGCCCGAACGGCCGCAGTCGATCGAGCTCGGCCCAGGCGGGCAGTACCTCGTGCCGGCCGGGGTCTGGCAGACGGCCGCGCCGGCTGAGCGGCGCGCCGTCATCGTCGGCTGCTTGGTGACGCCGGGGTTC
>DATAKO010000072.1:0-42192 GCA_036261575.1 Jatrophihabitans sp.
GGCCGTCCCGGCGGTGGCGGCGGCGGTAACTACCGCAGCGGCGGTCCCGGCGGTGGCTTCCGGGGCGGCCCGGGAGGCGCTCCCGGCGGCGGCGCACCCGGCGGCTTCCGCGGTGGCCCCGGTGGTGGTGGCCGCGGCCGCGGTGGCGGCACAGCGGGTGCCTTCGGCCGCGGCGGTGGCCGTCCGGTCCGTGGCAAGAAGAGCAAGAAGCAGCGGCGGCAGGAGTTCGACAACATGTCGGCCCCTTCGCTGGGCGGGGTGCAGGTCCAGCGCGGCAACGGCGATGTGGTGCGGCTGCCGCGCGGCGCGTCGCTGTCCGACTTCGCCGACAAGATCAATGCCGAGCCCGCCTCGCTCGTGCAGATCATGTTCCATCTCGGCGAGATGGTGACCGCGACCCAGTCGGTCAACGAGGAGACGCTGCAGCTGCTCGGCGCCGAGCTGAACTACAACGTGCAGGTCGTGAGTCCGGAGGACGAGGACCGCGAACTGCTCGACTCCTTCGACCTCACCTTCGGTGCCGACGAGGGCAACGAGGGTGATCTCGTCGCGCGGCCGCCGGTGGTGACCGTGATGGGTCACGTCGATCACGGTAAGACCCGGTTGCTCGATGCGATCCGCAAGTCCAATGTCCTCGCCGGCGAGGCGGGCGGCATCACGCAGCACATCGGTGCCTACCAGGTGCACGTGCAGCACGAGGGCAATGACCGTGCGATCACGTTCATCGACACCCCGGGTCACGAGGCGTTCACCGCCATGCGTGCCCGTGGTGCCAGCACCACCGACATCGTGGTGCTGGTGGTCGCTGCTGACGACGGGGTGATGCCGCAGACCATCGAGGCGCTCAACCACGCCCAGGCGGCGGACGTGCCGGTGGTGGTGGCGGTCAACAAGATCGACAAGGAAGACGCCAACCCGGCCAAGGTGCGCCAGCAGCTCACCGAGTACGGGCTGGTCGCCGAGGAGTACGGCGGCGACACCATGTTCATCGACGTCTCCGCCCGGTCCAACCTGAACATCGATGGCCTGCTCGAGGGCATCCTGCTGACCGCTGACGCGGCGCTGGATCTGCGGGCGAACCCGGATCAGGACGCCCAGGGCATCGCGATCGAGGCTCACCTCGACCGCGGCCGCGGGCCGGTGGCGACCGTGCTGGTGCAGCGGGGCACGCTGCGAGTCGGTGACTCGATCGTGGCCGGCGACGCCTTCGGCCGGGTCCGGGCCATGCTCGACGATGACGGCAACACCGTCGACGAGGCTGGTCCCGGTACCCCGGTGATGGTGCTGGGGCTGACCTCCGTACCGGGCGCCGGTGACTCGTTCATCGTCGTCGAGGAGGATCGGATCGCCCGGCAGATCGCCGACCGCCGTTCGGCCCGGGAACGCAACGCGCAGCTGGCCTCGACCCGGCGACGGATCTCGCTGGACGACCTGGACAAGGCGCTGGCGGCAGGCGAGGTGCAGCAGCTGAACCTCATCATCAAGGGTGACGTGTCCGGCTCGGTGGAAGCCCTGGAGGACTCGCTGCTCAAGATCGAGATCGGCGAGGGCAACGACGAGGTGTCGTTGCGCGTCATCGGCCGTGGCGTCGGCGCGATCACCGAGAACGACATCAACCTGGCCATCGCCTCCGATGCCGTGGTGATCGGCTTCAACGTCCGTCCCGAAGGCAAGGCCCGCGAGGCTGCCGAGCGGGAAGGCGTGGACGTCCGGTACTACACGGTGATCTACCAGGCGATCGAAGAGGTCGAGGCTGCGCTCAAGGGCATGCTCAAGCCCGAGTTCGAAGAGGTGCAGCTGGGAACGGCGGAGGTCCGGGAGGTCTTCCGGGTGCCGCGGGTCGGTAACGTGGCCGGTTCGCTGGTCCGGTCCGGCACGATCCGGCGCAACTCCAAGGCGCGGCTGATCCGCGACGGCATCGTCGTCAACGACAGCCTGACGGTGGAGTCGCTGCGCCGGTTCAAGGACGATGCCACCGAGGTCCGCGAGGGTTTCGAGTGCGGTATCGGTCTCGGTTCGTTCAACGACATCAAGGTCGGCGACGAGATCGAGACCTACGAGATGCGCGAGAAGCCGCGCGGCTAGCTGCGTGACGGAGCCGGTCCGCGGGTCAGCGCCCGCGGTCCGGCTCCACCGCCCAGCCCGGCACCCCGCCCGCCGGGCTGGGTGCCCGCATCGACCCGACGTGCTACTGCCTTGTACTGAAAGGGGATGGGCGTGTCAGACTCTCCGCGCTCGCGCCGGCTGGCCGGTCGGATCCGCCAGATCGTCGCGTCCTACATCGAGAACCAGATCAAGGACCCCCGGCTGGGTATGGTCACCGTGACCGACGTCCGGATGACCGGCGATCTGCACGACGCGACCGTGTTCTACACCGTCTACGGCGACGACCAGTCTCGTGCCGACTCCGCCGAGGCGCTGGAGGCGGCGCGGGGCCAGATCCGCACCGAGGTGGGCCGGCAGACCGGCGTCAAGTTCACCCCGACGATCGCCTTCATCCTCGACGAGCTGCCGGAGTCGGCCCGGCATATCGACGATCTGCTCACCGTGGCGCGGCAGGCCGATGCGCAGGTGGAGCAGACCCGGGCCGGCGCCGTGTACGCCGGCGATGCCGATCCGTACCGCAAGCCGCGGGTGATCGAGGACGAGTACGACGACTGACGCCCGGCCGGCCGGAAGCTCGCAGCGGTGACCGAACACCTCACAGCGGCTGTGAGCGCGCGCCGGATCGTGGTGCTGGCTGCCTCGGCATTCGTGGTGCTGGCCGCGGAACCGCTGTTCGTTCTGGTGGACACCGCGGTGGTCGGTCACCTGGGCCGGGTGCCGCTGGCCGCGCTGGGCGCCGCGGGCACGGTCATGACGTTGCTGGCAATTGTCGGTAGTTCGCTCGAGTACGGCACCACCGGACGCGCCGCACGGTTCTTCGGTGCGGGCCGGCGCGCCGACGCGGTGAACGAGGGCGTGCAGGCATCCTGGCTGGCTTGTGGTCTCGGGCTGCTGGCTGTGGTGCTGGGCGAGCTGATCGCCGGTCCGGTGGTCCGGGTGGTGGTGGGCGGCAGCGGCGCGGTGGCCGACGCGGCCACGAGCTGGCTGCGCATCGCGATGCTCGGGCTGCCCGGCGTGTTGCTGGTACTGGCCGGCAACGGGTGGCTGCGCGGCGTGCAGGACACCCGTACCCCGGTGGTCATCGTGACCGTCGCCAACGTGCTGTCCGCCGCTGCCTCGCCGGTGCTGGTGTACCCGCTCGGGCTCGGCCTGCAAGGCTCGGCGATCGCCAACGTCGGGGCGCAATGGCTCGGGGCCGCGCTCTGCCTGCGGGCGCTGCGCAAGGAGCGGGTACAGATCGCTGCCCGCTGGCAGGTGATCCGTGCCCAGCTGGTGGTCAGCCGCGATCTCGTGCTGCGAGCCGTCGCCTTCCAGGCCGCGTTCATGGTGGCGGCCGCGGTGGCCGGCCGGCTCGGCTCTGCCCAGCTGGCCGCGCACCAGATCGGCCTGCAGCTGTGGGAATTCGTTGCCCTGCTGCTGGATTCCTTCGCGATCGCCGCGCAGTCGCTGATCGGGGCGGCACTCGGCAGCGGTGACGTGTGGGCCGCACGGCACACCGCCTGGCGCGTCAGCGTCTACAGCGTGTGGGCCGGCCTGGCCTTTGCCGGGCTGCTCGCCGCAGGCTGGGCCGCCATCCCGGGGCTGTTCACCGGCGATCAGGCAGTGCAGCACCAGGCGCACCTGCTCTGGCCCTGGCTAGTGGGCATGCAACCGGCCGCCGGCATCGTCTTCGCCCTCGACGGGGTGCTGCTCGGAGCAGGCGACAACGGATATATCCGCAACGTGACAGTGCTGGCCGCGGTGCTCGGCTTCATCCCGCTATGCCTGCTGACGCTGCCGCTGCATCTCGGGCTGGCCGGGGTCTGGGCCGGGCTCACCGCATTCATCCTGGTGCGGTTGCTGGGCATGTCCGCTCGGGCGCGCTCCGGTCGCTGGCTCGTCGTCGGGGAGCAACGCTGACCGGGAAGGGCCCCGCTAGCCTGGTCGGCATGGCGCGCACTCCTCCGGCCGGTCCGGGCGGGCTGATCGTGGTCGACAAGCCGGCCGGGATGACCTCGCACGACGTGGTCGGGCGCATCCGCCGGCTGGCCGGCACCCGCCGGGTCGGGCACGCCGGCACGCTGGATCCGATGGCCACCGGAGTGCTCGTGGTCGGCGTGGAACGGGCGACCAAGCTGCTCGCGCACCTGGTGCTGACGGACAAGTCGTACTCGGCCACCATCCGGCTCGGCCAGCGCACCAGCACCGACGACGCCGAAGGCGACGTCGTGGAAGAGCCCGTGCAATCCGACACCCGCGCGGCCGGCCTGTCGCGGGCGCAGGTCCTGGCCGGCATGGCGACGCTGACCGGCGCCATCGAGCAGCGACCCGCTGCGGTCTCGGCGATCAAGATCGACGGCCGGCGTGCCTATGAACGGGTGCGCGCCGGCGAGGACGTGCAGCTGGCCGCACGCCCGGTCACGGTCGCGCGCTTCGAGCTGCTCGGCGAACCCCGGCCGGTACAGGAATGGCTCGACCTGGACGTGGAGGTGGACTGCTCATCAGGCACCTACGTCCGCGCGCTGGCGCGCGATCTGGGGGAGGGACTGGGCGTCGGCGGCCACCTCATCCGGCTGCGCCGGACCCGGGTCGGCCCGTTCCGGATCGAGCAGGCACGGACCCTGGAGCAGCTCGGCGAGCTGGCCGAGCAGGGCAGCGCGGTGACGTTGCCGTTGCCGGCCGCCATCGCTGCCGCCATGCCGATCCGGAAGCTGACGGCGCAGGAGGCTCGGGAGCTCAGCTTCGGACGCGCCATCGGCACTGCCGGCCTGCCCGGCACCTATGGCGGCATCGGGCCGGAAGGCCAGGCAATCGCGCTGCTGAGCGAGACCGCCGGCCAGGCCCGGCCGGTGCTCGGCTTCACCCCGGCCGGGTAGCGGGTGGTCGGCGCGTCGGCCGGCACCCGGTAAACTCGGGGCCGGGACACCCCGCTCATCGACGAGAGATCCGGAGATCATGGCCACCACGAACGACCTCAAGAACGGCCTCGTGCTCAACATCGACGGCCAGCTGTGGACCGTGGTGGAGTTCCAGCACGTCAAGCCCGGCAAGGGCGGCGCCTTCGTCCGCACCACCCTGAAGAACGTGCTCTCCGGCAAGGTGGTCGACCGTACCTTCAACGCCGGCACCAAGGTGGAGACCGCGACCGTCGACAAGCGTGCGATGACCTTCCTCTACCGCGAGGGCGATGACTTCGTCTTCATGGACAGCGACACCTACGAGCAGACCTACGTGCCGGCCACGGTGGTCGGCGACGCCGCCGACTACCTGCTCGACAACGCCGAGGTCGTCGTCGCGGTGCACGAGGGCGCGCCGCTGTTCATCGAGCTGCCGACCTCCGTCGAACTGCTGATCACCTACACCGAACCCGGTGTGCAGGGTGATCGGGCCACCGGCGGCACCAAGCCCGCCACCGTGCAGACCGGTGCCGAGGTCCAGGTGCCGCTGTTCGTGACCACCGGGGAGAAGATCAAGATCGACACCCGCGACGGTCGCTACCTGGGCCGCGTCAACTCCTAGTGGCAGCGCGATCCAAGGCCCGCAAGCGGGCGGTCGACCTCATCTACGAGGCCGACCTGCGCAACACCGACCCGGTCACCACGCTGGCCGACCGGGTCGCGCTGGCCGACCCGCCGATCAACGACTACACGATCGCCCTGGTCGAGGGCGTGCAGGAGCACCGCAGCGCCATCGACGCCATGCTCACCGAGTACGCCGAAGGTTGGACGCTGGACCGCATGCCCGGGGTGGACCGGGCCATCCTGCGGATCGGCCTGTACGAGCTGCTCTGGTCGGATGAGGTGCCCGACGCGGTCGCCATCGATGAGGCAGTGGAGCTGGCCAAAGCGCTGTCCACCGACGATTCCCCGAAGTTCGTCAACGGAATCTTGGGTCGCGTGCTGCGCAGCCAGCTGCCCAGCGCCTGACCAGCCCGGCTCGCGGGTGGGACACGGCGCGGTGTGGCCGGCTCAGCCTGCGCTGCCGACCGAACCGGGTGCCAGCACACCCCAACTGACCAGCTTGTCCGTCAGCTGTTCCAGCGAGGTGTCGAACATGAGCGCGAGCGCCCGCAGGTCCTCACCGCGGATGGACAGCACCTTGTTGCCGTAGTCGCCGCGCTGGCGCTGGATGGACTGGGCATAGCGAACCAGTGGTGCGGCGTCCTCGGCCGGCACGTGCTGCAGCTTCTGCAGGTCCAGCACCACCTTGCTGTTGTTCTCGATCCGCCCGGTCGGGGCGCCATCCTCGGTCGGCAACAGCTCGGAGATCGGGACGCCGTAGAACTCGGCCAACTCGGCCAGCCGGGCCACCGACACGGCGCGATCGCCCCGCTCGTAGGAGCCGACGACGACCGCTTTCCACTTGCCGCCGGACTTGCGCTCGACGCCGTGCAGGGAGAGGCGTTGCTGGGAGCGGACCGCGCGCAGCCGGCCACCGAGGGCGCGGGCGTACTCGCGGTCGTCGGGCGCCTCGGCGCCGGACTCGCGAGCCGCAGCTCCGCCAGTTCCAACGCCGCCCTCGGCGATGGATCCAGTGTTGGGCTCTGTCACGTCCCCGTCCTCGTTACTTGGCCACACGGGGTAACCGGGTGGGATCCTGCTCGGTGAACACGCTGTGGTAACGCTGACCCCACAGGGTAACAGTCGTTGAGCGGACGGTGACCGTAGCCTGTCCTCCCGACGCGGTGGTACCCGACAGAAGTCGTACTGATAAGTTCGACAGCAGATCGACGTCCTTTAACGACTCGTCCGGTGAGGCGAGGAAGGAGGTCCGCGAAGATGGCTGGCAGCGACACCGCGACGCCCTCAGACCGGAGCATTCGCGGCGATAAGTCCGTATTGCAGTCTGATGACCTGAGCCGGGTGCTGGACCGGATCGCCCACCAGATCCTGGAGAAGACCCGCGGCGGCAATGATGTGGTGCTGCTCGGCATCCCCACCCGTGGCGAGTTCCTGGCCCGCCGGTTGGCCGAGCGGATCGCTACGTTCGGTAGCACCGGCGTGGGCCTCGGGACCCTGGACATCACCCTCTACCGGGACGACCTGCGTAGTCACGCTGTGCGGCCGTTGGGGCACACCGTGGAGCCGGCCGGAGGAATCGACGGCAAGCTTGTGATCCTGGTCGACGACGTGCTGTTCTCCGGCCGCACCATCCGCGCCGCGCTGGATGCGCTCACCGACCTGGGCCGACCACGCGCCGTGCAGCTGGCCGTGCTGATCGACCGGGGCCATCGTCAGCTGCCGATCAGGGCCGACTACGTGGGCAAGAACCTGCCGACCTCGGCCACCGAGCAGGTCTTGGTGAGCCTCACCGAGACCGACGGAGCCGACGGTGTGAGCATCGGCCCCGGCACGGTGGCTGGTGGTGCCCGGTGAAGCACCTGCTGTCCGCAGCCGACCTGACCGCCGAGACCGCCGGGCAGCTGCTCGACACCGCCGAGCAGATGGACGCGATCCAGGCCCGCGAGGTGAAGAAGCTGCCGGCGCTGCGCGGCCGGACGGTGGTGAACCTGTTCTTCGAGGACTCCACCAGGACCCGGTCCTCCTTCGAGATCGCCGGCAAGTGGCTGTCGGCGGACGTGATCAACGTCAGCGCCAAGGGATCCAGCGTGAGCAAGGGCGAGAGCCTGCGCGACACCGCGCTCACGGTCGCCGCGCTCGGCGTCGACGCGCTGGTGGTCCGGCACAACGCCTCGGGCGCGGTGCAGCGGGTGGCCGACTGGGTCGGCTGCCACGTCATCAACGCCGGTGACGGCACCCACGAGCACCCGACACAGGCGCTGCTGGACGCCTTCACGCTGCGCCGGCATGTCGGCGAGCTCGCCGGCCGGCACGTCGTCATCGTCGGCGATCTGGCCCACAGCCGGGTGGCGCGCTCGAACGTGCTGCTGCTGCGCACGCTGGGCGCAGAGGTCACCCTGGTGGCACCTCCGACGTTGATGCCTGCCGGTGTGGCGGGCTGGAACTGCCAGACCAGCTGGGACCTGGACGCGACCCTGGCGGGCAAGGTGGCCGGCGACGTCGACGCGGTGATGATGCTGCGGGTCCAGCGCGAGCGGATGGGGGGCGCCGGTTCCGGGCGCGCGGGGGAGGTCGGCTACTTCCCGACCGAGCGCGAGTACGCACTCGGGTACGGGCTGTCCCCGGACAGGCTCGCGTTGCTGCCGGACAGGGCCCCGGTGCTGCACCCCGGGCCGATGAATCGCGGCCTGGAAATCTCGTCCGCGGCAGCCGACGGTGACCGGTCCGTGGTGCTGGATCAGGTCCGGGCCGGGGTCGCGGTGCGGATGGCGGTGCTGTACCACGTGGTTGCCGGCGCCCCCGAGACCGCACCGGCCGGACTGATCGAGGTGAGCGCATGATCCTGCTCCGCGAGGTGTCACCGCTGGGTGGTGAGCGGACCGATGTCCGTATCGACGGCTCGGCCATCGCCGAGATCGGGGTGAACCTGGATGCCGCTGGGGCTCAGGTCATCGAGGGTCACGGCATGATCCTGCTGCCCGGCCTGGTCGACCTGCACACCCACCTGCGCGAGCCCGGCCGAGAGGACACCGAGACGGTGGCCACCGGCTCGGCCGCCGCTGCGCTGGGTGGCTTCACCGCGGTGCACGCGATGGCCAACACCAACCCGGTGGCCGACAACGCCGAGATCGTCGACCTGGTGCACAAGCTGGGGGAGCAGGCCGGCCTGGTCGACGTGCGCCCGGTCGGAGCGGTGTCCAAGGGCCTGGCCGGCGAGCAGCTGGCCGAGATCGGCAGCATGGCGAGATCGGCCGCCGGCGTCCGGGTGTTCAGCGACGACGGCCGGTGCGTCTCCGACGCCAGGTTGATGCGCCGGGCGCTGGAATACGTCAAGCCCTTCGATGCTGTCATCGCTCAGCACGCCCAGGACCCGAGGCTGGCCGACCACGGCGCCTGCGCGCACGAGGGCGAGCTGTCCGGTCGCCTCGGCCTGCCCGGCTGGCCGGGCGTTGCCGAGGAGAGCGTGATCGCCCGCGACGTGATGCTGGCCGCCCACACCGGCTCCCGGCTGCACGTCTGCCATGTCTCCACCGCCGGCAGCGTCGAGGTGCTGCGGTGGGCCAAGGCGCGCGGCATCGACGTGACGGCGGAGGTGACACCGCACCACCTGCTGCTGACCTGCGAGCTGCTGACCGGCTACGACCCGATCTTCAAGGTGAACCCACCGCTGCGGCCGGAACCCGACGTGCAGGCGCTGCGGGCCGGGCTGGCTGACGGCACCATCGACGCGGTGGCCACCGATCACGCGCCGCATGCCCCGCACGACAAGGATCATGCTTTTGCCGACGCTGCCTTCGGCATGCTCGGGCTGCAGACGGCACTCGGTGTGGTGATCGAGACGATGGTGCGCACCGGCGCGCTCGACTGGGCGGGCCTGGCCGACCGGATGAGCGTCCGGCCGGCCGCGATCGGCCGGCTGCGCGGGCACGGCCGGCCGATCGCGGTCGGCGAGCCGGCCAACCTGACGTTGCTCGATCCGGCCGTGGACTGGCTGGTGGACCCGGCCGGCCTGGCCTCGATCGCGAGCAACACGCCGTTCGCCGGCCGGCGGCTGCCCGGCCAGGTGCGTGCGACCTTCCTGCGCGGGCGCCCCACCGTGCTTGACGGCACGCTCGGCGAACCGGCCGGCGAGCGGGGTGCCCGGTGACCAGGCTGGCGCTGGTGCTCGGCTGTATCGTGCTGTTCGCGCTGCTGCTGCTGGCGATGCGCTGGGGCTGGCGCAACCGCGCCAGCCGGCAGGCAGCCCTGCCCGAACTGCCCACGCCACCCGGCGAGCTCGGCACCGACCTGGTGGCACCGCTGACCGGCCTGTACGTGGGCACCACGGTCGCCACCCGCTGGCAGGACCGCATCGTGGTGCACGGCCTCGGGGTCCGTGCCGATGCCAGCGCCCGGCTGGCCCGGCAGGGGGTGCTGATCGAGCGCCAGGGCGCACCGGACATCTTCCTGCCGATCGGTCAGCTCTCCGACGCCCGGCTGGAACCGGCGCTGGCCGGCAAGGTGGTGGGCCGCGGTGGTCTGCTGGTGCTGCGCTGGCAGCACGGCGGGCAGCTGCTCGACACCGGTATCCGTGGTGATGATCGCAGTCAATACCCGGCCTGGATAAAGGCAATCTCGCAATCGAAGCAGGAGACCGAGGCGAAGTGACCGCTCTACTCGTTCTGGAAGACGGCCGGACGTTCGCCGGTGAATCGTACGGCGCCACCGGCGAGACCTACGGCGAGGCAGTGTTCAACACCGGCATGACCGGTTACCAGGAGACGCTGACCGACCCGTCCTACCATCGCCAGATCGTCGTCCAGACCGCGCCGCACATCGGCAACACCGGCGTCAACGACGAGGACGCCGAATCCCGCCGCATCTGGGTTTCCGGTTATGTCGTCAGGGATCCGGCCCACCGGGTGTCGAGCTGGCGGGCGAGAAGAAGCCTGGACGAGGAACTGGTGAGCAACGGCGTGGTCGGCATCAGTGGGATCGACACCCGGGCGCTGACCCGGCACCTGCGCGAGCGCGGAGCGATGCGCGCGGTCATCTCCAGCACCGACCTCGATCCGGAATCGCTGCTGCGCAAGGTGCAGGCTTCGCCAGGCATGCTCGGGGCGAACCTGACCGACGAGGTGAGCACGGCTCAGCCCTACACGGTCCAGGCGATCGGAGCGCACCGCTTCACGGTGGCGGCGCTGGACTATGGGATCAAGGCGATGACCCCGCACCGGATGGCCGAACGCGGCATCACCACCACGGTGCTGCCGGCGGCAGCCACCGCTGAACAGGTGCTGGCGGGCTCGCCGGATGCGGTGTTCCTCGCCAACGGCCCGGGCGATCCGGCAACCGCCGACCGGGAGGTGGAGACAGTACGGGCGCTGCTGCGAGCCGGCGTGCCGATCTTCGGCATCTGCTTCGGCAACCAGGTCCTCGGCCGGGCCTTCGGCTTCGGCACCTACAAGCTGCGCTACGGACACCGGGGCATCAATCAGCCGGTGGCCGATCGTGCCACCGGCAAGGTGGAGATCACCGCGCACAATCACGGCTTTGCCGTGGACGCGCCGCTGGACCGGGTGAGCGCAACCGAGTTCGGCGACGTCGAGGTGAGCCACGTCTGCCTGAACGACAACGTGGTGGAAGGACTGCGCGCCCACGACGTGCGCGCGTTCTCGGTGCAGTACCACCCGGAAGCGGCCGCGGGGCCGCACGATGCGGCCTATCTGTTCGACCGTTTCGCCGAGCTGCTGGAAGGCGCCGGCGGAAAGGACCAGGCACGGTGATCACCCCAGCAAGCACCCCCGACCGGCGCGAGGAGCAGGGACACAGCTAATGGCCAAGCGCACCGACATCAAGCACATCCTGGTCATCGGGTCCGGCCCGATCGTGATCGGCCAGGCCTGCGAATTCGACTACTCGGGCACCCAGGCATGCCGGGTGCTGCGGGACGAGGGCTACCGGGTGAGCCTGATCAACTCGAATCCGGCCACCATCATGACCGACCCGGAATTTGCCGACGCCACCTATGTGGAGCCGCTGCTGCCCGAGTACGTGGAGAAGGTGCTTGCCACCGAGGCCGAACTCGGCCACCCGGTGGACGCCCTGCTCGCCACTCTCGGCGGCCAGACCGCGCTCAACCTCGCCGTTGCCCTGCACGATCAGAAGATCCTCGACAAGTACGGGGTGGAGCTGATCGGCGCCGACATCGACGCCATCCAGCGCGGCGAGGATCGCCAGAAATTCAAGGAGATCGTCCGCCGGATCGGTGGCGACGTGCCGGAATCGGTGGTGTGTCACACGCTGGATGAAGCCATTTCCTTTGCCGAGACCGTGGGAAACCGGGTCGTCATCCGACCGTCCTTCACCATGGGCGGCCTGGGCTCGGGGCTGGCGCACTCGGCCGAGGAGGTCCGGGTGCTGGCCGCGCGCGGCCTGGCCGCAAGCCCGGTTCACGAGGTGCTCGTCGAGGAGAGCGTCCTCGGCTGGAAGGAATTCGAGCTGGAGCTGATGCGCGACCGCAACGACAACGTCGTGGTGGTCTGCTCGATCGAGAACGTGGACCCGATGGGCGTGCACACCGGCGATTCGATCACGGTGGCACCGGCGATGACGCTGACGGACCGGGAGTACCAGCACATGCGTGACCTCGGCATCGCCGTGCTGCGCGAGGTCGGGGTGGACACCGGCGGTTGCAACATCCAGTTCGCGGTGGACCCCACGTCCGGCCGGATGATCGTGATCGAGATGAATCCGCGGGTGTCGCGCTCCAGCGCACTGGCGTCCAAGGCGACCGGCTTCCCGATCGCCAAGATCGCGGCCAAACTCGCGGTCGGCTACACCCTGGACGAGGTCAGCAACGACATCACCCGAGCCACCCCGGCCTGCTTCGAACCGGTGCTGGACTACGTCGTGGTCAAGATGCCGCGCTTCGCGTTCGAGAAGTTCCCGGGTGCTGACCCGGTGCTGACCACGCACATGAAGTCGGTCGGCGAGGCGATGGCGATCGGCCGCAACTTCACCGAGGCGCTGGGCAAGGCAATGCGCTCGATGGAGACCAAGGCTGCCGGCTTCTGGACCGCCGACCCGACGGAAGCCGCCTTGCCCTCGCTGGACGAGCTGTTGGGCATGGCCTCGGTGCCCACCGACGGCCGGCTGTACGCGGTGGAGCGAGCGCTGCGCGCCGGCGCCTCGGTGGACGAGGTTGCCCGGGTCACCGGCATCGACCCGTGGTTCGTGGATCAGTTCGCGCAGATCCTTGCGGTAGGCGCCGAGCTGGCCGACGCCGAGAGCCTGACCCCGCAGCTGCTGCGCAAGGCCAAGCGGCACGGCCTGTCCGACCGCCAGATCGCCGAGCTGCGGCCAGAACTGTCCGGAGAGGACGGAGTGCGTCGGCTGCGGCACCGAGCCGGCATCCGTCCGGTGTACAAGACGGTCGACACCTGTGCGGCCGAGTTCGCAGCGAGCACGCCCTACCACTACTCCAGCTACGACTTCGAGACCGAGGTGGTGCCCCAGCTGGAGCGCCCGAAGGTGCTGATCCTGGGCAGCGGGCCGAACCGGATCGGCCAGGGCATCGAGTTCGACTACTCCTGCGTGCACGCGGTGATGGCGCTGCGCGCTGCGGGCTTCGAGACCGTGATGATCAACTGCAACCCAGAGACGGTGTCCACCGACTACGACACCGCGGACCGGCTCTACTTCGAACCGCTGACCTTCGAGGACGTGCTCGAAGTGGTGCACGCCGAGCAGGAATCGGGCACCGTGCTGGGGGTGATCTGCACCCTCGGCGGCCAGACGCCACTGGGACTGGCCGAGCGGCTCAAGCAGGCGGGCGTTCCGGTACTGGGCACCCAGCCGGAGGCGATCGACCTGGCCGAGGACCGCGGCGAGTTCGGCCGGGTGCTGGCCGAGGCCGGCCTGCTGGCACCACGGCACGGGCTGGCGGTGTCCTTCGAGCAGGCCCAGCAGGTCGCCGACGAGATCGGTTACCCGGTACTGGTCCGCCCGTCCTACGTGCTGGGCGGTCGCGGCATGGAGATCGTGTACGACGAGGCGGGTCTGCAGACGTACATCGCCAAGGCCACCGATATCGCGCCGGACCGGCCGGTGCTGGTCGATCGCTTCCTGGACGACACCGTGGAGATCGACGTCGACGCGCTCTACGACGGCGAGGAGCTCTACCTCGGCGGCGTGATGGAGCACATCGAGGAGGCCGGCATCCACTCCGGTGACTCGGCCTGTGCGCTACCGCCGATCACCCTGGGCAACGGCACCATCTCCCAGGTACGGGCGGCCACCCGCAAGATCGCGGAGGGGGTGGGCGTACGCGGTCTGCTGAACGTGCAGTACGCGCTGTCCGGCGATGTGCTCTACGTGCTGGAGGCCAACCCCCGGGCCAGCAGGACGGTGCCGTTCGTGTCCAAGGCGACCGCGGTACCGCTGGCCAAAGCCGCCGCGCGCATCGCCCTGGGCGCACGCATCGCCGAGCTGCGCGCCGAGGGCATGCTGCCGACCAGCGGCGACGGCGGTGAGCTGCCGGCCGACGCTCCGATCGCGGTCAAGGAAGCTGTGCTGCCCTTCCACCGCTTCCGCACCCCGGCGGGCGACTCCATCGACTCGATCCTGGGCCCGGAGATGAAGTCCACCGGTGAGGTGATGGGCTTCGACCGGGTATTCGGTACCGCCTTCGCCAAATCGCAGGCAGCCGCCTACGGCGCGCTGCCGACCGAGGGCACCGTGTTCGTCTCGATCGCCAACCGTGACAAGCGGGCCGCCCTGTTCCCGGTCAAGCGGCTGCAGGATCTGGGCTTTCGCATCATGGCCACCGAGGGCACCGCGCAGGTGCTGCGGCGCAACGGCGTAGCGGCAGAGACGGTGGGCAAGTTCTCGGCCGGCCCCGGCAACATCGTGGAGGAGATCCTGGCCGGCAACGTTGATCTGGTGCTCAACACTCCGTTCGGATCACCGGGCAATTCCGGTCCGCGGGTCGACGGCTACGAGATCCGCACCGCCGCGGTGCAGGCCGGTATTCCCTGCCTGACCACGGTGCAGGCGATCGCAGCCGCGGTGCAGGGCATCGAGGACCTGCGGGCTGGGGAGGCCGGTGTCACCTCGCTGCAGGCGCATCACCGCACCCTGGCCCAGTGGCGGTCCGGCCGATGAGCGCTGCCAGTGGCGCCCCGCCGGTACAGGAGACCGGCGAGATCTTCGACGTGACCAGGTTCGGTGACTACACCCAATTCACCGTGGTCGCGCCCGGCATCGCGAACTCGTTCCAGCCCGGGCAGTTCGTCGCGGTCGCGGTCGGCGGCCCGGATTCGGCGATGCTGCTCAGGCGCTCCTTCGCCCTCTACGGCGTGAAGCCCGGTACGGAGTTCGCCGGCACCATCCAGTTCGTGGTCGCCCCGCACGGCCGCGGCACCGAATGGCTCGTCCGACAGCCGGTGGGCAGCAAGCTCGACCTGGTCGGCGCGCTCGGGGTGCCGTTCCCGATCCCGCGCGAGCCGGTGCCGGCGGTCCTCGTCGGTGGCGGTTACGGCTCGGCTCCGCTGCTGCCGCTGGCCGAACGACTGCTGGCCAACGGGAGCGAGGTCACCATGATCCTGGGCGCGGCCAGTGCCGGCCGGCTCTTCGGCGAGCTCGCGGCCAAGCGGCTGATCGGCGCGGTCACTGTCACCACCGACGACGGCTCGGCCGGCCAGCGCGGCCGGGTCACCGACCCGCTGCCGGCCGCGATCGAGCAGCTGGGCGCCCAGATCGTCTACGCCTGCGGGCCGATGCCGATGCTGCGGGCCGTGGGGGAGGTGGCCCGTGCGCACGCCATCCCGGCACAGGTCGCGGTGGAGGAGTCGATGGCCTGCGGCATCGGGGTGTGCATGACCTGCGTGCTGCCGGTACGCGGTGCCGACGGGGTCTCCCGGTTCGTCCGGTCCTGCGTCGAGGGCCCGGTGTTCGACGCCGACCGGGTGCGCTGGTCCGATGTCGGCACGCTGCCGGCAGACCTCTACGGCGCGGACGGGATGGGACACTGATGGACTTCTCCACGACGCTGGCTTCGCTGCACCTGCCCAACCCGATTCTGACCGCCTCTGGCTGTGCGGCCGCCGGGCGGGAACTGGACCAGTTCTTCGACGTGTCCGCGATCGGCGCGGTCGTCACCAAGTCGATCATGCTGCGCCCGCGTTCCGGCCGGCCGACCCCGCGGATGGCCGAGACGCCCAGCGGCATGCTGAACTCGATCGGGTTGCAGGGTCCGGGCATCGAGGAGTTCCTGGCCAAGGACCTGCCCTGGCTGAAGCAGCGTGGCGCCCGCGCCGTGGTGTCGATCGCCGGTGGCCACACCGACGAGTACGTGGCCCTGGCGAAGCGGCTCTACACCCATCCGGTTGACCTGATCGAGGTCAACATCTCCTGTCCCAACGTGGAAAGCCGGGGACAGGTCTTCGCCTGCGATCCACTGGCTGCGGCCCGCGTCATCTCGGCTGTTCGCCGGGCGGCGCATCCAAGCGTGCCGGTGTTCGCCAAGCTCTCGCCGGACGTCACCGACATCGGCCAGATCGCCCGCGCGGTGGCCGATGCCGGAGCCGACGGCATCTCCCTGATCAACACCCTGCTGGGCATGGTGATCGACACCGATACCCTGCGACCCGCGCTGGGCGGCATCACCGGCGGCCTGTCCGGCCCGGCTATCCGGCCGGTCGCGGTGCGCTGCGTCTGGCAGGTCCACCAGGCGGTGCCGCACTTGCCGCTGCTCGGCATGGGCGGTATCCGCACCGGTAAGGACGCGCTGCAGTTCATCCTGGCAGGCGCGTCGGCGGTGTCGGTCGGCACCACGGTGTTCAACGATCCCGGCGCGCCGGTCCGGATCGGCCAGGAATTGCAAGCAGAACTCGAGCGGTGCGGTTTCTCCTCGGTGCGCGAGGCGATCGGGTTCGCACATCGGCCGGCCGAGCCGAGCGGCCTCCGGCACGCCGGACTGGGTACCGAGGAGGTCGGCGCATGAGCTTCGCGCAGCGGCTCGACCGGGCGATGGCCGATCGCGGTCCGATCTGCCTGGGCATCGACCCGCATGCCAGCCTGCTTCAGCAGTGGGGGCTTGCCGACGACCTGGTGTCGCTGGAGCGGTTCGTCGACACCTGCGTCGAGGCCCTGGCGGGGATCGCCGCGGTGGTCAAGCCGCAGGCGGCATTCTTCGAGCGTTTCGGCTCCCGCGGCGTCGCCCAGCTGGAGCGGTGCATCACCGGCTGCCGGGACGCCGGTGCGCTGGTGATCGCCGACGTCAAGCGCGGCGACATCGGCTCGACGATGGCCGCCTACGCCGAGGCCTACCTCGGACCGGAGTCGCCGCTGTCGGTCGACGCCATCACGGTCAGCCCGTACCTCGGTGTGGGTGCGCTGGACCCGGCCTTCGAGCTGGCGGCGTCGGGCGATCGTGGCGTGTTCGTGATCGCGCTGACCTCCAACCCGGAAGCCCCGACGATCCAGCACGCCCGGCTGGCTGACGGGCGCACCGTGGCCCAGTCGGTGATCGACGAGCTGGGTGCGCGCAACGCCGGCGCCAGCCCGTTCGGGCCGTTCGGGGTCGTGGTCGGGGCCACCATCGGCGATCTGCCGCCGGAGGTGGCTGACCTGTCCGGACTGAACGGGCCGCTGCTGGTACCTGGGCTGGGCGCCCAGGGTGGCACCGCTGCTGACGTCCGGCGAATCTTCGGGGACGAGTTGGCCCGGGTGCTGCCGAGCTTGTCGCGCGAGGTGCTGCGGGGTGGCCCTTCGGTGGCTGGGCTGCAGGCCGCGGCGCGGCGCGCCATCGACGAGTACGCCTTCCTGCGCGGCTGATCGCGATGCCGGGCCCACCGCGACTCACGGCCGAGCAGCGTGCGGCCGCCCGGGGCGAGGCTCTGCTGGCGCGTCAGGCGCGTGCGGCAGTGAAGGCCCGACTGAAGTCCGGGCAACTCAGCCTGTCCGGATTTCTGCTGCTCGCCGAACAGGATCCGCGGCTCGCCGCGCTGCGGGTACCGGAGCTGCTCGCGGCGCTGCCCGGCATCGGTGATGCCGGTGCCAGCCGGCTGCTGGCCGAGTTGCGCATCGCCGGATCACGCCGGGTGCAGGGGCTCGGACCGAAACAGCGAGCCGCGTTGCTGGCCAGGCTCGATCACCCGGCACAATCAAGCCCATGACCGCGAACACCGCCGCCCGCCTCACCGTGTTGTCCGGACCGTCCGGGGTCGGCAAGGGAACCGTGGTGGCCGAGGTGCGCCGGCTGTTCCCGCATGTGTGGGTCTCGGTGTCGTGCACCACGCGCGCGCCTCGGCCGGGCGAGGCCGATGGCGTGCAGTACTACTTCGTCAGCGAGCCGGAGTTCGACGAGCTCGTCAACGGCAGCCGGCTGCTGGAGCACGCCACCTTCGCCGGACACCGCTACGGCACTCCCCGGCTGCCGGTCGAGCAGCATCTTGCCGCGGGCCAGCCGGCCCTGCTGGAGATCGACCTGCAGGGTGCCCGTCAGATCCGCGAGCAGATGCCGCAGGCGCAGTTCGTCTTCCTCGCCCCGCCTTCGGTGGACGAGCTGCGGCAGCGGCTGTCCGGCCGCGGCACCGAAGCCCTGGAGGCGATGGAGGCGCGGCTGCGGCTCGCAGAGGACGAGCTCGCGGCCGGCGGCGAGTTCGACGTGATCGTGGTGAACGACGACGTGCGGCGGGCGGCCGCCGAGGTCGTCTCGCTGCTCAGTACGCCGGTGGGCTGAGCCCGTCGCCGGACGGTGATCAGTCCACCAGCTTGACCGCGGCCACCAGCTGCGCGAGCCCCTTCTTCGCGTCGGTGAACAGCATGCTGGTCTTGGGGTCGGTGTACAGCTCGTTGTCGATGCCGGCGTAGCCGGAGGCCATCGAGCGCTTGATCACGATGACCGACTTGGCATGGTCCACGTCGAGAATGGGCATGCCGGAAACGGCGTTACCGGGACGGCGCGCGGCCGGGTTGGTCACGTCGTTGGCGCCCACCACCAGCGCCACGTCGGTGCGGTCGAACTCCGGGTTGACGTCCTCCATCTCGCGCAGCTGGTCGTAGGGCACATTCGCCTCGGCCAGCAGCACGTTCATGTGGCCGGGCATCCGGCCCGCAACCGGGTGGATCGCGTAGGCGACCTCGATGCCCCGCTCCTCCAGCAGCGCGGCCAGTTCCCGCACCTCGTGCTGGGCCTGCGCCGCTGCCAGGCCGTATCCGGGCACCACGATCACCTTGCTGGCGTAGGCCAGTTGCAAGGCCGCGTCATCCATCGCGATCGACTTCACCGAACCGCCCGAGGCCGGGCCGGCAGCGACTCCGGCGGCTCCGGTCCCGAAGCCGCCGGCGATGATGGACACGACCGAGCGGTTCATCGCATCCGCCATCAGCTTGGTCAGGATGCCGCCGGAAGCGCCCACCAGCGCACCGGCAATGGTCAGCGTGGCGTTCTCGAGCACGAAGCCGGCCATCGCCACCGCCGTGCCGGTGAAGGCGTTCAGCAGCGAGATCACCACCGGCATGTCCGCCCCGCCGATCGGCAGCACCATCAGGATGCCGATGCCCAGCGCGGCCAGCACCTCGATGAACAGCAGCCATGAGTTGTGCGCGCCGGCGACGACGCCGATGCCGGCTGCCAACGCCACCAGGCTGAGCACGGCCGAGGCGACGCGGGCGCCGGGAAAGCTCACCGGCTGGCTCCAGTAGCCCTGCAGCTTGGCCGCGGCCACCAGCGAACCGGAGAACGTGACACCGCCGATCAGCACGTCCAGAGCGCCGGCCAGCGCCACGCCGGCCGAAACGTGCGGATCGTGCTGGTAGTCGGCCAGCGCGATCAGCAGCGCGGCGCCGCCACCGACCGCGTTGAACAGGCTTACCAGCTGGGGCATCTGCGTCATCGCGACCTTGCGCGCCGAGGCCAGGCCGACCGCCCCGCCCAGCAGCGCGCCGCAGATCAGCACCAGCCAGCGGGTCGCGTTCATGGCGCCGCCATGCCCGACCTCGGCCAGCACGGCGATGATCGCGACGAGCATGCCGAAGGCCGACAGCTGGTTACCCCGGCGCGCGGTCGCAGGGGAGTTCATCAGGTGCAGCCCGAGTACGAAGGCGACCGCGCCGAACAGCGAAGCCAGCCGGACCACGTTCTCGAAAGCACTCACGACTCGGAGCCTTCTGACCTGGTGGCCGCCGGCGCCGGGCGTTTGCGGAACATCTGCAGCATCCGGTCCGTCACCGCGTAGCCACCGACCACGTTGGCCGCCCCGAACGCGGCGGCGAGAAAGGTCAGCACGTAGCCGATAGGGCCGTCCACCGAGGAAGAGAGAATCACCACCCCGACCAGCACCACCCCATGGATCGAGTTCGCGCCGGACATCAGCGGCGTGTGCAGGGTGGCCGGCACCTTGCTGATCACCTCGAAACCGACCAGCAGTGCCAGCACGAAGATGGTCAGATCGCCGACGAAGCCTTGCGTCATGCCGAAGCCTCCACTACCTGCCGCACGCCCGGGTGCACGATCCGGCCGGCATGCGTGATCACCACGCCGGCCTGGATCTCGTCGTCCAGATCGATCGTGAGCACGCCGTCGACGACGAGGTGCGTGATCAGCGCGCTGGCGTTGCGGCCGAAGGCCTGCGAGGCGCTGGTCGGCAGCCTCGACGGCAGGTTGGCCGCGCCCACCACGGTCACGCCGCCCTCGGTCACGACAACCTCACCCGGCGCGGATCCCTCGACGTTGCCGCCGAGCGAGCTCGCCGCCAGATCGACCAGCACCGAACCCGGCTTCATCCGCGCCACCACGTCTGCGGTAACCAGCACCGGTGGCCGCCGGCCGGGCACCTGCGCCGTGCTGATGACGATGTCGTGCCGCGCGATGTGCTCGGCCAGCTCGGCCTGCTGGGCGGCCCGCTCCTCGGCGCTCAGCTCGCGGGCGTAGCCGCCCTCGCCGGCGGCCGCGATGCCGGCCTGCAACTCGATGAACTTTGCGCCCAGCGACTTCACCTCGTCCCGCGCCGCCGGGCGCACGTCGTAGCCGCTCACCACGGCGCCGAGCCGGCGTGCGGTGCCGATCGCCTGTAGACCAGCAACGCCGGCGCCGAGCACCAGCACCGCGGCTGGCTTGGAGGTGCCGGCGGCGGTCATCAACATCGGGAAGAACCTGTCGTAGTGCTCGGCGGCCAGCAGCACCGCGCGATAGCCGGCCACGCTGGCCTGCGAGCTGAGCGCATCCATGCTCTGGGCCCGGGTCAGCGTCCGCGGCAGGCCGTCCAGGCTGATCGCGGTGACACCGGCGCCGGCCAGTGCCCGGACCAGATCGGGATTGGTCAGCGGGGCCAGCATGCCGAGAAAGGCCTGTCCGGACCGCAAGCCCTCCAGCAGCGCCGCATCCGGTGCCCCGACCGAGACGATCAGTTCGGCCTGCGCCAACGCGGCCTGGCGATCCAGCACGCTCGCGCCGGCATCGGTATAGGCACTGTCGGGGAACCACGCACGCGTGCCGGCGCCGGACTCGATGATCACCTGCGTGCCGGCCTGCCGGAGCCGCTTGCTGCTGTCCGGATCCAACGCGACCCGGCGCTCCCCGGGCGTGGTCTCCTTCAGCGCGGCAACCGTCACCATGCGCGCACCCTACCGAGATGAGTCGGGCGGATCGGGTGAGGTTGGGCACACCGGCGCGGCGCCCGGGTCGCTCGCAGGTCAGGCGCAATCGCTGTCCGAGGTAGCATGGGCGGCGATAAGCGGGCGTGCCGCATGCCGTCCGAGAACCATTCGCTTCCCGATTCGAGGCTTCAGCGTGACCGCACCTGCACCCGAAGGCATCACCAACCCGCCGATCGACGAGCTGCTGGACCGCACCGGCTCCAAGTACGCGCTGGTGATCGTGGCCGCCAAGCGGGCCCGGCAGATCAACGCCTACTACAGCCAGCTCGGCGAGGGCTTGCTCGAGTACGTCGGCCCGATGGTCGAGACCGCGCCGCAGGAGAAGGCGCTGTCCATCGCCCTGCGCGAGATCAACACCGACCTGATCGAGTTCAAGCCGTCCGAGACCCCCGCGGCCCAGTAGTCCGGCAGGACCGGTGACCTCGTCCGTCGTCCTCGGCGTCGCCGGCGGCATCGCCGCTTACAAGGCGCCCGACCTGCTGCGCAAGCTGACCGAGGCAGGCCACGACGTGACGGTGGTACCCACCGCCGCGGCGTTGCGTTTCGTCGGGGAGCCGACCTGGGCCGCGCTGTCGCACAACCCTGTCGCCACCGAGGTGTGGAGCGATACGCACCAGGTGCCGCACGTCCGCCTGGGCCGGCAGGCCGAGCTGGTCGTGATCGCGCCGGCCACTGCCGACCTGCTCGCCCGGGCCGCGCACGGGCTGGCTGACGACCTGCTGACCAACACCCTGCTCACCGCTCGCTGCCCGGTGCTGTTCGCCCCGGCCATGCACACCGAGATGTGGGAGCACCCGGCGACGGTGGCCAACGTCAAACTGCTGCGTGCCCGCGGCGCCATCGTGCTGGAGCCCGCCTCCGGCCGGCTGACCGGGGCCGACACCGGTAAGGGCCGGCTGCCCGAACCCGCCGAGATAGCCCGGCTGGCGCAGCTGTTGCTGCTGCGTGCCGACGCGCTGCCCTTCGATCTGTCCGGCCGGCATGTGCTGATCACCGCCGGCGGCACCCGTGAGCCGCTGGACCCGGTGCGGTTCTTGGGCAACCGTTCATCCGGCCGCCAGGGCTTCGAGCTGGCGGCGGTGGCCGCCGCCAGGGGAGCGCGGGTCACCCTGATCGCAGCCAACGTCGAGCTCGCGCCGCCTGCCGGCGCGGAGCTGGTAGCGGTGGGCACGGCCGAACAGCTGCGCGAGGCGACCATGGCCGCCGCCAAGGACGCCGACGTGATCGTGATGGCTGCCGCGGTGGCCGACTTCCGTCCCACCGCGCAGGCCGGCAGCAAGATCAAGAAGTCCGATGCGGCGCCTGCACCGATCGAGCTGTCGACCAATCCCGACGTCCTCGCAGAGCTGGTGACCGCCCGGCATCGCGGTGAGCTCGGCACGCCGGTGATCGTGGGCTTTGCCGCCGAGACCGGCGACGACGAGGCAGACGTGCTCAGCCACGGGCGCGCCAAGCTCGCGCGCAAGGGATGCGACCTGCTCGTCGTGAACGAGGTCGGTGCCAGCAAGGCCTTCGGCCGTCCGGACAACGCCGCGGTGATCCTCGGCGCGGACGGCTCGGCACTGGAGTGCCCGCTGGGTCCCAAGACCTTGCTGGCAGCCGCGGTGTGCGATGCGGTCGTTTCACTACTGAGTCGGTAGACTACCGGCGCCGATAACTACCACAGACCTGACAGGTACGAGCAAGAATTCCAGAAGCTAGGAGCATTTCGTGAGTCGTCGCCTATTCACCTCGGAATCGGTTACCGAGGGGCACCCGGACAAGATCGCCGACCAGATCTCGGACGGCATCCTGGACGCGCTGCTGACCGACGACCCGGCCAGCCGGGTCGCGGTGGAGACCCTGATCACCACCGGCCAGGTGCACATCGCCGGCGAGGTCACCACCAATGCCTACGCCGATATCCCCTCGATCGTCCGTCAGACCATCCTGGGCATCGGCTACGACTCCTCCCGTAAGGGCTTCGACGGCGAATCCTGCGGTGTCAGCGTCTCCATCGGCGCCCAGTCCGCCGACATCGCCCAGGGCGTCGACACCGCCTACGAGGCGCGGGTCGAGGGCAGCGAGGACGCGATCGCAGCCCAGGGCGCGGGCGACCAGGGGTTGATGTTCGGCTACGCCTGCGACGACACCCCGGAACTGATGCCGTTGCCGATCTGGCTGGCACACCGGCTCTCGGAGAAGCTGACCGAGGTACGCAAGAACGGCACGGTGCCCTACCTGCGTCCCGACGGCAAGACCCAGGTCACCATCGAGTACGTCGACGACAAGCCGGTCCGGCTCGATACCGTCGTGGTGTCCAGCCAGCACGCCGAGGACATCGACCTGGACACCCTGCTCAAGCCGGACGTCGAGGAGCACGTCGTGAAGCCGGTGCTCGAGCTGGTGCCGCAGCTGGACACCACGGGCTACCGGCTGCTGGTCAACCCGACCGGCCGCTTCGTGACGGGTGGTCCGATGGGTGACGCCGGACTGACCGGCCGCAAGATCATTGTCGACACCTACGGCGGTATGGCCCGTCACGGTGGCGGCGCGTTCTCCGGCAAGGACCCGTCGAAGGTGGACCGCTCGGCCGCCTACGCGATGCGCTGGGTTGCCAAGAACGTGGTCGCGGCCGGCCTGGCCAAGCGCTGCGAGGTGCAGGTTGCCTACGCCATCGGCAAGGCAGAGCCGGTCGGTCTGTTCGTCGAGACCTTCGGCACGGAGACCGTCGCCGTGGACAGCATCATCGACGCCATCAACCAGACCTTCGACCTGCGTCCGGCCGCGATCATCCGCGACCTGGACCTCAAGCGCCCGATCTTCCAGAAGACGGCTGCCTACGGCCACTTCGGCCGAGAGGATGCCGACTTCACCTGGGAGAAGACGGACCGGGCCGAGCAGCTGGCCAAGCTCGCCAAGGGCTGAGTGCCGCTGCCGCGTCGCTTTCGTGCGGCTCGAACCGACCTCGGGCACTGCCCGTGGGCCGGTTCGAGCCGCACGCGCGTTCACCGGGCAGTGCGTGGCTCGGTGACGGCACGCAATCGTCGGGGTGGACTGGTAGGCATGACCGGTGAGCGCTGAGGAGATCGAGCCAATGCCGCAGGCGCCCAGCCTGCCGGGCCTGGACGGTCTCGCGGATCCGGCGGCCGGCCGGGGCAAGCGGGGTTCGGTCGCTGCCGGCGGTCATGCCGCCCGTTCGACCGCTGCCGCCCGTTCGACTCCGGCTGCCGGACGGCCGCCCCGCAGCCGTAGCGCTGCCGAGCGTCTGCCGGTGGCCCGGGTCGCCGTCGATTCCCCGCTGCCGCACCTGGACCGCCCGTTCGACTACCTGGTCCCGGCCGAGCTGTCAGATGCGGTGCAGCCCGGTTCGCGCGTGCGGGTGCGCTTTGCCGGCCGGCTGGTCGACGCCTGGGTACTGCAACGGCTGGACCAGACCGAGCACGACGGGCGGCTCGCCTTCCTCGAGCGTGGCGTGGGGGAGCTGCCCGTGCTCACCGCCGAGACCGGCACGCTGTTCCGCGCGGTCGCCGATCGCTGGGCCGGTTCCTTCGCCGACGTGGTCCGGCTCGCCGTGCCGCCACGTCACGCGCGGGCAGAGTCCAGCCCGCTACCGGTTCCGGCCGGCCCGGTACCGGCGCCGGACCCGATGTCGTGGCGGCGGTACCGGGCCGGCCCGGCGTTTCTCACCGCCGGTATGCGGGGCGCCCCGGCACGGGCGGTGTGGCACGTGCTGCCCGATGAGGACTGGCCAGCCCGTATCGCCGAAGCCGTGCAGGCCGTGCTGTCCGCCGGGCGAGGTGCGGTGGTTGTGGTGCCGGATGCCCGTGACCTGAGCCGGGTCGATGCGGCGCTCACCGCCCGGTTGCCGGGCAACAGCCACGTCGCCCTGTCAGCCGATCTGGGCCCGGAGGCGCGCTACCGGCGGTGGCTGGCGGTCCGCCAGGGCGCGGTGAAGGTGGTCGTCGGCACCAGGTCTGCCGTGTTCGCCCCGGTCGCGGAGCTGGGACTGATCGTGGTGTGGGACGACGGCGACGACCTGCTGGCCGAGCCGCGGGCGCCCTATCCGCACGCTCGCGACGTGGCTGTGCTGCGCTCGTCGCTGACCGGCGCGGCGTTGCTGCTCGCGGGTTTCGCCGAGACGGCCGAGTCGGCGCTGCTGCGCAGCTCCGGCTGGGCGCAACCCATCACCGCCGATCGCAACGAGGTGCGCCGGGCCGTGCCCAGGGTGATCGCACTCGGCGACGAGGCCGAACTCGAACGTGACCCGCTGGCGCGGGCCGCACGGCTACCCACGCTGGCCTTCCGCACCGCTCGCACGGCGCTTGCGCAGGGCCGCCCGGTGCTGATCCAGGTGCCGCGCCGCGGCTATCTTCCCGCGCTGGCCTGTGCCCGGGACCGGCAGCCGGCCCGCTGCCAGCACTGCGGCGGGCCGCTCGCCGCGGCCGATGCCACCGGGCATCCGGGCTGCCGCTGGTGTGGCCGCAGCGCAGCCGGCTGGCGCTGTCCGAAGTGTGGCGGGGCGGCGCTGCGAGCGGTTGTCGTCGGCGCTGCCCGCACTGCCGAGGAACTCGGACGGGCCTTTCCCGGCACGGTGCTGCGCACCAGCGCGGGCGACACGGTGCTGGCCGAGGTGCCGCCCGGTCCCTCGCTGGTCGTCGCCACCCCGGGAGCCGAACCTGCGGTTGCCGGCGGCTACGGCGCCGGCCTGCTGCTCGACGGCTGGGCCCTGCTGGGCCGGCCCGACCTGCGCGCGGGGGAGGAGGCGGTCCGCCGCTGGGCCAACGCCATCGCGCTGGTTCGCAACGACGGCGCGGTGGTGATCGGCGCCGACGCCGCGCTGGCGCCGGTGCAGGCGCTGATCCGGTGGGACCCGGGGGGCGCCGCGGAGCGAGAGCTGGCGGACCGGCAGTCGCTGCGGTTCCCACCGATCGCGCGGCTGGCCGCCTTGACCGGCACGCCGGCAGCCGTTGCCGAGCTGCTCGCGTTGAGCCAGCTGCCGGCCAGCGCTGACGAGCTTGGCTCGGTACCGGTTCCCGGTACGGAGCCCGAACAGATACGCAGCCTGCTGCGGGTGCCGCGCGGCGATGGGGTGGCGCTGGCCGAAGCGCTGCACGCGGGCGCGGCGATCCGGTCCGCCCGCAAGTCCGAAGGCTCTGTGCGCGTCGTGCTGGACCCACTGGAACTGCTCTAGATCCTCGCGCGGGACGCCTCGGCCCGCAGCCGGAACCCCCTCGGCCGGCCAGTATTCTGGCACCGTGCCCGAGATTCCCGAACGCCCGTCGTTGGATGGCCTTGAGGCCACGTGGTCAGCCGAGTGGGAACGGTCCGGGGTATTCCGCTTCGACCGGACCAAGACCCGGGCCGAGGTCTACTCGATCGACACGCCTCCGCCGACGGTGAGTGGCCAGCTGCATCTGGGCACGGTGTTCGGGTACGTGCAGGTGGACGCGATGGCCCGCTACCGGCGGATGAGTGGGCGCGAGGTCTTCTACCCGATGGGCTGGGACGACAACGGCCTGCCCACCGAACGGCGCGTGGAGAATCTCTATGGCGTCCGGTGCAATCCCACCCTGCCCTACGAGCCGGACCTGCACATCGAACCGGTGGAGCGACGCTCCCGCTCGGAGCGGCCGCGAGAGGTGTCCCGGCGCAATTTTCTGGAGCTGTGCGAGCGTCAGACCGCCATCGACGAGGCAGGCTTCGAATCCCTGTTCCGTACCGTCGGGCTGTCCGTGGACTGGCAGACCAACTACACCACCATCAGTGCGCAGAGCCGCCGGGTCGCCCAGCAAGCCTTCCTGAACAACTTCCGTCGCGGTGACGCCTACCTCTCGCACGCCCCGACCCTGTGGGACGTCGACTTCCAGACGGCTGTCGCCCAGGCAGAGGTCGAGGACCGCGCGACGAAGAGCGCCTACGTCCGGCTGCTGTTCCGCGCCGCCGACGGCAGCCCCGTCGAGATCGACACCACCAGGCCGGAGCTGCTGCCGGCATGCGCGGCGGTGGTGGTCAGCCCCGAGGACGAGCGCTACCAGCACCTGATCGGCACCGAATTGCGCACCCCGCTGTTCGACGTGGCCGTGCCGGTGCGGGCGCACCGGCTGGCCGAGCGGGACAAGGGCACCGGCTTGGCGATGGTGTGCACCTTCGGTGATACCACCGACGTCACCTGGTGGCGCGAGCTCGGGCTGCCATTGCGGGTGGTGCTGGGCCGCAACGGCCGGTTCCAGCAGGAAACGCCGGAATGGCTGGTCAAGGCGGACGCCGCGTATCAGGAGGTCGCCGGCAAGACCGTGTTCTCCGCCCGGGCCCGGCTGGTCGAACTGCTCGCCGAGCACGGCGACATCGCCGGCGAGCCGCGGCCGATCGAGCACCCGGTGAAGTACTACGAGAAGGGCGACCGCCCGCTGGAAATCGTGTCCAGCAGGCAGTGGTACATCCGAAACGGAGCCGAGGACGAGTCGCTGCGCGCGCGGATGCAGGCCAACGCCGACGCCCTGGTCTGGCACCCCGAATTCATGCGGGCGAGGCTGAAGAATTGGACCGACGGCCTCAACAGCGACTGGCTGATCAGCCGGCAGCGCTTCTTCGGCGTGCCCTTCCCCGTCTGGTACTCCCTCGCCGCCGACGGCGAACCGGACTGGGACAACCCGATCCTGCCGCAGCCTGAGCAACTGCCGGTGGATCCGCAGGCCGACACCCCGGACGGCTACACCCCTGCGCAACGCGGCGAGCCGAACGGCTTCATCGGTGACCCGGACGTGATGGACACCTGGGCGACGTCATCGCTGTCGCCACAGATCGTCTGCGGCTGGGGCCGCGATGAGGAGCTGTTCAGCCGCACCTTCCCGATGGATCTGCGCCCGCAGGGGCCGGAGATCATCCGCACCTGGACGTTCTCCACGATGCTGCGCAGCCTGCTGGAATTCGACCGGTTGCCGTGGGGATCCATCAGCATCAACGGCTGGATCCTGGACCCGGATCGCAAGAAGATCAGCAAATCCAAGGGCAACGCCAAGGACCAGCCGGCCGACCTGATCGCCGAGTTCGGCGCCGACGGCCTGCGTTACTGGGCCTGCCACGCCGGCCAGGGTGTGGACACCGCCATCGATCGTGGCCAGATGAAAGTCGGTCGACGGCTGGCCACGAAGCTGCTCAACGTCTCGCGGTTCGTGCTCGGCCTGCTGCCCGAGGCCGGGGCCGATCACCAGACCACGCTGACCCCTCTGGACCTGGCCATGCTGCGGCAGTTGCACGCCGTCGCTGTGCAGGCCGAGGCCGACTTCGAACGAAACGACTACCGGCGCTCACTGGAAGGTGCGGAGAACTTCTTCTGGAAGTTCTGCGACGACTACGTCGAGCTGGTCAAGGCGCGCGCCTACGGCGAGGCGGACGGGCAGGCCTCGGCGCACCTGGCTCTCGAATACGGCCTGTCCGTGCTGCAGCGGCTGTTCGCTCCGTTCTTGCCGTTCGTCTGCGAGGAGGTGTGGTCATGGTGGCAACCGGGATCGGT
Source organism: Jatrophihabitans sp. (assembly GCA_036261575.1). GTDB lineage: Bacteria > Actinomycetota > Actinomycetes > Mycobacteriales > Jatrophihabitantaceae > Jatrophihabitans_A. Next base: position 28,744 of record DATAKO010000072.1, read on the forward strand.
GCACCGGGCCGACTTCCCGGGCGCGAACTCCGACCTGGCCCGGTTGCTGGCGAGCCAGCAGCCGGCGACCGGCGCCGATGTGCTCGACGTTGCGTGCGAGACGGTGCGAGCCATCCGGCGCGCCAAGACGCAGCGTCAGCTGAGCATGCGGGCCGCGGTGTCGGCCATCCAGGTCACCGGCCCGGCCGAGCTCGTCGCCGCGGTGGAGCTGGCGTCGGTGGACCTGCGGCTGGCCGGCGCGGCCGCCGAGGTCGGCACTGCCGCCGGCGGGACGGAGCTTCAGGTCGAGGTCGAGTTCGACGGTGGGGTGCACACGGCCTGACCCGTCGGCTGCGGTAGCCCGGGTTTTCTCCGGTGGACAACCTGATTCTGAGCGAGCGGAAGCGAAGGGCCCCGGACACCGTGCGGTATCCGGGGCCCGTCGCCTGAGCCGGGGCCGGCCGTCAGCGTCCGGACTCGGTCAGCGCCGACTCCTGGGCCGGCAACGCTCGCTCGAACTCCAGGTCCTGCTGCGGGATGCCGTCCAGCGCGGCCGCCTCGCGTGCCACCGCGACCCCGATGCTCTCCGGCTGCGGCACATCCGCGGCCGGGGTGGCGCCGTGCGCGTCGGCGTGCACGAACTTCTCGCCGCGCATCAGCGAGGCGACCGCTGCGATCAGCAGCATCACGATCGACACCCCGAAGGCGATGGTCAGGCCGTGCCGGAACGGTTCGGCGATCAGGTGCGGGAAGAACGTCTTGCCGGTGAGGGTCGCGACGTCCACCCCCGAACCCGGCTGCAGCTGCTGCGGGTCGATCTGGGCAACGAGTGCCTTGATCGGGTTGTCGCCCAGGAAGGCGGCGAACAGCGTGCCGACCGGGGGAGTGTGCGAGATCTGGGTTGCCGCAGCGGGAGTGATCCCGAGCTTGGTCAAGCCGCCGTACATGGTCTCGGGCAACCGGCTCGCCAGCCCGACGGCCATCAGCGTGAAGAAGCCGCCCATCGACAGCACCATGCCCGCGTTCATGCCGGTTGCACGGATACCGGACGCTGCGCCGCGCTCGTGCGCCGGCACCGCGTTCATGATCGCGGCGGAGTTCGGCGCAGCCATCAGTCCCATGCCGATCCCGTTGAGTGCCAGCAGGATCGCGAACAGGACGTAGTTGAAGTCCGCCGGTATGGCGATCAGGCCGGCGAAGGTGGCCGCGGTGAGCAGCAGGCCGCCGGTAGCGAACGTGCGGGCCCCGAGACGGTCGGACAGCGCTCCCGAGGCCGGTCCGGCCACCAGGAAACCGATCGTGAGCGGCAGCATGTAGATGCCCGCCCACAGCGGCGTATCCGCGAAGTTGTAGCCGTGCAGCGGCAGCCAGATGCCCTGCAACCAGATGATCAGCATGAACTGCAGGCCGCCCCGGGCCATCGAGGCAAGCAGGTTCACGGTCTGGCCGGCGGCGAACGCCCGGATGCGGAACAGCTTGAGGTCCATCATCGGATCACTGACACGCAGTTCGATCGCCACGAAGGCGCCGAGCAGGACCAGGCCGCCGATGATGCCGGCCAGCACCTTCGGTGAGGTCCAGCCCATGGTGTGCCCGCCGTAGGGCTGCAGGCCGTAGGTGATGGCCACCAGAATTGCAATCAGGCCGACGCCGAAGGTCAGGTTGCCCCACCAGTCGATGGCGACCTTCCGGGTGGTGTCGCGCGGCTTGTCACGCAGCGTGCGGTAGCCCATCCAGGTTCCCCAGATTCCGACCGGGACGCTGACCCAGAACACCGAGCGCCAGTGCCACTCGGCCAGCAGGCCGCCGACCACCAGGCCGACGAACGAGCCACCGATGCCGGCGACCTGGTTCACGCCGAGAGCGAAACCGCGCCGGTCCGGCGGAAACGCGTCGGTAATGATCGCGGTGGAGTTGGCGGTCAGCATCGCGCCGCCCACGCCCTGGATCACCCGCAGCGCGATCAGTTCCAGCGCACCGGCCGAGCCGGTGTTCGGCACCAGTGCACAGCCGATCGAGGCGATGGTGAAGATCAGGAAGCCGAGGTTGAACAGCTTGGCCCGCCCGTACTGGTCGCCCAGCCGGCCGAAGGTGACCACGAGCACCGCGGTCACCAGCAGGTATCCCATCAACATCCACAGCAGGTAGGAGATGTTGGCCGGGGCCAGTGGGTTAAGCCCGAGACCGTCGAAGATCGCAGGAAGCGAGATGAGCAGGATGGATGCGTTGAGGGTGGCGGCGAGAATGCCGACCGTGGTGACCGAGAGCGCGACTCGGCGATCGTGCGCAGCGCTGTGAGACACGATGCTCCTTTCATTCGTTAGTCAGACTAACTAAACCGCCTACGCGTTGCAATTCGGTGTAGCTGGGGGATATTCCCGGTCACCAGCGGCCGAGCCCGGGGTTCCTAGACTGGTGCTGTGACCGTCCTGCCCATCCGCCTTTTCGGCGACCCAGTGCTGCGTACCCCGGCCGAGCCGGTGACCGTCTTCGACAAGGAGTTGCGCCGGCTCGTCGCCGATCTGCGCGAGACCATGCTGGATGCACCAGGCGCAGGTTTGGCGGCACCGCAGCTCGGGGTGGGGCTGCGGGTGTTCACCTATCGCATCTCCGAGGACGAGCAGGGCCATCTGGTCAATCCGGTGCTGCACTTTCCCTCCGACCAGACCCAGGACGACGAGGAGGGCTGCCTGTCCATTCCCGGCCTGTCCTGGAACTGCCGGCGCATGGAACATGTCGTCGCGCACGGGCAGAACTCCTACGGAGACCCGATCACCGTCGAGGGCACCGCGCGGCTGTCTCGCTGCATCCAGCACGAGACGGACCACTTGGACGGCGTGCTGTTCGTGGACCGGCTGGATCCGCAGACGCGGCGCGCCGCGATGGCCGAGATCCGCAACGCGGAATGGTCCGGGCTCACCCCGCCGGTGGTCAAGCTCAGCCCGCACGCGGGCCGGCCGACGGCGTTCGGGCGCACCCGGTGAGGTTGCTGTTCGCTGGCACGCCCGAGATCGCGCTGCCGTCGCTGCGAGCACTGCTGGACCAGTCCCAGCACGAGGTCGTGGCCGTTCTCACCCGACCCGACGCCCGTGCCGGCCGGGGCCGCACCCTGCAGCCGTCGCCGGTGGCCCGGCTGGCGACCGAGCGGGGCCTGGAGGTGCTGCGACCGCCCAGCCCCGCCGACCCTGGATTTCTGCGGCGGCTGGCGGAGCTGGGCGTCGACTGTGCTCCCGTGGTGGCCTACGGCGCGCTGCTGCGTGAGCCCGCGCTCAGCCTGCCCCGGCTCGGCTGGGTGAACCTGCACTTCTCGGTGCTGCCGGCCTGGCGGGGCGCGGCGCCGGTGCAGCACGCGATCTTGCACGGCGACGAGTTCAGTGGCGCCTCGACCTTCCAGATCGGCCCCGGCCTGGACGACGGGCCGGTCTTCGGCGTGCTGACCGAGCGGATCCGGCCAGAGGACACGAGCGGAACCCTGCTCGACCGGCTGGCCGAGGCGGGCGCACCGCTGCTGGTGGCAACCCTCGACGGCATCGCGGACGGCAGCCTGCACCCGACACCGCAACCGGCCGAGGGGGTGAGCGTTGCCGGCAAGCTCGGCCCGGCAGACGGCAGGCTGCGCTTCGATCAGCCGGCGATGGCGATCGACCGGCGCGCCCGCGCCTGCACCCCGGAACCGGGCGCGTGGACCGAGTTCCGCGGCGAGCGGCTCAAGCTGGGCCCGGTGACGGTCACGGATGAGAAGCTGCCGGCAGGCTCGCTGACGGTCACCCGGACCGCAGTGCTGGCCGGCACAGCCACCGTGGCGGTGGCCTTCAGTTCCGTGCAGCCGCCCGGCAAGCGCCCGTTGCCAGCGCTGGACTGGGCCCGTGGGGCGCGGCTGTCCGGAGCTGAGCGTCTTGGCTGAACGCCCGATCCGGACGATCCGACCGGCAGCTGCCGATCCGGCCAGGCTGGTGGCATGGCAGGTGCTGCGCGCGGTCTCGGCCGATGACGCCTACGGCAACCTGGTACTGCCGCGCAAGCTCGCCGACGCGGGGCTGTCCGGCCGGGACGCAGCCCTGGCCACCGAGCTGAGCTACGGCACCCTGAGGGCCCGCGGCACGCTGGATGAGATCCTGCGCCGCTGTGCCACCCGCGACCTGGACGACACCGAGCCGGCGGTGTTGGACCTGCTGCGGCTGGGCGCCTACCAGCTGCTCAAGACCAGGATCCCGACGCACGCCGCGGTTGCGACCACCGTCGAACTCGCGAAGACGACCGGAAACGCACGGGCGGCAGGCTTCGTCAACGCCATCCTGCGCAAGGTGGGCGCCCGCGACTTCGACAGCTGGTGCGAGCTGATCGCGGCGGGTGGCTCGGAACTCGGCACGCTGGCGCTGCGGTACAGCCACCCCGGCTGGGTCGTCGGGGCCTTCGCCCAGGTGCTGCCCGCCGAGCAGCTCGAGGCCGCGCTGGCCGCCGACGACGCCCGGCCGGAGACGCATCTGGTCGCCTGGCCCGGTCGCAGTACGGCAGCCGAGCTGGCACAGCAGTCCGGCGGCGAGGCCGGACCGTACTCCCCGTTCGCCGTCCGGCTCAGTCACGGCGGCGACCCGGGTTCGCTGGCCGCCGTCCGCGACCACGAGGCCGGCGTGCAGGACGAGGGCAGTCAGCTGTGCGCGCTCGCGCTCACCCGGATCACGCCGATCAAGGGCGCCGAGAAGTGGCTCGATCTGTGCGCCGGCCCGGGTGGCAAGGCGGCCCTGCTGGCGGCGCTGGCCGAACAGCACGGCGCGCGGCTGACCGCCAACGAGCTGCACCAGCACCGTGCCGAACTGGTCGCCCGTGCCACCGCGGGCTGGCCCGTGACGGTGCACACCGGCGATGCCCGGCAGTTGACCGGCCACTTCGACCGCATCCTGCTCGATGCGCCCTGCAGCGGGCTGGGTGCGTTGCGCCGCCGGCCGGAGGCACGCTGGCGTCGCGGGCCTGGCGACCTGGCAGGGCTCGTCGAACTCCAGGCTCAGCTTCTCCACGCCGCGGCCGGCCTGCTGGCTCCGGGCGGCGTGCTGGGCTACGTCACCTGCTCCCCGCACCCGGCCGAGACCCGCGACCGGGTGCAGGCGGTGCTGGCTGCGCATCCCGAGCTGAGCCTGCTCGATGCACGAGCGGCTTTCGCCGGTGTGGATCAGCTGGACGGCACCGACACCGTCCAGCTGTGGCCGCACCGCCACGGCACCGACGCGATGTTCTTCGCCGCGCTCGGCAAGCGTGCCTGAGCCGCGGTGAAGCCGGCCCGGGGGCGGGCTCATAAGCTGGACGCGTGCCTGGTCCCTCCGTCGAACCCATGATCGCGCCGAGCATCCTGTCCGCCGACTTCGCGCACCTGGCCGATGCGGCCGACGCGGTTGCCCGGGCCGACTGGCTGCATGTCGACGTGATGGACAACCATTTCGTGCCCAACCTGACCATCGGGCTCCCGGTGGTGCGCAGCCTGCGGCGGGCGACCGATCTGCCGCTGGACTGCCACCTGATGATCGAGGACCCGGACCGGTGGGCCCCCGGTTACGCGGAGGCCGGCGCCGCCAACGTCACCTTTCACGTCGAGGCCGCCGCTGATCCGGCCCGGACCGCGCGCGACATCCGCGCGGCCGGCGCCCTCGCCGGGTTGTCGGTGAAGCCGGGTACCCCGATAGAGCCGTACCTGGAGCTGCTGGTCGAGTTCGACACGCTGCTCGTGATGTCGGTCGAGCCGGGATTCGGCGGTCAGCAGTTCATGCCCGAGGTGCTCACCAAGGTCCGCACGGTGCGCGAGCGCATCGACGCCGGCCAGCTGCGGCTGTTCCTGGAGATCGATGGCGGCATCAGCGAGGACACCATCGAGCAGGCAGCCGATGCAGGCGTGGACGTCTTCGTGGCCGGCTCGGCGGTCTATGACCGGGACGACCCCGGTGCGGCCGTGGACGCGTTGCGCGAGCTCGCCCGGTCCGGCATGACGCGCTGCGCCCATCGCGCCGGCCGGCTCTGATGACGGACGGGTCGCGGGCCAGCTTCCCGGATGATGCCGAGATCACGGCAATGCGGCACGCGGCCGAGTTGGCTCGCACGGTGGCCGGCCGCACCAGCCCGAACCCGCCGGTCGCGGCCATCATCCTCGATCCGGACGGGCACCTGATCGGACAAGGTGTCACCCAGCCGGCCGGCCAGCCGCACGCCGAGGTGATGGCGCTGGCCGCTGCCGGCGCCGCCGCCCGCGGCGCCACCGCGGTGGTGACGCTCGAGCCGTGCAATCACACCGGCCGGACCGGACCGTGCACGCAGGCCCTGATCGAAGCCGGTATCCGCCGGGTGGTGTATGCGGTGGCCGATCCCAACCCGGCTGCCGCCGGTGGCGCCGACCGGCTCCGCCAGGCCGGGTTGGAAGTGGTCGGTGACGTGGAGAGCGCGCTGGTCCGGTCGCTGGCCCTGGAGCCGTGGTTGCACGCGGTGGCGCACGCTCGCCCTTACGTGACCTGGAAGTTCGCCGCAACCCTGGACGGGCGGGCCGCGGCAGCAGATGGCAGTTCCCGCTGGATCAGCAACGCGCTGTCCCGCGCTGACGTGCACGCCTTGCGCGGCCGGGTCGACGCCATCGTCGTCGGCAGCGGCACCGTGCTGGTGGACGACCCGCAACTCACTGTGCGCGAGGTCGGAACAGATGGCACCGAGGTACTGGCGGGTCGGCAGCCGCTTCGGGTGCTGCTGGATCGCCGGCATCGGGTCCCGCCGACCGCGCAGATCTTCGACGAGGCAGCCGAGACGCTGGTGCTGGACACCGCGGTGCCCCGCTTCGCGTTGAAGGCACTGTTCGACCGCGGCGTGCGGCACCTGCTGCTGGAGGGCGGCCCGACCCTGGCCGGGGCCTTCCTGGAGGCGGAGCTGATCGATGAGGTGGTGGCATATCTCGCACCGAAACTGCTCGGGGCGGGCCGTTCGGTGCTGGAGGATGCGGGAATAACAACCATGTCAGAAGCTGTCTCATTGGATGTGCTGGAGGTCAGCCGGTTCGGCGACGACCTCAAGCTCATCGGCCGGCCCCGGCCCTCGGGGCGGTCGGACTGAGACAGCAGTGGAACGGAAGGTAGCCGCGTGTTCACCGGGATCATCGAAGAGGTAGGCGAGGTCGTCGACGTGTCGTCGTCCGGCTCGGCCGCCGTGCTGCGGGTCCGGGCCGGACGGACCGCGGTCGACCTCGAACACGGGGCCTCCGTTGCCGTCAACGGGGTGTGCCTTACGGTCGTCGGCATGCGACCGGCCGCCGACGGTCGCGTCGACATCGACTTCGACGTCATGGCCGAGACGCTCAAGCGCAGTGTCATCGGCGGACTTGCCAGCGGCCATCGGGTCAATCTGGAACGAGCGGCTCGGCTGGACGGGCGCCTGGATGGTCACATCGTGCAGGGGCATGTGGATGGCACCGGGGTGGTGCAGCAGCGGGCGCCGGGTGAGGGCTGGGAGACGGTCCGGTTCGGGCTGCCCACCGACCTCGCGCGCTACGTGGCCGAGAAGGGATCCATCGCTGTGGACGGCGTCTCGCTCACCGTGGCCGCGGTGGGTCAGGACTGGTTCGAGGTCGGGTTGATCCCGGAGACGCTGCGTGCGACGGTGCTCGGCGAGAAGATCCCCGGCGACGCGGTCAACCTCGAGGTCGACGTGCTGGCCAAGTACACCGAGCGGCTGCTGCAGTTCGCCAGGACCGGAGGCACCAGCTGATGCTCGACACAGTCGAACGTGCAATCAAGGACATCGCCGCCGGCAAGCCGGTGGTGGTGGTCGACGACGAAGACCGGGAGAACGAGGGCGACCTGATCTTCGCCGCCGAGCTCGCCACCCCGGAGCTGGTGTCGTTCATGGTGCGCTACACCTCCGGATACATCTGCGTCCCGATCACCGAGAGCGAGGCGGACCGGCTCGACCTGCCGCCGATGTTCCACACCAACCAGGACAAGCGCGGGACCGCCTACACCGTGACCGTCGACGCCCGGGAGGGCGTGACGACGGGTATCTCCGCCACTGACCGGGCGCACACCATCCGGCTGCTGGCCAACCCGACCACCACAGCGGCCGACCTCGCCCGACCGGGCCACATCGTGCCCTTACGGGCCAAGGAAGGCGGCGTGCTGCGCCGGCCCGGCCACACCGAGGCGGCCGTGGACCTGGCCCGGCTGGCCGGCCTGCAGCCGGCCGGCGTGCTGTGCGAGATGGTCAGCGAGAAGGACCCGAGCGGCATGGCCCGGGTCGACGAGCTGCGCGTCTTCGCCGATGAGCACGATCTCGCGCTCATCTCGATCGCGGACCTCATCGCCTACCGACGGCGCTTCGAGAAGCTTGTGGATCGGGTCGCATCCGCCCGGGTGCCGCTGCGCTACGGGCAGTTCACCGCGCACGGCTACGCCTCTTCCTACGACGACCGCGAGCACGTCGCGTTCGTCTTCGGCGAGATCGGTGACGGCGAGAACGTGCTGGTGCGGGTGCATTCGGAGTGCCTGACCGGTGACGTCTTCGGCTCGCTGCGCTGCGACTGCGGGCCGCAGTTGGACGCGGCGCTGGCCGCGGTCGCCCGGGAGGGCCGCGGCGTGGTGCTCTACATGCGCGGACACGAAGGCCGCGGCATCGGCTTGCTGCACAAGCTGCAGGCCTACCAGTTGCAGGACGCCGGTTCGGACACACTGGATGCCAACCTGGAACTCGGCCTGCCGGCCGATGCTCGTGACTACGGCACCGGCGCCCAGATCCTGGTCGACCTGGGCGTCAAGACCATGCGGCTGCTGACCAACAACCCGGCCAAGCGTGCCGGACTGGAGGGTTACGGGCTGCGCGTGGTGGGTTCGGTACCGTTGCCCACGCACGCCAATCCGGAAAACCTCCGGTACCTGCAGACGAAGAAGGACCGCATGGGACACCAGCTCGACCTGCCGGCCGGCGAACGGTGACCCGCCGATGAGTGGCGCGGGCGCCCCGGCTGCCGCCGCCGTCGAGGGTGCCGCCGGCTTGCGCGTGGTGGTCCTCGCGGCGCAATGGCACACCCAGGTGATGGACGGCCTGCTCGACGGGGCCCGCCGGGCACTGCGCGACTCCGCGGTCACCGACGTCACCGAGCTGCGCGTGCCGGGCACCTTCGAGCTTCCTGTCGCGGCGGCCCGGGTCGCGGCCGCCCAGGTCGATGCCATCGTCGCGCTGGGCGTGGTGATCCGGGGTGGCACTCCCCACTTCGACTACGTCTGCAGCGCCGCCACCGACGGGCTGACGTCGGTGAGCGTGCAATCCGGCATCCCGGTGGGCTTCGGCGTGCTGACCTGTGACACCGAAGCGCAGGCACTGGACCGCGCCGGCCTGCCCGGCTCGAACGAGGACAAAGGTTACGAGGCGGCGCAGGCCGCGTTGGCTGTTGCGGTGACCTTGCAGGGGTACCCGCGTCCGTGATCAGCGGGCTGGTTCTGGCCAGCGGCGGCGCCAGCCGGCTCGGCGTGCCCGTGGCCGAAGCCGTGCTCGGTGGTCGCCGGCTGGTGGACCGAGCAGCCTTCACCTTGCGCGCCGGCGGGTGCGACGAGGTGCTCGCGGTCGTGGGGCCGGCTGCGACGGACGTCGACGGCGCGCGGGCGCTCGTGACCGAACCGGACGCTGACGCCGGCCGGTCGCTGCGCGCGGGGCTGGCCCACCTGCACCCGGACACCGAAGCGGTGCTGATCGTGCCGGCCGACCTGCCGGGGGTCGTGCCGGCCGAGGTGAAGGCCGCGATCGGCTGGTACCGCAACGGTGCGTCGATCATCATCACCCGTCGCGCCGGCGAACGCTCGCACCCGGTCCTGATCGCTCGTCGCTGGATCGCCCAGTTCGCCACGGCCGCCGAGGGCGAGCAGCCGGGACGGGCGTTCTTCGCGCGCAACTTCGACGACATCGACTTCCTCGACTATCCGGAGCCGATGCCGGATCTGCAGAGCCCGGCCGAGCTGGCGGCCGCCCAGCAGTACTGGCGCCAGGACTCCTAAGCTCACGGCATGAGCGTGCGTGTACGTACCGTCGATGCCTTCACCGACCAGCCGTTCCGCGGCAATCCCGCCGGCGTGATCCGGCTGGACGACCGGCCCGCCGGAGCGGGCGACGAGTGGTACCGGGCGGTGGCCCGTGAGCTGAACCTGTCCGAGACGGCCTTCCTGGAAAGCTACGAGGGCGCCGACGCCGACTACCGGCTCCGCTGGTTCACCCCGGGCGCCGAGGTCGACCTGTGCGGGCACGCCACGCTGGCCACCGCGCACTGTCTGTTCTCCGACGGCCTGGCCGGCCCGATCCGCTTCGCCACCCGATCCGGGGTGCTGACGGTCCGGGCAGCCGGCGACGGAGGCGTGATCATGGACTTTCCCGCGCAGCCGCCGCGCCCGCACCCGGTGCCGGACTGGTTGCCGGCCGCGATCGGTACCACCCCGTCGTACTACGGCGGTACCGAGTCCGGCTTCCAGCTGGCTGTGCTGGCCGACGCGCAGACCGTGCGGCAGGTGCAGCCGGACCTGGCGAGAATCAAGCGTGAGCTGTCGCACGGGCTGATCGTGTCCGCCGTCGCGGACGCGGCTGACCTGGACTTCGTGTCCCGCTTCTTCGCGCCCGCCCTGGCGGTGCCGGAGGATCCGGTGACCGGGTCGGCGCACACGGTGCTGGTGCCGTACTGGGCCGAGCGGCTGGGCAGGCTGGAACTGCGCGCCGAGCAGGTCTCAGCTCGCGGCGGCCGGCTCGGGCTGCGGCTGTCCGGGGACCGGGTGCAGCTGACCGGCCGGGCGGTCACCATGATCGACGGCACGCTCGCGATCGACCCGGCGTGACCGAGGCGGGGCCGCTGGCCGGCGTGCTGGTGCTCGACCTGTCTCGCGCGCTGGCCGGACCGCACGCGGCGATGATGCTGGCCGACCAGGGCGCCCGCGTGATCAAGGTCGAGGCGCCGGAGACCGGGGACGACACCAGAGGCTGGGGACCACCGTTCATCTATCCGGAGCACGGCGAGCGGGAGTCGACGTACTTCCTGTCCTGCAACCGGAACAAGGAGTCCATCGCGCTGGACTTGAAGTCCGAGGACGGCCGGCAGGTGGTGGCGGAGCTGGTCCGGCGGGCCGACGTGCTGATCGAGAATTTCCGCGCCGGTGTGCTGGATCGTCTCGGCTTCGACGCCGCCCGGCTACAACAATTGAATCCGCGGCTGGTGGTGCTGTCCATCACCGGCTTCGGCCACGACGGGCCGGAGGGCGGCCGGGCCGGCTATGACCAGATCGGTCAGGGCGAGGGCGGCCTGATGTCGGTGACCGGGAACCGGCCGGACGAGCCGACCAAGGTCGGCACCCCGATCGCTGACCTGATCGCCGGCATGTACGGCGCCTTCGGCGTGCTGTCGGCGTTGCACGAGCGGGCCCGGACCGGTCGGGGCACCCACGTGCGCACCTCGCTGCTGGCCGGCATGGTCGGCGTGCACAGTTACCAGGGCACCCGCTACACCGTGGCCGGCGAGGTCGCCGGGCCGGCCGGACCGCACCACTCGGCGATCTGTCCGTACGGGCTGTTCCATGCCGCGGACGGCCCGATCCAGATCGCGGTCGGCAGCGACCGGCTGTGGCGGGCGTTCGCGGGTGCGTTCGGGCTGGACCGCCCGCAGTGGGCGCGCAACGCCGACCGGGTGGCCGATCAGGGCGCTGTGATCGCTGCCGTGGAAGAGGTCTTCGCCAGCTACTCGAGCGAGCAACTGATCCAGCTGCTCGATGGCATCGGCATCCCGTCGGGGCGGGTGCGCCGGATGGACGAGGTGTACGACTGGGCGCAGACCAGGTCGCAGGGACTGGTGATCAGCGTTGACCATCCCAGCATCGGCACCATCGAGCTGCCCGGGCCGCCCTTGCGCTACGAGCCCGAGCCCGGCCGGGCCGGCGGCCGGCAGCACCACCAGCCGCCGCCGACGCTGAACCAGCACGGCGAGGCCATTCGAGCCTGGCTGGCGGCCACCGCCGAGGACCACCTCAGTCGGTGAGCAGTGCGTCCCGGCGGTCCGGGTGGGGCAGCACCGGCTCGCGCAGCTGCACCGGCGGGGCCAGGCAGACCCGGTTGCGGCCGGTGGCCTTCGCCTCGTACAGGGCGGTGTCGGCAGCGTCGATGATGTCCTCCAGCGCCGGGGTCCGGCCGGCCTGGCTGGCGGCCACCCCGATGGAGGCGGTCACCGCGATGCCCTCGGTCGAGGTGTTGCTGGCGATCCGCTCGCGCAGCCGTTCACCGATGGCTGCCGCTGCCCGGCCGGAAACGCCCGGCAGCAAGGCGATGAACTCCTCGCCGCCGTAGCGGCCCACCGCGTCGTAGCCGCGCAGCTCCCGGCCCAGGATCTCGGCCACCTCTTTCAGCACCTCATCACCGGCCAGGTGCCCGTGCGTGTCGTTGACCGCCTTGAAATGGTCCAGGTCGACGAGCAACACCGCTGCCGGCGACATCCGCTCGCCGCACTGCGCCAGGTGCTGCCGGGCGACCGCCTGCCAGCCGCCGGCGTTGAGCAGGCCGGTGCGGGCATCGGTGCGCGCCCGCTGCTGCAGGTTCGTCACCAAGGACGCGCGATGCAGGCTGGCGATCAGGAACAGCACCAGCGGCGACAACCATGGTGCATGCAGGATCAGCACCCCGGTGAAGGCGCCGAAGAGCAGGGTCGCGGTCTCGTATCCGGCCGCCTGACGGCCGGGCAGCAGGTCGCGCCAGCGGGCACCGGTGACCAGCCGTAGGCAGATCAACAGCAGCACCAGGTTGACGCTGGTATAGGCAGCGATGGCCGCCAGCAGCCGTAGCGCGTCCATCGCCCCGATGTAGCCGAAGTGATGTTGCGCGCCGGAGATGATGGCGTTGGCGGCGAAGGCGGACAGCAGCGCCAGCGCGGCTGTGAACAGTTCCTTGTGCGGCGCCGCCATCCGCCAGCGGCGATACCGCAGGTAGGTGTGCACGTACACCAGCACGGTGAGGCTTGCGGCGAGGCCGCTGGGCAGGATGCTGACGCCGGCGAACAGGAACACCGAATTCTGGTTGACCGTCGCGCCCTCGGCGGAGAGGTAGCGATTCACCCGCTCGATGCGGTCGCTGGCTTCGCCGTAGAGCACCGCCATGGCGGCGAGCAGTACCGCGCGCCAGAAGCGGCCATCGACCTTGACGCCGTGTCGCAACGACCAGGCCAGCAGCACCAGGGCGGCGGCCTCCACGACCAGCAGGTAGCCGATCGCAGGCCTGCGCAGCTGCCAGATCGCCCACGACCGGACGTTCGGAATCACCATCGCGGGCATGGCTGATCGCTCCCATACGCGGACCGAACAGCCATCCTGCCAATCTCTCTATCTCGTAAACCCTCGAATTCCTGATTACCGGTGTCAGGGAAACACGCTATTTCTGCTGTTTCGTCATGGTGTCGCCCGGCCGGATTCGTGAATTCGACGTTAATCCAAGATACAG
>DATAKO010000092.1:0-9670 GCA_036261575.1 Jatrophihabitans sp.
CTGCCGGCTCGGGTCGCCGGGCAGAGCCGGACGAGTCGCCCGGGCTTGGCCGGTGACCCGGCTCGGCGGTCCGGTCCCGCTCGAGTGCCTGACCCGTCTCGTCGTCGAGTGCCTGGCCCGTCTCCTCGCTCATGAGATGGACACCGCCTCGAAGTCGTCCATCAGCCACTTTCCCTTGATCAGTTTCATCGTCACCTGGAAGCGATTCTGTGCGGTCACCGTGGTCTTGCCCTGTGCGTCCACCCGGGCGGTGTCCGAGGAGACCGCGACGAGGGCGGTATCCCCGCTCTGGCTGATCAGCCCGGCGCCGGACACGGTGGCGGTCGAATCGATCTTCTGCGAGGTCAGGTTTGCCTTCAGAGTGGCCTCGTTGGCCTGCCACTGCACCTTCTTGGCCGGGGTCAGGCCGGCGAGGGCTGCCTGGAAGTCGGCGTCGAAACTCTTCAGCCGGTACGTCTGGATGTTGATCGTTTCCTGCCGGGCGGCGGCGATGGCGGCGTTCTCGGACGCGGTGAGCTGTGCCGCACCCCCGTGTCGATCACGCAGCCGCAGGCCGGCGATCACCACTGCGGCCGCGAGCAGGACCACGGCGACCGCCGCGAGCCCCCAGACCAGTGCCTGCGGCACCGTCCGCCGGGTTCGTTCGGTCATGCCAGCCCCTCTCCCCTGCGCGCGCGTGACGCCGGTCGCCGCCGGCCATTGCCTGCCACGTGGTGGCCACGAGCCTTGGCCGCGGCCCGTTGCGATCTGGTCGGTTTCATCCTCATGCGGTCAGTGCAATCCGCCGTTCAGCAGTGACAGCCAGGCGTCGTCCCCCAGCACCTGATTGCTGCCCATGACGCCGCCCACCTTGATCGGCTGGACCGATTGCGCGGCCGGGACGCCGCGGGGGTACACGGTATCGCCACCACCTGTGCTCACCGGGTCACCGCCCGGAGCGTGTTGGGCACCGCGCACATCGGTGGGCGAACCGGCTGGCGCGGTGCACTGGGCCGCTGTGTTCACCCGCGACGGGCCGGTCTGGTTCGGCTTGCGCACCGTGGTGCCGCCGTAGCCCGAGGTGCACACCGGCGGGTCGTTGACGTTGACCACCAGGCCGAAGTGTGCCGTGCCGTCGCCCGGCACCACGGTGAAGCCGCCGGCCTCCGCCGCCGGATACAGCAGCAGGATGCCCTCGATGCCGTTGATCCGCGAGACGAGCAGCTGGCCGACCGAGGTCAGGTTGGACAGCAGCAGGTTCAGATCCGACTGGTTGCCCTTGATGAAGTCGGTCACCGTCTGCAGCTGCGCCGGGCCGTTGCTGAGCAGCTTGTTGATGTCGGGATCGCTCTGCTTGAGCTGGGTGGTCAGCAGGTTCAGGTTCTTCGCCCAGTCCTTGATCGCGGAGCCGGAGTCGAGCTGTGTCTTGAGCACGATCTGGCCATCGTCGATGAGCTTGAGCGTCTGCGGCAGCGCCTGCTGGGCCGAGGCAAGCAGCTGATCACCGGAGTCGAGCAGCGCCTGCAGGGACGGACCGCGGCCGTTGAAAGCATTGCCCAGCTCGGTGACCACGGTATTCAGCTTCGCCGAATCGATGTGGCTGACCAGATCGTCGAGGTTCTGCAGCAGCACCTGCGTTGCGATCGGGACCTGACCCGGCTTGGCCAGCACGGTGCCCTTGGTGAGGTACGGCGGGCTGGCGCTGGTCGGCTCCAGATTGACGTACTGCTCGCCGACCGCCGAGCGGTCCGAGACGTAGGCCTGGGCGTTGGCCGGGATCTCGGGATGGGAGCAGCTGTTCAGTCGCAGGTCCACCCGGACGCCGCGTACCGTCTGGCCGTTGTCCTGATAGTCCTGCAGGTGCAGCTGCCCCACCTTGCCCACGGTGACGCCGCGGTAGGTCACCTCGGCATTGGTGAAGATGCCGCCGGAATCGGGGAAGTCGGCACTGACCAGGCAGCCGCTGGCGCCGAAGAGCTGGTCGCCGAGGCCGACGTAGTTGAACCCGACATAGCTGATGCCCAGCAGTGAGATGACCAGGAACGCCAGCAACTGGATCTTGGTGCTTCGCCTGATCACGATCAGCCCCCCAATCCGCGCAGCATGGTGTCGTTCGCGCTCTGCTTGACGGGCAGGCCGGCCGGCACCGTCTTGAGCAGGTTGTCGAGCAGGTCCGACAGGTTGAGATCCGCGGTCAGGTACAGGTTGGTGTAGTCACCGCGGATGCCGTCCACCGCGGTGCGCGGGAACGGGAAGGTCGCCAGCAGCTCGAAGGACTTGGGCAGTGCGTCACCGGCCTTGGTGAAGGAGGTCATCACCGGGTCCAGGCTCTTGAGCGCAGCCACGAAGTTGGCCTGGGACTGGTCCACCACGGTCACCGCGACGTCGCTGAGCCGATTCAGCGACGTCAGCAGTCCGACGAACTGGTCCTTCTCGTCGGCCAGGATCTTGACCGCCTGTGGCAGGGTGTCCAGCGCCCCGGCCAGCACCTGCTTCTGATGGTCCAGGGTCGCGGCGAGCTGGTCCAGGTTGTCGATGGCATCCAGGATCCTGGTCTTCTGCACGTTCAGCGTCTTGGTGAAGGTCACCGCCTGCGAGAGCAGGCTGCGCACGTCGGCGGTGTGCCCGGACAGTGCCTGGTCCAGCTCGTGGGTGATCGTCTTCAACTGCTCGAGGCCACCGCCGTTGAGCAGCAGCGAGAGCGCGCCGAGCACCTGCTCGACCTCGGGGGTCTCACCGGTCCGGCCGATCGCGATGTGCGGGTAGGCGTAGCCGGGGTGTGGCGCATCGGCCAGCGTGGTGCTCGACGCCGGCTCGCCGTTGGGTGGGTAGGACAGCGAGACGAACTTCTCCCCCAGCAGCGAGGTCTGCCTGATCTGGGCGTAGGCGTTGGCCGGCAGCGTCACGTCGCCGTTGACGGCCAGCTGCACCTCGGCCACCCAGCCGACCAGCTTGACCGACTCCACCCGGCCGACCGAGACGTCGTTCACCTTCACCGCCGACTGCGGCACCAGGTCGAGCACGTCGGAGAAGTCGACCAGCACGTGGTACGGGTGGCTGCCCAGGTCGGCACCGCCGGGCAGCGGCGCGGAGTACAGGCCGTGGAAGCCGCAGCCGGCCAGGCCGACAGTGGTCGCCAGCGCCACCAGCAGGGCTGCGAGACGTCGCATCCCGATCAGCCCCCCAACTTCGGCAGCGGCGGGAGGCCGGGCAGGCCCGGCGTGCTGTTGCCACCCGGGATGCCACCGGGGCCGCCGCCGAGCACCGGCAGGCCACCGAGCACTTTCGAGATCTGGTCGCAGGTCTTGGCGATGGTTCCGGTCGGCGCGCCGAGCTTGCCCAGCGACGTCAGCGCGGAACAGATCACCGCCGGGTCGAGCGGGTTGGCCAGGCTGCCGATGTTGTCGCGGGTGTCGAGGGTGCCCGAGACCGGGTTGTAGGTGTGCGCCAAGTTCGACACCGCCACCGGTGCCACCGCCAGGATCTCGTTCAGCGCGGCTTTCTGGTTGTTCAGCACGCCGACGACGTCCTTGAGCCCGACCACGTCGGTGTGGATCGCGTTGGAGTTCTGCTTGATGAACCCGGCGATGTCGGACAGCGCCTGCTGCAGGTTCTTCAAGGCGGCCGCCAGCGACCCTCGCTCGGAGGCCAGCTCCGAGGTGACCTGGTCCAGCTGGTCGTTGAACTTGCGCACCTGCGCGTCGTTGGCCACCAGCGCGTCGGAGAAGACCTGCAGGTTCTTCACCGTGCCGAACAGGTCTTCGCGGCCGTTGGCCAGCGTCTGCACCGCCTTCGACAGGTCGGTGATCGTGTTGCCCAAAGTGACCCCGTTGCCGTTGAGATTCGCGGCACCGACATCGATCAGGTCCGACAGCGGGCCGTTCTTCGACAGCGAGTCCGAGTTCGCACCATGCGGGCCGAGGGCGACATTGAGGGTGTTCAGCGCGGCGTAGATGTCGTCGAGTTCCACCGGCGACGCGGTCTGGTTCTGCCCGATCTCGGCGTTGTCGGCCAGCGTCGCGCAGTGCGGTCCGCACGCGGACATGTCCAGCAGCTGCACGTAGCGGTCTGACACCAGCGACGGCGGGATGATCGCGGCGCGCACCACCTTGGCATCGGCGCTGTAGGCGGGCAGGTTGATGCTGCGCCGGTACTGCATCGTGACCAGGACGCCGGTGCCGTCCGGCTTCACCTTGGTGATCTTTCCGATCGCCACGCCGTGCAGCCGGACCGACGAGCCGGGATAGAGGCCGACCGCGCGGTCGAACCGGGCCGATACGGTCTTCGTGGGCGAGGGCAGCAGGAACAGCACGACCGCGCCCAGCACCACCGCGGCCACCAGGCCGAGCACGATCAGCTGGGACAGCCGCTTCGGCAGCACTCTGATCGGCATCAGCCACCCACCCCCGTCAGCGTGCCGAGTACGCCACCGGCCGACAGGTTCTGGATGTAGGTGTCGAACCAGCGGCCATTGCCCAGGGTGTTGGCGAACACCCGGTAGAACGGCGCAAGCAGCGCCAGCCCGCGATTGATGTTGTCCAGGTTCTTCTCCAGGATGCTCAGCACGCCGTGCAGCTGATCGAGCGCCGGTTGCAGCGTCTTCTGGTTGTCCGAGACCAGGCCCGAGATCTGCAGCGCCAACTCGGAGGTGTTCAGGAACAGCGTCTGGATGGCCTGCTTGCGCTGGTTGAGCTCGTCCAGCAGCAGGTTGCCGTCGCTGATCAGCTTGGTGATCTGGTCGTCCTGCTGGGCCAGCACTCCGCTGACCTCGTTGGCCCGGGCGAGCAGCGTGCGCAACGCCTCGTCCCGGGATGAGATCGTGTTGGACAGCCGGGACAGCCCCTGCAAGGTCGACTGCACATCGGCCGGGGTGCCCTTGAAGGTCTGGGCGATGGTCTCCAGCGACTGACCGAGCTGCTTGGTGTCGATGGCGCCGACGGTCTTGGTCAGGTCGGAGAACACCGGGTACACGTCGTACGGGGTCAGGGTGCGGTTCAGCGGGATGGTCGAACCGGACTTCTGCCGGCGGGTGCCTGCCGAATCGAGTTCCAGGTACTTGCGCCCGAGCAGCGTCTTGATCTTGATGATCGCCTGGCTCTGGTCACCGACGAAGGCGTTCTTCACTCGGAAACTGACCTTGACATCCTTGCCGTTCGGGCCGTCCAGCTTGACCCCGGTCACGGTGCCGACCTTGACTCCGGCGATCCGAACCTCGTCGTCGGGCACCAGTCCGGACGCCTCGGAGAAGATCGCGGCGTAAGGGGTGCCGCCGCCGATGATGGGCAGCTTCTGGGCATTGAACGCCGACCAGAGCAGGGCGGCGATCACGACGAGCCCGATCGCGCCGATGACGGTGGGGTTGCGGGAGGAGAAGGACCGGCCGCGCGGAGCCTTCTTCATGCCGGGCTGGCGCAGCTTCGCACCGGCCTGACGCACTGCGTTGTCGGCCATCAGCTGCACCTCGAGGACGGGAACACCGGGTTCGGGCTGACGGTCACGTTGCCTGGCAAGGTCACCGTGCCGCCGAGCGAGCAGATGTAGAAGTTGAACCACGAGCCGTATGTCGCGGTCCTGGTCAGCGTCGCGATCTTGGTGGGGAAACGCTGCAGCACGCCGTCGATGGTGCTGCCGCCGGCGTTCAGCGTCTGAGCCAGGCCGGTCAGGTCGACGACGTCCTGCTTGAGCTGCGGACGGGCCTGCTGCAGCAGCCCGGCGGTCGCGCCGGTGAGGTTGTTGATCCCGCTGATCGAGTCGCCGATGGTCTTGCGGTCGGCGGCCAGCCCGGACACCCACCGCTGCAGCTGGGTTATCAGATCCGCCAGCTTGGCATCGCGCTGGCCGACCGTGTCGAGCACCGAGGACAGGTGGTCGATCAGGTCACCGATGACCTGATCCTTGTCAGCGATGGCGGTGGTGAGCTGTGCGGTCTGCTGCAGCAGCGTGTCCACCGTGCCGCCTTCCCCCTGCAGCGTCTGGATGATCTGCATCGAGAGGTCGTTGATCTCGGTGGGGTCCAAGCCCTGGAACAGCGGCTTGAAGCCGGCGAACAGGGTGGACAGGTCGAGCGCGTCGGTGGTCTGGCTGAGCGGAATGGTGCCCTTGTCCCGCAGCGGTTGCTGGCTCACCCCCGGCACCTCGCTGCCCTCCTCGATCGCCAGGTAGCGCTGGCCGACCAGGTTGCGGAAGCGCAGCTTGGCCTGGGTCCAGGTGGTCAGGCCTCGGCTCTTGGCGACGGTGAACTTCACCCGGGCCACGAACGGCGCCGTTGCCGGGTCGCTGGTGCCGGGCTCCCGTTCCAGCTTCACCTCCTGGATGCTGCCGACCCGGACGCCGGAGACGCGGACGTCATCACCGACCAGCAGGCCGGTGGCGTCGTGGAACAGCGCGTAGTACGAGCTGGTGCTGCCGGAAGTGGTGTTGGCGATCGTCACGGCCAGCACGTACGTGGCCATTGCGGTCACGACCAGGAATGCAACCAGCTTGATGAGCGGAGCCAGCAGTCCTCTCATGTCGCACCACCCACGCAGCTGGTCATGAGCCGCCTCCGACGCTGACGGTGTTGCCCCGGAAGAGCGGTCCGGCGAGCAGGGTGGCGATGCCCGGCACGTTGCTCGGGTTGTCGCCGTACTGGCCCGACAGCAGCGCGTCGATCAACGAGCGCTCGGCCGGCGAGTTCACTCCGGCGGTGTTCAGGCCGGAGCTGTCGTAGGCCTTGCGCTGAGCCGAGGGCAGCGTGGTCAGCTGCTGCGGCGGGTTGTAGGCCGCGCCGTCCTGCGAACCGATCTGCACGCCCGGGAACGGCACCTGCGGCTGCGGCAGACCGAAGCAGTGCGGCTGTCGCACGCTCGGGTCGGTGATGTAGCGCGGCTCGTCGCCGGGCGAGTACTTGCCCTGGTTCTTGACCACCTCGAGCGTGATGTGCAGGCCGGGCTGCCCCCCGCCGAAAGCCTGCTCCAGCCGCGGCTCCAGCTCGGCGAAACCTTCGGCCATGCACGGGTACTCCGGCGAGTAGTGGGCCAGCAGCGCAAGTACCTGCGCCGAGGACGCCGAGACCTGGATCAGATAGTTGCCGTTGTCGTTGAGGAACCCGTCCAGCGTGTCGGAGGTCGCGGTGGCCGAACTCAGCAGCTGCGCCAGTGCTTGTGGCTGCCGGGTGATCGTCCGGGCGGTGGTCTGCAGGTTGTCCAGCGTGGCGAGCAGGTCCGGGGCGGCATCGTTGTAGAGCACCGCGACCCGGCCGAGCTTGTCGATGTCGTCGGCCAGCTCCGGCACCTTCGGGTTGAGCTTGGTCAGGTAGGCATTCAGCGAGGCCAGGTTGTCACCGAGCTGCTTGCCCCGGCCCTGCAGCGCGGTGGCCAGCGCGGTCAGCGTGACCTTCAGATCCTCCGGGTGCAGTGCCAGCAGCACGGGATAGAGATCGTCGAGGACCTTCTCGATCTCGATGGCGTCCTTGCCGCTGCTGATCGTGTCACCGGCCCGGATCGGACGGGCTGCCGCGCCGCTCAGGTCGCTCGGAACCTGGAGGGCGACGTAGCGTTCGCCGAAGAGCGTCTTGGGCAGCAGCAGCGCGGTGACCCCGGCCGGGATCAGCTTGGCTCGCGACGGGCTCAGGGCGAGCTTGACCCGGGCTCGGGTGGTCGGCGGCTGGCCGTCCTGGGCCGGCACGTTGTAGGTGGAGATCGACCGGACGGAGCCGACCAGGATGCCGCGCAGCTTCACGTCCGACTGGGGCAGCAGCTGGGCACCGGTGTGGTCGGTGTCCAGGGTGACCATGGTGACCTTGGTGAACACCTGCTGGTAGGCCGCGATCGACAACCCGACGAGGCTTGCCAGCACAGCCAGGAACACCAGCCCCAGCAGCCGGGTTCGGTACCTGCGCACTCGCGCGTTGACGGCCATCGGTTACCCCGCGATCCGGACCGAGGTGGTGGCACCCCAGATCGCCAGCGACAGGAAGAAATCGACCACGTTGATCGCCACGATCGCGGTGCGTACGGCCCGGCCGACGGCCACCCCGACACCGGCTGGGCCGCCCTTGGCGGTGTAGCCGTAATAGCAGTGCGTCATCACGATCACGATGGAGAAGACCAGCACCTTGAAGAAGGACCACAGCACGTCGGTCGGCGGCAGGAACAGCCGGAAGTAGTGGTCGTAGGTGCCGGCCGACTGGCCGTAGAAGTAGACCGCCAC
The DNA here is from genome assembly GCA_036261575.1 of Jatrophihabitans sp. GTDB lineage: Bacteria > Actinomycetota > Actinomycetes > Mycobacteriales > Jatrophihabitantaceae > Jatrophihabitans_A. The sequence goes on from DATAKO010000092.1 coordinate 8,170, forward strand.
GATGCGTGTCGACAGGTAGGAGCTGAGCAGGCCGATGATGTAGAGCGGGATCACCGCGATGAAGCCGGCGATCAGCCGCGCGGTGACCAGGAACGGCAACGACGGCACCGCCATGACCTCGAGCGCGTCGATCTCCTCCGAGATTCGCATCGCGCCCAGCTGGGCGGTGAACCCACAGCCGACGGTGGCCGACAGCGCCAGCCCCGCGACCAGCGGCGCGATCTCCCGGGTGTTGAAGTAGGCCGAGATGAAGCCGGTGAACGCCCCGGTGCCCAACTGGTTCAGGGCGGTGTAGCCCTGCAACCCCACCTCGGTGCCGGTGAACAAGGACAGGAAGAAGATCACCCCGACCGTCCCGCCGATCACCGCGAGCGCGCCGGTGCCGAAGGTGACCTCGGCCAGCAGCCGCAGCACTTCCTTCTTGTAGCGACGCAGCGTCCGTGGGGTCCAGGCCAGTGCCTTCAGGTAGAACAGCAGCTGTTCGCCGAGGTCGTCCAGAGCGACCAGCGGCTTGCGCGCATTCTTTCGCAGCGCGGCGAGAGCGGTCATCGCAGCCACCCCGCCCACCCGCGCATCGGCTCGGTCACGTCAGGACCCCTTCGGCGGGACGACCTGGAAGTAGGCCGCCGTGAGCACGAAGTTGACTGCGAACAGCAGGATGAAGGTGATCACCACGGACTGGTTCACCGCATCGCCGACACCTTTCGGACCGCCGCCGGCGTTGAGGCCCTTGTAGCTGGCCACGACCGAGGCGATCAATCCGAAGATGACGGCCTTGATCTCGCCCGCGTACAGGTCCGGTAGCTGGGCGAGGGCGGAGAAGCTGGCCAGGTAGGCGCCCGGGGTGCCGTGCTGCAGGATCACGTTGAAGAAGTAGCCGCCGGCCACGCCCACGACGCTCACCAGCCCGTTCAGCGCGGCGGACACCAGCATGCAGGCCAGCACCCGCGGCACCACCAGCCGCTGCACCGGCGAGATGCCCAGCACCTCCATGGCGTCGATCTCGTCGCGGATCTTGCGGCTGCCCAGGTCTGCGCAGATGGCCGAGCCACCTGCACCGGCGATGAGCAGCGCGCACACGATCGGGCTGGCTTCCCGGATCACGGCGAGCACGCTTGCCGCCCCGGTGAAGGACTGCGCGCCGAGCTGCCGGGTCAGCGAGCCGAGCTGCAGCGCGATCACCGCGCCGAACGGGATCGCGACCAGCGAGGTGGGCAGGATCGTCACGCTGGCCACGAACCAGGACTGCTCGATGAACTCCCGGCCCTGGAACGGACGCTTGAAGGCAAGCCGCACCACGTCCAGGAACAGCGCGAAGAGCCGTCCGGTGTTGTTGATGCCGGCAGTGACCGAGAACGAGGTCACTCGGCCACCTGCCCCAGCTGCGGCACCGGCGCACCCCGTTGCGCCGGTGCAGGGGTGCCCTGCTCGGCCAGCGACTGGGTGATGACCGCCTGTGCGCTGGCGGGCAGCGTGTGCAGCATTCCCAGCACCCGTTGCT
>DATAKO010000105.1:0-15762 GCA_036261575.1 Jatrophihabitans sp.
CCGTCTGCAGGTCGATGCTGCCGAAGCGTGCCTGGTAGGCCGATAGGTCGGCCAGGCCGCGCCGAACGTGGCTGCGCGCGCCGCGGCGGTCGCCGAGCCGGTGCGCTATGCCGGCCCGCAGGAAGTGGCTGTGCAGCCGGATTGACACCGAGTCCCCGGGGCCGGGCGCCGGGACCAGCTGGGCCGCGGCGTCCGGCCGACCGCTCTGCAACAGCGCCTCCGCCTCGATCAACTGGGCGCCCCGGGCCTGGCCGGCCCGGCCGAGCGCGGTGAACTCCGCGACCAGCCGCCGGGCCGGCGGCGCGATCCGGCTGCCCGGCCGGCCATCGATCAGATCGGCCTGCAGCAACACCAGTTCGGCCTGGCGCCGCCAGGCATCGTTGCGCCGGCGGCGGAACCGGTCCCTGGCCCGGGCAGCCAGCCGGCGCGCGGCCCGCACCTGGTAGTCACGCAGCGCGCACTCGGCACGGAACAGCTCGACCTCGGCCACGTCCTTGAACAGCCTGGCCTTGCGAAAGAGCTCGCCGGCCTCCTGCAGCGCCTCGTCCGCCTCCCGGTGCAAGCCGGCTTCCAGCAGAACCCGTGCCCGGTCGACCAGGGTGACCGCAACCGACCAGTCGGCACCCAGCCGGGCGCTGGCGTCCATCAGCTGCAGCGCCGTGGCCAGGTTGCCCGCATAGAACTCGATCTCGCCGAGGTTGTGCGTCAGCTTCGCCTCTTCCAGCAGCAGCCGGTGCGCCCTGGCCAGCTCGATGGCCCGCAGGTAGTCCCTCCGCGCGGCATCGATGCGGCCGAGGAACAGGTGCGTCATCCCCCGGTTCATCAGGATGTTGGTCTGGGCCGCTGGGTCGGCGTGGGCGAGCAGTCGCACCGCCTCGTCCAGGTGCCGCAGGCCCGCCTCGAACTGGCCGCCGCGGGCACGCATGTAGCCGATGCCCAGGTGCAGGTAGACGCCGACCACCGGATCGCCGCTCTGCGCGAGCTGGGTCTGCACCTGCTCCAGCAGGCCGAGACCGGCATCCAGGCCGCGCAGCTCGGACTCACTCGCGGCCGCGTTCACCCACAGCCGGGTGTGCGCGACCTTGCGGGCGTCGGTGTCGGGCGGCTCGAGCAGCGCGATTCCCTTGCGGAACAGTGCCAATGCCTGCACCGGACGGCCGGCGTTGTGCTCAGCGACGCCTCGCGCGCGCAGCCGCTGGGCGCGCGCCAGGCGGCGATCCCCCGCTTCGGTCATCACGCCCCCCGGCCCCAGCACACGCTGCCGGCCGCAGCATGTCTACACCGCACTGATCCTGGCAGGTCGCCTCCGGGGATTGGTGAGGTCAGGGCCGGCGGACCCGGTCGCCGACCACCGCCGCCACCGCGGCCCACGCCCGATCCAAGGCGGTGGGCAGGTCGAGGGCGTCGCGATCCCGGCTGGCACAGATGTGCTGCAGCAGTTCTCCTGCCAGCACCGGCGCGGCGAAGGAGGTGCCGCTCCAGATGCCGAAGCCCCCGGTGAAGTCATCCGGATCGATGGTGGACCGGCGGTCCCGTTGGCTCGGCGAGTTCGCCGCGGCCGCCTGCTGGGAGCCGTTCATGGTGTCCGGCAAGCAGGAGATGACCGACGCGCCGGCCCGGAAGCAACTGACCCAGTCCCCGTCGTTGGAGAACATCGCCTTGGTCTGCAGGTTGGGATTGAGCGCCCCGACGCTCAGCAGCGGCGCAGCGTCCCGGCGTGGGGTGAGCTTGGTGCCGGGATGAGGTGCGAAGCCGGCCGGGTACATGTGCCGGACCGTGGCATCGTTGCCCGCGCAGGCCACTACGATCACGCCCAGCTCCGCCAGCCGGCGCAACGGCTTGAGCAGGTGGCTGTCGAACTCCACCGACGCCGGTTGCTCGTGGTAGTAGCCGAGCGACAACGACACCACGTCGAGCACCTGCGCCGCGTTGCCCTGCGCCACCGCGACCGCGTGCCGGACGGTCAGCCGGTTCAGCGCCCGCAGGAAGTCCCATTCGGGAATGGCGCCGTCTCCGTGGACCACCCGGACCACGAGGATGTCGGCATCCGGCGCGGTCTGGCGCAGGATGCCGGAGATGAACGTCCCGTGCCCGGCCGCCGGGTCCAGCACGCCTTCGAGGGGATCGTCGAGCTGCGACAGGACCTCCGGACTGGGCCCGTCCAGGACGTCGGTCATGCCGATGGGCAGGCCGCCCACCGTCGGCTCGTGCTGCACGATGCCCGCCGGAAGCCAGCGGTGCCGGCCGGCGCCGGTGTCGAGCACCGCCACCAGCGGCCGCCGCCCGGTCCAGTCGTCGTCGGCGCAGCGGGTCGGATCGGGGCCGAGCTTGGCCACCGGCTGCCGGCCGCCGGAACCGGGCACTGCGTAGGTCATGCTCGGCGTGCCGACGCCGCCGATGCCCATGAAGCCCCCGATCCCCATGAAGCCGCCGATGCCCATGAAGCCTTGCGGGCGCATGAAGCCGGTGGCGTCGTCGGCGTTGGTTCCCATCAGGTGGTCAAGGCTGACCTGGGCATCGCGCACGGCCGCGTCGTCGCTGGCCGCGGCCAGTGACCGGAACTGCTGCAGGACCGCCCAGGCATCCGGCGGCGGCACCGGCTGGCCCGGCTCGCGCGGTTCCAGCGTGATCCGGGTGCTGAGCAGGTCGGCGGTGAGCGAGGCCAGGTCGAGGCGGGGACGCCCGGCCGGCTGCTCGTCTGAGAGGTCACGGGCATCGCCGAGGCTGCGGGCGTAGTCGAGCAGCTCCTGGTCGAACTCGACGGCATCGCTCACCCGGTAGCCGAACATGCCGGCGGCCTCGTCCAGCACGGCCCGGACGGGTGCACTCAGCTCACCGGCGACCAGCAGCCGGGCCGCTACGTAGACGGTGGGCCGCAGCGTCTGACCCGGGGCGGTGAGCGCCATGGTGGGATCGAGCACTCGCCCGCCGTGCCGGTTCAGCACGTACGGCGGCGGGCTCATGCTCGGCTCGTGCCGGCGCGGCGGGACGTCGGGCGGCGGTGTCGTCATGGTTCTCCCCGTCTACAGCTGGTGCGGTGCGGTCGGCTGAAGGGTTCAGAGCTCGACGGCCGGTATGGCTACCGGGGCCCGGCCGGCGGCGAGGGGCCGGACGGTGAACCGGGTCAGGCCGTGCTCGACCCCGGTGAAGGCGAAGCGGCCGTCCTCGTCGGCTCGTTCCGAGCGGAGCCGGTCCCCTTGGTGCAGCTCGATGACGGCGGCCGCGGCGGGGGCGAGCCAGCCGTCGATGCGTACCCGATCCGGCCCGTCAGCGGCGATGTTCAGCATGGTGGTGAGGCTGTCACTGGTGAACGTCAGGCTCTTGACGGAACCAGTCGCGTCCGCGCGTGCGGCTGCCAGGCGATCGTCATCGAGCTGCAGGACGGCCAGTTCGAACTCCAGCGAATCCATACCGAGGGCGAACTGCAGGCGCGCGAGGAGATCCGCCGGCACCGGATCGATCGTGTCGTACAGCGCCGCGACCCGATCCAGCACCGTCTGATCGGTCGCGTCCAGCGGCTGCCCGGCGAGCAGCTCGGCAGCCGAGCCGGCCGGGTGATCGGCGTTCGTCATCGAGGCTCCCATCGGGCGTCAGCGGCCAGAGCCGCGCGCAGTTTGGCAAGACACCGGCCGCGGGTGGGTCCGATGCTGCCGATCGGCATGCCCAGGCTCGCCGCCAGCTCGGCGTAGTCGGGGCGGTCGGCGAAAGCGATGACGCGCAGCAGCTGTTGGCATCGCCGCGGCAACGCGGCCAGGTGCGTCCAGAGCAGCCGCTGCTCGGCCGCGAGCAGCGCGAGCCGTTCAGGTGACTCGGCTTCGGGCATGGCGACAGCGTCCTGCACGATCTCCTGTGGAGTCTGGCGCACCTGATTGCGCAGCACCCGCCAGGCTTCGCGCCGTGCGGCCACCAGCAGCCACTGCAGCACGGCGCGCGCGTCGGTGATGGACTCGGCGTGCCGGACCAGCGCCAGCCACGTCGTCTGCACCACGTCCTCGCTGGAGTCGCGATCCAGCCGCTGCGACCGCACGGTGTGCCACAGCAGCGGGGTCAGCAGCCCGACCAGCTCATCCATCGCGGCGGGCTCGCCGTGGCGATACCGCTCGAACAGGTCGCCGGCGCGACTGGCCAGAGTGCGCTGTTCAGCCTCGGGAGTCACCATGGTTGCCATCCACATTCGCAGACCCGGCCGGACGCTCCGGCGGGGTTGGCGGAGCTGTGTGTGAGCCTAGGACTTCCTCCCTCGCACACAAGGAGGACCGAGCCGCGCACCTGATACCGGCCAGGAGGTTGCGGCTGGTTGGAGGTGTTTCGTACCGGTTCGGGCCCTGCTCGCACAGGGCTGTATCAGCGCGCCGGTCGCCGGCTCCTCACCTGTGCACGATCGAGCGGGCTGGTGGTCGGCGCCGCATTCGGGGGGATGGACCGGGCCGGTTACCGTGCCTGGGCATTGCGTCGAATCACCAGGCCCGTTCGAAGGCTAGCCCGCGTGCCCGAACGGCGGCCGACCGGCCGGCTGGCTCGGTGCCGGCCCTGGTGGCGCCAGCTGCGGGATGTCGAGCACCAGCTCGTGGCCGCTGCGCAGCACGTGCTGCTGGCCGTGGTGCCGAATGGTCACCGTTGCCTCGTGCGGCTCGACCAGTTCGGCCGCGGCGCTGTCTATCGCACTCAGCGGTCCCGAGGTGCGCACCGGTTGCAATGAGTAGTGCACCTGCTCGCGCCCGGTCTGGACCCGGACCTTGTGGCCGTGCCAGCGAACTGTGAAGGTCAGCCCGGTCAGCGCGGGGGGCAGCCGCGGCGCGAACGCCAGCTGCCCGTCGTGGTCGCGCAGGCCGCCGAAGCCGCACACCATGCCCAGCCAGGCGCCGGCCAGCGAGGCGATGTGCAGTCCGTCGCGGGTGTTGTGCTCCAGGTCCGCCAGGTCCATGAACGCGGCCTCACGGACGTAGCTGTGCGCCAGCTCCAGGTAACCGACCTCGGCCGCAAGCACGGCCTGCGAGCATGCCGACAGCGACGAATCGCGGACGGTCAACGCCTCGTAGTACTCGAACGCGCGCCGCTTCTGCTCCAGGGTGAAGGCATCGCCGCACCAGTGCATTGCCAGCACCAGGTCCGCCTGCTTGACCACCTGCTTGCGGTAGAGGTCGAAGTAGGGATAGTTGAGCAACAGCGGATACGCCTCCTGGGCGGCGGTCGCGGCGAAGTCCCAGCGTTCGCGCCGCACCGAATCCCGGAATTGCTCCGGCATGCCGGTCGCGTCGACCGGCAGATGCATGTGCTCGGCCGCGCGCAGCCACTCCTCCGTCTCGCGCCGGTCCACGCCGAGCCGCTCCGCCTCCGGCACCCAGCGCTGGGCGCACAGCGCGGCGTAACGCAGGTTCCGAGCCGCCATCAGGTTGGTGTAGGTGTTGTCGGCGACCAGGGCGCTGTACTCGTCCGGGCCGGTCACGCCCTCGATGTGAAAGGCACCGTCCTGCTCGCCGTAGTGACCCAGCTCCAGCCAGAGCCGGGCGGTCTGCACCAGGATCGGCAGCGCGGAATGCCGGTCGAACTCGGTGTCGCCGGTCCACTGCACGTAGCGCACCGCGGCCGCGGCGATGTCGGCATTGACGTGGAAGGCCGCGGTTCCGGCCGGCCAGTAGCCGCTGCACTCCTCACCGGCGATCGTGCGCCACGGAAACGCCGCCCCCCGGTGGCCGAGGGTCCGGGCCCGCTCGACCGCCAGGTCGATGATCGAGCGCCGCCAGCCGAGCGCATCGGCGGCGGCGGTCGGCGCGGTCGCGGTCAGCACCGGCAGCACGAACATCTCACTGTCCCAGAAGGAATGCCCGTCATAACCGGGCCCGGTGAGCCCTTTCGCGGCGATGGCCCGGTTCTCCGACCGGGCGCCGGCCTGCAGGGTGTGGAACAGCCCGAACCGGACGGCCTGCTGCACCTCGTCGTCGCCGTGCACCTCGACATCGGCACCGTCCCAGAACTCGTCCAGGTACTCCCGCTGCTCGGCCACTAGCCCGTCCCAGCCGGTGTAGATCACCGCCGCCAGGGCCGCGTCCACCTGATCGCGCAGGGCCGGCGCGGATCGCTGGCTGGACCAGCCGTAGGCGACGAACTTGGTGACGGTCAGCCGCTGCCCAGGCTCCAGCCGGGTGCCGATCGTGGTGCGGGTCCAGTCCGGCTGGCCGAAGGTATGGGTGGAAAAACCCTGCCCGTCGGTCTCGATCTGGTGATCGCTGATCGCCGCCATTCGCAGCTTGCTGGAGCGGGTGTAGTGCAGCAGCATCGCGCGGTCTCCCTCGATGAGCTGCTCCTCGGCCACCAGCGGCTCGCTCAACGCGGCCGCCACCCGCGGGTCGGCGCTGGCCGCCGGGATGCTCTCGTTGGCCACCATCTCGGACTGGACCACGACGCGGGCGGGATCACCTACCGCCTCGACCTGATACCGCACCGCCAGCACCGCGCGCTGGGTGAAGGAGACCAACCTGGTCGAGCGGACCCGGATGATCTGACCAGCCGGTGAGGCCCACTCGACCACCCGGCGCAGCAGGCCGGCCCGCAGATCCAGGATGCGTTCGTGATGCATCAGCCGGCCGTAGCGCAGATCGAACGGCTCGTCGTCGACGAGCAGCCGCAGCAGCTTGGCGTTGGTGATGTTCACGATCGTCTGTCCCGACTCCGGGTAGCCGTAGCCCGCCTCGGCGTAGGGCAGCGGGCGCTGCTCGTAGAAGGAATTCAGGTAGGTCCCCGGCAGCCCGTACGGCTCACCCTCGTCCAGGTTGCCGCGGGCGCCGATGTGGCCGTTGGACAGGGCGAAGATGGACTCGCTCTGGGCAAGCTGCGACAGGTCCAGCCCCAACTCGCGCACGTGCCACGGCTCGACCGGGTAGCGCTGGTCGCGGATCATCACGCGTCCTTGCCCGCGGCACCGGCGGGCTGCGGTGCGGCCGGGCCACCGTCGAGCAGTTCGGCGAGGTCACCCACGACGAGATCGGCTCCGTGCTCGCGCAGCGCGTCGGCCTGCCCGACCCGGTCCACGCCGACCACGCAACCGAAGTGGCCGGCCCGGCCGGCCTGCACCCCGGACAGCGCATCCTCGAATACAGCCGCCCGGTCTGGACTCACCCCCGCAAGCTCGGCACCGGCCAGGTAGCTGTCGGGCTTCGGCTTGCCCGGCAGGTGCTGCTGCGCCAACGTGACCCCGTCCACCCGGCCCTGGATGTAGCGGTCCAGGCCGGTGACCTGCAGCACCAGCGCCGTGTTGGCACTCGAGGACACGACGTAGCGGCCCAGCCCGGCTCGCTCGGCGGCCTCCAGGTAGCGCCGGGAGCCCTCGAACACGGTCACCCCGTGCTCGCGGATCTGGCGCTGCACCTCCGCGTTCTTGCGCGCCCCCAGCCCATTGACCGTCTCGGCATCCGGACCGTCCTCCGCCGAGCCCTCCGGCAGGGTGATGTTGCGGGAGGCCAGGAAATCTCGCACGCCATCCTGGCGCGGCTTGCCGTCGACGTAGTTGTCGTAGTCGTCGTGCTTGTCGAACGGGGTGAAGGCGTCACCGTCGCGCGAGCGCAGGTACTCGTCGAACATGTGCTTCCAGGCGGCCGCATGCACCGAGGCGGTGTCGGTGAGGACGCCGTCGAGGTCGAAGAGGCAGACAGTCACGTCATCGGGGAGTCCGAGCTTCATCGTTGTCCTTCCGTCCCGTCGGCCGGATCGGGCCACTGCCGCTGCCCGGCCACCCACCCGCCACCTCGGCCCGGTGGCCGCTGCTGCAATCAACGTAGCGTCCGGGTTAGGTCGGTGGCTCCGGCACCGCTGGCCGGCGTTGGCTCGGGCGGTCGACAGGCACCGGGCCATGGCGCCCCCGGGGGTTGGCACTCGTGGGTCGAGAGTGCTAAAACAGAGACAGCACGGAGCTGCCCGCCAGGGTGGCGGGCGCAGACGAGTGGTTCATGCAGGAGGTGAGCTGCCGTGCTTCGCTTCGATCCCTTCCGCGACCTCGACCGGATGACCGAGCAGCTGCTGACGGCGAGCACCGGGTCGGCCCGGGTGCCGCGCTTCATGCCGATGGATCTGTACCGGTCAGGCGATCACTATGTGCTGCACGCCGACCTGCCGGGGATCGACCCTGGCTCGGTTGACGTGAGCGTGGACAACGGCACGCTGACGATCCGGGCCGAACGCAGCGCACGGTCCGAGCAGGACGTGCAGTGGCTGGCCAACGAGCGCTTCACCGGCACCTTCCAGCGCCAGCTGTCTCTCGGCGACAACATCGACACCGCGGCCATCAGTGCCACCTACGACAACGGCGTGCTCTCGGTGACGATCCCGGTGGCCGAGAAGGCCAAGCCGCGCCGGATCGAGGTCGTCGGCCACGGCTCGGCGCAGGTAATCGAGTCGGCGCCGGCGCAGCAGCACGAATCGGCCGGCAGCTGAGCCGGTAGCTGAGATAGCACGGCCGGCCCGTCACACCGCATCACCGGCGGGCCGGCCGTCACACTTCTCGCCAACCTCCGGTCGGCGACGCGGCACGTCCCGTGCCGGCCCCTGCCAGCAGGCACGCCACCGTGAAATCGCTGGCGAGCCGCGCGAACACTGAGCCGCGCTTGAGCATGGCATGTTTTCCGCCCCTGACCGTCACGAAGCCGACGTCGGCGTAGGCGGCAAGCTGCCGGGCCACCGCCGACGAACGCTGCGGGCTGGCGATCCGATCCCGGTCTCCGTGAACGATCAGCACCCGCTTGCCGGCCAGACCCGGGTTGACGTCGCTGGGGTAGAGCCACGGCGCCAGCGCGACCACGCTGTGCACCGCATCCGCGCCACCGGCCATCAGTGCCGCCCGGCCCCCGAGGGAGTGCCCGACCAACCCGACCCGCACCACGGCGGGGTAGCGCTGCCGAACCTCGTCCAGGGCCCATCGGACGTCGTCCACCGGCGTGCGGGTGCTGTTCCAGCCCCGTGCGGAGTTCAGCAGCCGGAAGACCGCCAACCGGCCGTGACCGGCCAGCGCAATGCGCTTGGCGATGGGCACCATGCGCAGCACCGAGAGCTGCGTCGGGCTCACGGCGGCCTCGGCACCGCGGCTCGCGCCACCGTGCAGCACCAGAACGGCGGCCTCGGGCTCGTCCGGGGTGCGCTCGTCGATCAGGCGTGGCTGCGACATCAGCACCCGGTCCGGCCGCCCGCGCGCCCGCGCGCCGAGCGCGCCCCACCTGCTGTGCCCATAGCTGCCTCCCGCGCCTCCAGCCGGGTTGCCGGCCCCTGCATCCCAAGGTAATCAGGGGCAGAACGGCAGCAGCCGCCCGGTCACCAGTGCGGCGACGGGGCGGCTGCCACGGAGTCACGGATTCGGCCGGGCGTGCGGCCGGAGGCCGAAGCTCAGGACGCCGAAGTGGTGTCCTCGAGCAGGTTGCGGGTCCGGTTGACGTCCACCGGAATGCCCGGGCCCATCGTGGTGGAGAAGGTGACCTTCTTCAGGTAACGACCTTTGGCCGAGGACGGCTTGGCACGCAGCACCTCGTCCAGCGCGGCGCCGTAGTTCTCCACCAGCTTGGCAGCGTCGAAGGACGCCTTGCCGATGACCAGGTGCAGGTTGGACTGCTTGTCCACCCGGAAAGTGATCTTGCCACCCTTGATATCGGTGACAGCCTTGGCCACATCCGGGGTCACGGTGCCGGTCTTCGGGTTCGGCATCAGGCCACGCGGGCCGAGGATACGGGCGATCCGGCCGACCTTGGCCATCTGGTCCGGAGTGGCGATGGCGGCGTCGAAGTCGAGGAAGCCGTCGGTGATCTCCTGGATCAGGTCGTCGGAGCCGACCTTGTCCGCACCGGCCGCCTCAGCGGCGGCGGCCTGCTCGCCGGTGGCGAACACGATGACGCGGGCGGTCTTGCCAGTACCGTGCGGCAGGCTGACGGTGCCACGCACCATCTGGTCCGCCTTGCGGGGGTCGACACCGAGCCGGATGGCGACCTCGACGGTGCCGTCGAACTTGGTGGGCGAGGTCTGGACGGCGATCTTGGCAGCTTCCAGCGGGCTGTAGATCTTGTCGGCCTCGATCAGCTTGGCGGCGGCCTCGTAGGCCTTGCTGCGCTTTGCCATGGTGGTACTCCCTGACTACTCGTGGTCTGCGGACGCCGACCTTCGGCGCCCTCCCACTCGGTTTCGGTGGTGCGGGTGGTGCGGTCCTGCTCGAGGAGTTGCTGCCGTGCTACTCGACGGTGATGCCCATCGACCGGGCGGTGCCGGCGATGATCTTGGCGGCCTGATCCAGGTCGTTGGCGTTGAGGTCTTCCATCTTGGTCTGGGCGATCTCACGCACCTGATCCATGCTGACCTTGGCGACCTTGGTCTTGTGCGGCTCGCCGGAGCCCTTCTGCACACCGGCCGCGGCCAGCAGCAGCCGAGCGGCCGGGGGCGTCTTTGTCACGAAGGTGAACGAGCGGTCCTCGTAGACCGAGATCTCGACCGGCACGACCTGGCCGCGCTGCGACTCGGTGGCCGCGTTGTAGGCCTTGCAGAACTCCATGATGTTGACGCCGTGCTGGCCGAGCGCCGGACCGACCGGCGGCGCCGGGTTGGCCGCGCCGGCCTGGATCTGCAGCTTGATGATCGCGGTGAGCTTCTTCTTGGGAGGCATGAGTCTCTTCTTCTCGAATAGCGGTTGCTGGAATTTAGATCTTCGAAACCTGGCTGAACGACAGTTCCACCGGGGTCTCACGGCCGAAGATCGACACCAGCACCTTGAGCTTGGAGTGCAGCGGATCGATCTCGTTGATGGTGGCGGGCAGGGTCGCGAACGGCCCGTCCATGACGGTCACCGACTCGCCGACCTCGAAGTCGACGACCTCGACCGGGGCGGCCGTTCCGGCGGCACCGGTCTCGGCGGTGGCGACCTTGCCGACGGCCGCGGCCTTGGTCTGAGCCGGCGCGAGGATCTTGATGACCTCGTCCATCGACAGCGGCGACGGCTTGGACGTGGCGCCTACGAAGCCGGTGACGCCCGGGGTGTTGCGGACCGCGCCCCACGAGTCGTCGGTCAGGTCCATGCGCACCAGGATGTAGCCCGGGAAGACCTTGCGGTTGACCTGCTGGCGCTTGCCGTTCTTGATCTCGGTGACCTCTTCGGTCGGCACCTCGACCTGGTAGATGTAGTCCTCCATGTCCAGGGAGGAGATCCGGCTCTCCAGGTTGGTCTTCACCTTGTTCTCGTAGCCGGCGTAGGAGTGCACCACGTACCAGTCACCTGGGGCCCGGCGCAATTCCTTGCGCAGCGACTCGATCGGGTCCTCGTCGACCTCGCCCGATTCGAGCTCGGCTTCGGTCTTGGCCTCCGCCTCGGCCCAGTCCTCGTCGGCCTGCTCCTCTGCGGCCTCGTTGAACTTCTCCTCCGGCGTGACCCCGTAGACCTCGTCCTCGACGGTCAGCTCGGGCAGCCTTTCGCCGGTGAATGGATCGGTGCCCACCTCGGCCGTGTCGCCGCCGGGCAGGTCGGCTGGCGCCGCCTCGGCAGCTGCGGAGGTGGTGTCGTTGTCGAACTCGGTCACGGCTCTCTTTCCTTGCTGGTTGTCGGTGGCTTCGGCGGACGGGCTCAGCCGAACACCGCGATGACGAGCTTGGCCAGCCCCAGGTCGAGCAAGGCAACCACCGTCACCATGATCACCACGAAGACCAGCACCACCACGGTGTAGGTGGTCATCTCCCGGCGCGAGGGCCAGAGGACCTTGCGCATCTCGGAGACGGTCTCGCGGAAACGCCGTTGCAACGCCCGGAGCAGCATCGGCAACCAGCGCCACAGCAAGCTCGCACCGCCACGGCGATCGTCCCTGTCGGGTTTCGATGCCGGCGCGGGGGCCGCCTGTGTGTCAGTCACCGTTGTTCTCCTCTCGGGCACCGCCCGGCACGGACTTGCCGTGCTCGGTCAGCGCTGATGGCGCAGGGGCGACAGGACTCGAACCTGCAACCGCCGGTTTTGGAGACCGGTGCTCTACCAATTGAGCCACGCCCCTTCAAGCGTCCGGGAGTCACAACGATGCTGCAACCCGGCCGCTGAAGGTGGATCCGCGAAGACAACCGGACGAAAGCGGAACACATCGTCGCGCGAAGCCGACTGACACGGCCTCACCCGACGGATGCGCGCATGCTCGCGCACGGCCCGACCGGACCCGAGAAGCCAGTGTAGAGGGTGGGCCAGTCAGGGCCAAAACCCGAGGAGCGCTGCGGCGCGATCCCCGGAATACGGCTGCCGGCGCGTGTCCGTCCCGCATTCCGAGACCCCCGTCCCGGTTCGAAACGCGGTAGGCCGGTCTGGGAACATGGACTCATGGGTACCCGCATCTCCGACCGTATCGCCGCCATCGCCGAATCGGCCACCCTGGCCGTCGACGCCAAGGCGAAGGCACTCAAGGCCGCCGGCCGCCCGGTGATCGGCTTCGGCGCCGGCGAGCCCGACTTCCCGACCCCTGACTACATCGTCGAGGCTGCGATCGCGGCAGCTCGCGATCCCAAGAATCACCGCTACACCCCGGTCGGCGGATTGCCGGAACTGAAGGAGGCAGTGGCCGCCAAGACACTGCGTGACACCGGTTACCAGGTCTCGGCCGGCCAGGTGCTCATCACCAACGGCGGCAAGCAGGCGGTGTACAACACCTTCGCCACGCTGCTCGACCCGGGCGACGAGGTATTGCTGGTCGCGCCCTACTGGACCACCTACCCCGAGGCGATCGCGCTTGCCGGCGGCGTGCCGGTGCCCGTGCTGGCCGACGAGACCAGCGGCTACCTGGCGTCGGTGCAACAGCTCGAAGCAGCCCGGACACCTCGTACCAAGGTGCTGTTGTTCGTCTCGCCGTCCAACCCCTCCGGCGCGGTCTACCCACCGGCCCAGGTGGCCGAGATCGGCCGCTGGGCGGCCGAGCACGGGCTGTGGGTCGTCACCGACGAGATCTACGAGCACCTGGTGTACGGCGACAACGTGATGTCGTCCATCGCGACCGAGGCTCCGGAGCTCGGCGACAGGGTCGTGGTGCTCAACGGTGTTGCCAAGACCTACGCGATGACCGGCTGGCGGGTCGGCTGGATGATCGGCCCGGCGGACGTGATCAAGGCAGCCGCGAACCTGCAGAGCCACGCCACGTCCAACGTCTCGAACGTCGCACAGCGAGCGGCGCTGGCTGCCGTGTCAGGCGACCTGACGGCAGTGGCCCGGATGCGGGAGGCCTTTGACCGGCGGCGGCACACCATCGTGCAGATGCTCTCGTCCATCGACGGCGTGATCTGCCCCGAACCTGGCGGCGCGTTCTACGCCTACCCGCAGGTCAAGGGCCTGCTGGGCAGGCCGTTGCGGGGCCGGACCGCGGCCGACACCACCGAGCTGGCCGCCCTGATCCTGGACGAGGTCGAGGTCGCCGTGGTGCCGGGCGAAGCCTTCGGCACCCCCGGCTACCTGCGGCTGTCCTATGCCCTGGGCGATGACGACCTGGCCGAGGGGATCAGCCGGATCCAGCGGCTGGTCGCCGAGGGCTGAGTCCGCCGCGGTCAGCTGAGCAGGTCGGCGTACTCCGGGTGCTGTTCGATGTACCTGGCCACGAACGGGCAGGCGGGCTCCACCAGCCGGCCGCGTGAGCGGATGTCATCGAGGGCGAACCGCACCAGCTGACCGGCCAGGCCGCGACCGCCGTAGGCCGGATCGGTCTCCGTGTGCGGGATGACAACGACGCCGCCGCGCTCGCGATAGCTGGCCAGGCTCGCCCGCCGGCCATCGAGCCACAGCTCGTACTGCTGCGCCTCGGCATTGTTCAGCAGCTCGGGATCGGACATGCGGCCTCCTGGACTCGTCGGTAGCAGGGCCTGGGGCGGGTCTCAGGCGGGCAGCCGCACCACGACCCGGGACCGGGCGAGCACCGTCTGGCCGTCCACGGTCGCGGTCAGATCAAGCTCCGCGGTACCGGCAGCAGGGTCGATGGACCGAACGGCTCCGGCGACATCCAGCGAGGTTGCCGCACCGAACTCGACCACCACCGGCCTGGTGAAGCGCACGCCGTACTCGACCACGGCCCCGGGGTCACCCAACCAGTCGGTGACGACCCGCACAGCGACCGCCATGGTCAGCATGCCGTGCGCGATGACGTTGGGCAGCCCGACCGCTACCGCGGTTTCCTGGCTCCAGTGAATCGGGTTGAAGTCACCGGATGCGCCGGCGTAGCGGACCAGCGTGGCGCGCTCGATCGGAAAGCTCTGCCCCGGGATCGGCTGGCCAACGGTGAGCGTGGACAGCGAAACGGATGCGGTCATCAGGCGGTCCCCCGAGCCACGATGGTGGAGATGGCGGTGACGACCGGCTCGCCGGCGAGCGTGCTGACTTCAGCGCGCGTGGTCAGCATGTCATTTCCCGCCACCGCACGGATGGAGTCGACGCTGACCCGGACCTGCAACACGTCGCCGGCCTGCACCGGGCGGGCGTAGACGAAACGCTGCTCGCCGTGCACCACCTTGGAGTAGTCCAGGCCGAGCGCTGGATCCTGAACCACCTGGGCGGCCGCCCGCATGGTGATCACGATCGGAAAGGTAGGCGGCGCGATGACGTCGTCGTATCCGAGCGCCTGTGCCGCGTCGCGGTCCCGGTAGACCGGATTCGGGTCCCCGATCGCGTCGGCGAACTCCCGGATCTTCTCGCGACCTACCTCGTACGGGTCGGTCGGCGGGTATTCGCGACCGATGAAGGACTGATCCAGCGCCATGCCTGGCACCGTAGCGCATCGCCGGTGGCGGCCGTACCGGCGGATAACACAGCACTGGCGCCGCCCTGAACAGGACGGCGCCAGTGCGGCGACAGGGGGCGCGGCCATTCGGTGCGCCGGACGAGCTAGCTCAGCGCGTCTCGCGGTGATCGGTGTGCTTGCCGCAGTTCGGGCAGAACTTCTTCAGGTCCAGACGGTCCGGGTCGTTGCGCCGGTTCTTCTTGGTGATGTAGTTGCGGTGCTTGCACACCTGACATGCCAAGGTGATCTTCGGTCGTACGTCGGTGGCTGCCACTTCTCGTGCCTCTCTTGCGTCCTGCTGATGTGTCGTTCGGTAGCGAGGGCCGGACTTGAACCGGCGACACAGCGATTATGAGCCGCTTGCTCTACCAGACTGAGCTACCCCGCCCTAGATGGTGCTCGGGCGTGCTGACTCCGTGCGGTGCCAGACATCCAAGACCCGAGCCCCCTTACGGAATCGAACCGTAGACCTTCTCCTTACCATGGAGACGCTCTGCCGACTGAGCTAAGGGGGCGGAACTGCGGCGCGCGGAGGACCCACCCGGATGAAGCCAGGCAGGTCCCGTTGGCGCCCGCCCGACTCTACCCGACCGGGCGAACGAACTGAAAATCGGGCCCGTCCGTGCACCTCGCCGCCACTGCACCGACTCTCCACCGCGTGAAAAAACCGGCATAGGGCACGAAAAAGCCTTGGTGATCGCACGGGGGAACGACCACCAAGGCACCCCAAGTATGGACCCTGCGTAATCGGTTGGCAACCCCTCGCAACAGTCCGGCGAAAGGGGAACGACCGCGCGCGAGCCATGCCGACAATGCCGTGCCGAGACGGGGGTACCGACCCCGAGCCGCGTGCACCGGACGCGACTCTGTACTATAGATCGGCACGGCAGTGTGTCCGAGTGGCCAAAGGAATCTGACTGTAAATCAGACGGCTCTGCCTTCCCAGGTTCGAATCCTGGCGCTGCCACCACCGTGCCGCGGGCGCCTCCGGTTTTCGGAGGCGCCCGCGGCCGTC
>DATAKO010000109.1:0-15250 GCA_036261575.1 Jatrophihabitans sp.
GGGGGCGCCCGCGGCCGTCTGCAGCCGGTTCCCCACTCCGACCGCGCGCCGGCCGGGGCCGGCCGCTACCGTCGTTGGCGAAGCTGCCGCCCGGACCATGCCGCCAGCAGGGCTCCATCGAACTCCGGTCCGTCCGGGCACCCTGAGCGCAAGCACCGATCAATATCGATCAATACTGGTCAATCAGGTACAGGAGGGCACACGTCGTGGCCGATTCATCGTTCGACGTCGTCAGCAAGATCGACCGGCAGGAGGCGGACAACGCGCTGAACCAGGCAGCCAAGGAGCTGTCCCAGCGCTTCGACTTTCGTGGCACCAACGCCTCCATCGACTGGTCCGGCGAACTCGGCATCGTGATCAAGGCCGACACCGAGGAGCGCGCCAGTGCCGCCCTCGAGGTATTCAAGGAGAAGCTGATCAAGCGCTCCATCTCGCTCAAGGCGCTGGATGCCGGCGAGCCGAAGTCTTCGGGCAAGCAGTACGTGATCACCGGCAGCCTGAAGCAGGGCATCGAGTCCGAGACCGCCAAGAAGATCGCCAAGGCGATCCGGGACGAGGGACCCAAGGGCGTGCAGACCCAGATCCAGGGTGACCAGCTGCGGGTCTCCGGCAAGAAGCGCGACGACTTGCAGGCGGTCATCGCGCTGCTCAAGGCCGGCGATTTCGGCGTGGCCCTGCAATTCGACAACTACCGCTGAACGCTGCGGCTCCCCCGATGTGGAAAGGCAGAGCGTGAAAGGCATCGTCCTCGCCGGCGGCTCCGGCACCCGGTTGCACCCGATCACCCGAGCTGTCAGCAAGCAGCTGCTGCCCGTCTACGACAAGCCGATGATCTACTACCCGCTGTCGGTGCTGATGCTGGCCGGCATCACCGACATCCTGATCATCACCACGCCGCACGATCAGGAGCAGTTCCAGCGCCTGCTCGGTGACGGCGCCGAGCTCGGGGTGCGCTTCAGCTACGCGGTCCAGCCGGAGCCGAACGGGCTGGCGCAAGCGTTCATCATCGGCGCCGAGCACGTCGGCTCCGACAGCGTGGCCCTGGTACTGGGTGACAACATCTTCTACGGCCACGCGCTCGGTGGCATGCTCCGCGACGCGGCCACCCTTACCGATGGCTGCCGCCTGTTCGGCTATCAGGTCCGTGACCCCGAGCGCTATGGCGTGGCCGAGGCCGACGAGACCGGCCGGCTGATCTCGATCGAGGAGAAGCCGGCCGAGCCGAAATCGAACCTCGCCGTCACGGGCCTGTACTTCTACGACAATCGGGTCGTCGAGGAGGCAGCGCAACTCAGCCCGTCCGCGCGGGGCGAGCTGGAGATCACCGACCTCAACAACCGTTACGTGCGGCGCGGCACTGCGCAGCTGATCGACCTGGGCCGCGGCACCGCCTGGCTCGACACCGGCACCCACGACTCGCTGCTGGAAGCCGGCCAATTCGTTCAGGTACTGGAGCACCGGCAGGGCGTCCGGATCGCCTGCCTGGAGGAGATCGCGCTGGCACGGGGCTTCATCGACGCCGAGCAGGCCCTGGCGCTGGGTCAGGCGCAGGCCAAGTCAGGATATGGGCAGTACGTGGTGGATGTCGCGCTGCGCGCGTTGGCCCGGAAGAAGTGAGGACGACTCGATGACCCTGTTCGACGAGTTGCTGGCTGCCAACGCCGGCTACCTGGCCGACCGCACTCCCGACGATTCTCCGGCCGCACCGAGCCGCCGGCTGGCTGTCGTGACCTGCATGGATGCCCGCCTCGACGTGCTCGGCGCGCTCGGCCTCGAGCTCGGCCAGGCGCACGTACTGCGTAACGCGGGCGGCATCGTCACCTCCGACGTGCTGCGCTCGCTGGCGATCAGCCAGCGCGCGCTCGGCACGAACTCGATCGCGATCATCCAGCACACCCTGTGCGGCATGAGCGGATTCGACGACGCGGCCTTTCGTAGCGAGCTGGCGAGCACCGGAGAGCTGCCCGATTGGGACGTGCCCGGTTTCGACGACGTACACCACAGCGTCCGGCAGTCAGTCGAGCGGGTGCGCTCCAGCAGCTGGCTGCCCGAGCGCGGGCTAGTGGCCGGCTTCGTGTTCGACGTGCGGACCGGCGAGATCACCCGGGCCGACTGAGCACTGCCCGACCACTCGCTCATCTCGGGTGAGCGTGGCCTGCACCGGCAGACCGGCCGCGCGCCACGCCTGCACGCCGCCGATCAGGTCCGTCGCGGGCACGCCCAGCGACAGCAGCGCGGCTGCCGCCAGCGAGGAGGTGTAACCCTCCGAGCACACCACTACCCAGCGCTGCCCCGGCACGGCCAGCGGGTGCCGGGCGGCCGAGTACGGATGCAGCCGCCACTCCAGATGGTTGCGTTCGACGATCAGCGAGTCGGCGATCTCGCCCTCCCGGGCGCGCAGCCACGCCGGGCGAATGTCGACCAGCCGTGCACCCGCCGCAACCGCCACCTCGGCCGGCTGCAACCGTTCGAGCCTGCTGCGCGCCGCCGCCAGCAGTTCGTCGACGGAGCGGAAGCGCGGCGCGTCGAGGTTCATGCCGACCGCGGCCGGCTGCCGGGGGACACGTCGACCGCCGGTTCCGGATCGTCGGTGGCGACGGTGAGCAGCCTGCTCAGCCCGGCACCTCCGTCGAGGTCGTAGAAGTTCATGCTGGTCAGCGGGGCGGAGTACGCGTGCACGCTGACTGCTGGCCGCTCCGACAGGTTGCGCACATCGTGAACGTAATGCGCCCCGAAACCGACGCTGTCGCCGGCGGGTCGGGCCACCTCGACGAGATCGCGGCTGCCGGGCCGGTAGACCGCCTCGGTCAGGGCTCCGTCGAGCACGGTGAACGCACCGGAGGAGCCACCGTGGTCGTGAAGCTGGGTGCCCTGCGCCGGCAACCAGCTGATCAGCCAGACGTCCACCCGGCGGTCCCGGTACAGGCGCTGATGCCAGCGCTGCTCGGCGTCGTACCGGACGTAGGGATAGCGTCCGCCACGAACCTCGGCGGCGATGAAGCGCGTGAACTCGACCAATTGGACCGGATCGAGGAACAGAGTGACGCGGGGGGCAGCGACAACTGGCTGGAGCATCGGTGGACTTTCCGGGATGTGACGGACAGGGACGGGTCAGCGGCCCGTCCGACAGTGCCCGTCGCAGACAGCTTCGCGCCGTGTCGTCCAGAAAGTGACTTGCCAGAACCGCGAGTGCAGCCGGGGTGCGCGGGTCGGGGTCACCGGAACAGTATGTCAGGCAGCGCGCGGCTTTCCTAGTTCGCCCATCGAAAAGACGACATGAGTGCGGCGAATCGGTCCAGCAGATCAGGACAACCCGGGCCGGAGCTGAACTCAGCCAGCAGCGCCAGCTGACCATCAGGCGCCGGCACCACGTAGCGAGCCTGCCCCTCCTCGGCGTCGAGGTCGATCAGCTCGGCGACCGGAGAGTCGGCCGCAAGCTGGACACAGTCGACCGGCTCATCGAGCAGGCCGATACTGAGCACGGCACTGGCCGGCACGATGTCGTCGGCGCCGATGACGGCGGTGCTGAGCACTGCCACCACCGGAGCGCCGCCGATCTCCTCAGGCACGGAGCCATCCTCCGGCGTCGAGATCAACCAGTCGCGGCAGTCCAGCTCGAAGGCCGGAAGTTGTAGTGCGTGGAGCTCGCTGTCCATCACGTCCCCTTGCTCAGGTGCCCTGTCATCGTGTGCAGTGCTGTCTGTCCTTCGCCGGCCATCACCGCCCGACACGCTGTCGCCGGATCGCGGTGACCGTGCCGGTGTCACTTTTCTGCCTACCGCCTGCTCCCCGAGCTCTGCCATCTGAAACCGGAAATGATGCAGTCATAGCAACCACGCGGCTACTCAATTCCGGCCATGCGGACATCAGCCTCTGGCTGACGTGAGAAAAAAATACCACCCGGAATGCTTGCCGAGAAGCACCTCGTCGAAAAACGTGCGGAGCGGTCGGTTTTATCCATCGGGCCCGACCGCGCCAAGCTTGCGAACAGAGAACAGCCTTGTGAACATTGCGCAATCAAAAAGCCGACCGAACGGTCTGAATCGGACACTAGCCACATGTGACCGATTCCTACGGGGTGGCTGCCGTCGCAATCATGTCGTCTGTCTTTTCGTACTGGGCGACAATCTGCGCTACTGCGGCAGCCGTGTCCAACAGGAATGACTGCAGCTGGCGCCGGTGCCGCGACCAGTCCTGATCGAGCACCCGGAGGTGCCCGAGCAGGTCGATATCGAGTTCGGCGGACGCCAGGTTTGCCCGGCCATCCAGGCAACCGGCCACGTCGCGCAGCTGCTGGGCGAGCTGTCGCAACTGGCCGAAATCGACATCGATGCGGGCGCCGGCGGCGGCGATGGGCTCAGGTGCGCGCATGGTGACCCAGCCTAGGACGATCCGGACATCCATCTCCGAACTTGTCCACAGGCCTCGGGGAGAGTGCCGCCGGCCAGCTGAGGCCGGGTGAGTGACGCCACTGCCTCAGCACTCGCCGCGGCTAACTACGATGGAACGGGCACCCCGGGGTCTGACCGCGTGCCCACCAGCGCAGTTCAGGAGGCGGACCTCTTCGTATGTCCACACAAGTGCACCAGCTCGACCGGGTAGTCATCCGGATCGCCGGCGACTCCGGTGACGGCATGCAGCTGACCGGCGACCGTTTCACGCAGGAGACGGCCAACTTCGGCAACGATCTGTCCACCCAGCCCAACTTCCCCGCCGAGATCCGGGCACCAGCCGGGACGCTGGCCGGTGTCTCCTCGTTCCAGCTGCACTTCGCCGACCACGACATCCTGACGCCGGGCGACCGGCCGGATGTGCTGGTAGCGATGAACCCGGCCGCACTGAAGGCGAACCTGGGCGATCTGGCCAAGGGCGCGACCATCATCGTGGACACCCGCGACTTCACCGAGCGCGCGCTGGCCCGGATCGGCTGGTCTTCGAACCCGCTGACCGATGGCAGCCTGGACTCCTTCACGGTGCACGCGCTGGATCTGACCCAGCTGACCCTGGACGCTCTCGCCGCGCAGCCGGACCTTTCCCGCAAGGACGCAGGCCGCTGCAAGAACATGTATGCCCTTGGCCTGCTCTCCTGGATGTACTCCCGGCCCACCGAGGGGACGATCGCCTTCCTGCGCGAGAAGTTCGCCGCCAAACCGCAGATCGCCGAGGCGAACGTGGCCGCGTTCAAGGCGGGCTACAACTACGGCGAGACAACCGAGGCCTTCGGCGTCTCCTACCAGGTGAAGCCGGCGAAGCTGCCGGCCGGCACCTATCGCAACATTGCCGGCAACCTGGCGCTGGCGTACGGACTGATCGCCGGTGCGCAGCGCGCCGCGCTGCCGTTGTTCCTGGGCGCGTACCCGATCACGCCGGCTTCGGACATCCTGCACGAGCTGTCGCGGCACAAGCGCTTCGGCGTGACCACCTTCCAGGCTGAGGATGAGATCGCCGGCATCGGCGCGGCCCTCGGCGCGTCCTTCGGCGGCGCGCTCGGGGTCACGACGTCGTCCGGGCCGGGCATCGCGCTCAAGGCCGAGACGATCGGGCTGGCGGTATCGCTGGAGCTTCCGCTGGTCATCGTGGATGTGCAGCGGGGCGGGCCGTCCACCGGGCTGCCGACCAAGACGGAGCAGTCGGACCTGCTGCAGGCCATGTACGGGCGCAACGGCGAGGCCCCGGTGCCGATCGTGGCGCCGCGCTCCCCAGGCGACTGCTTCGACGCCGCGATCGAGGCGATCCGGATCGCGACGGTCTACCGGACGCCGGTGTTCCTGCTGTCCGACGGTTACATCGCCAACGGTTCCGAGCCATGGCGACTACCGGAACTGGCCGAGTTGCCGGATCTGCGGGTGGCATTTGCCACCGAGGCGAACGGGTCCGGCGAGCAGGAGGGGCTGTTCCTGCCCTACCTGCGCGACCCGCACACGCTGGCTCGGCCGTGGGCGGTTCCCGGCACGCCCGGGCTCGAGCACCGGATCGGCGGCATCGAGAAGGCCGACAAGACCGGCAACATCTCCTACGACCCGGACAACCACGACTTCATGGTGCGCACCCGCGCCGCCAAGGTCGCCGGGGTCGCGGTGCCGGAACTGGAAGTCGACGACCCGGACGGCACCGCGCGGGTGCTGGTGCTGGGCTGGGGCTCCACCTACGGCCCGATCGGGGCGGCAGCACGGCGGGTGCGCCGAGCCGGCTACCCGATCGCGCAGGCCCATCTGCGTCACCTCAACCCGTTCCCGGCCAACCTCGGAGCCGTGCTGGCGCGCTACGACAAGGTCGTGATCCCCGAGATGAACATGGGTCAGCTGGCTCAGCTCGTCCGGGCGCGGTACCTGGTCGATGTGGTCTCGCTGACTCAGGTGCGCGGGTTGCCGTTCAAGGCCGCGGAGCTGGCCGACATGCTGCAAGGAGTTGTGACTGATGGCTGATCTGGGCCTGAAGGCGAAGGATTTCAAGACCGATCAGGAGGTCCGCTGGTGCCCCGGCTGCGGTGACTACGCCGTGCTGGCGGCCGTGCAGGGCTTCATGCCCGACCTCGGCGTGCCGCGGGAGAACATCGTGTTCATCTCAGGCATCGGCTGCTCGTCCCGGTTCCCCTATTACATGAACACCTACGGCATGCACTCGATCCACGGCCGGGCGCCGGCGATCGCGACGGGCCTTGCCACCAGCCGTCCTGACCTGTCGGTGTTCGTGGTGACCGGTGACGGCGATGCGCTGTCGATCGGTGGAAATCACCTGATCCATGCCCTACGCCGCAACGTCAACCTGACCATTCTGCTGTTCAACAACCGGATCTACGGGCTGACCAAGGGGCAGTACTCGCCCACCTCCGAGACCGGCAAGATCACCAAGTCGACCCCGTTCGGCTCGGTGGACACGCCGTTCAACCCGATCTCGCTGGCACTCGGCGCGGAAGCCACCTTCGTGGCGCGCACGCTGGACTCCGACCGTAAGCACCTGACCGAGGTGCTGCGGCAGGCA
This sequence comes from Jatrophihabitans sp., assembly GCA_036261575.1. Classification (GTDB taxonomy): domain Bacteria; phylum Actinomycetota; class Actinomycetes; order Mycobacteriales; family Jatrophihabitantaceae; genus Jatrophihabitans_A. The sequence continues at coordinate 6,982 of DATAKO010000109.1, forward strand.
AGCGCGCACGAGGGCGCCGCATTGGTGGAGATCTACCAGAACTGCAACATCTTCAACGACGGCGCCTTCGACCTGCTCAAGGATGCCGAGACCAAGGGCGAGTGGATCATCCCGCTCGAGCACGGCCAGCCGGTGCGCTTCGGCAGCAAGGCCGTCGTCCGGGACGGCCTGTCGCTGCGGGTCGAGCACGATGTCGCCGAGGACGACCCCCGCGTCGTTGTGCACGACGCGCACACGCAGGATCCGTCCTACGCTTTCGCGCTGTCGCGGCTCTCGCAGCAGGACAGCCGGTTCTCCCCGATGGGGATCTTCCGCAACGTCGCCCGGCCGACGTACGACCGGCTGGTGAATGAGCAGGTCGACCTGGCCAAGGCACAGCGGCCCGGCGACGCGGCGGCGCTGACCGAACTGCTGCGCGGCAACGACCCCTGGACCATCAGTTGATGCCCAGCGGCTCGGCGTGAGCGCCCCGGACTCCGACCCGCCCTCGCCCCAAGCGCAGCACGACACCCGGGCAGGATTGACCCTGGGCGTACTGGCCTACTTCTGCTGGGGCCTGTTCCCGCTGTACTGGCCGCTGCTGGAACCGGCCGGAGCGGTGGAAATCCTGGCACACCGGATGGTGTGGTCGCTCATCTTCGTTGCGCTGCTGCTGACCGTCACGCGTACCTGGAGCCGGGTGCGCGCGGTGGCAGCCGACCGCGCCCGGTTCGCTCGTCTCGCACTCGCCGCGGTGCTGGTCTCGATCAACTGGGGTGTCTACATCTGGGGTGTCAACACCCATCACGTCATCGAAACCAGCCTGGGCTACTTCATCAATCCGCTGCTGACGATCCTGCTCGGCGTGGTGGTGCTCTCGGAGCGGTTGACCCGGACACAGTGGCTCGCCGTCGGCATCGCCTCACTGGCCATCGTGGTGCTGACGATCGATTACGGGCGGCTGCCCTGGATCGCGCTGGTGCTCGCGTGTTCGTTCGCCGGGTACGGCTTCTTGAAGAAACAGGTCGGCGTCGGCGCCATGGAGTCGCTGGCGCTGGAGACCTCCGTACTCAGCGGACCGGCGCTGGTGACGCTGATCGTGCTGCAGGCGCAAGGCAACCTCACGTTCGGCCACCACGGGGTGGGCAATTCCCTGCTGCTGATGGGCACCGGCGTGGTGACGGCCATCCCGCTGCTGCTGTTCGGAGCCGGAGCGCGCAGGCTGCCGCTGAGCACCATGGGGCTGCTGCAGTACCTGACGCCGGTGCTGCAGTTCGCCGTCGGCGTGGGCATCCGGCACGAGCCCCTGCCGACGGCGACGCTGATCGGCTTCTGCCTGGTCTGGCTGGCTCTGCTCGTGCTCACGTTCGACGCGGTCGTCCGGCGTCGGCGCAGCCAGTCCGCGGTTGCTGATGCGGCCGCGGTGACGCTGCCGGGCTGACCGGACTCGAGCCGGCGGCGTCGGGCACGATTGCGCAGCCGGTGTGGCGGCCGCTGCTCAAGCGAGGGTTCGGAGGCGCCTCAGGACGTTCCGCGGCGCCGGGTACCCGCCACGACGAGCAGGAGCCCGCCGAGGGACACCAGGGCCAGCAACACCAGCGCAGGCCCCGGGCCCAGCGCGAGACCGGCGGCGGCGATGGCGGCCACCGGAGCCACCGGGTCAGCAATGATGATGCGGTGCACGGCAGAGGGCGCCTTGGGTTTGGCCGGGACGGGCGTGGCGGCAGTCCTGGGTGCGGCAGGCGCCGAGATGGTCGCCGGAGCACTGCCGGTGTCGGCGCTCGCAGCGGGCTGAACTGGCGCGGAGCCGTTGACGTGCGCGGCCTGCGTAGCCGCCGTCAGGGCGATGTCAGCGTTGGCGTTGCCGCCCTTGGGTGTGGCGGTCGGTGCCGCCGTCGCCTTGGCCTTGGCGGCCGCCTGAGCCGCGGCCTTGGCGCGATCGGCCGACTGCTGGGCAGCTCGAACGCGAGCCAGCCGTGCTGCCGCGGCCTCGTCGAGGTGTCGCTGAGCGGCTGCCTGCGCGCTGGGGCGCTGGGCTGCGTGCGGGGCCTGCAGGCCGGCCGCCTGGGTCTGGCCGACGGTGCCCGTGGCGTTGTTGTCCTTGCCGATGGTCCCGCCGGTGGTCCCCGAGCCTGCAGTTGCTGCGGAGCCATGGCCGGCTGTGTTGCCCCGGTCGCAGCGCTTGCTGTGACCAGGAACGTCGCCTGGTTTCGTGCGGCGCTCTCCGTGGGTGTACGCGGCGGCCCTGCCGTCACGCCGCGCGGCTGAGTGCTTCGAGGCTGCGGCGACGGCGGGCCGGCCGCGCCCGTCGCGCGTGCCGACAGCGCGCTCGGTACTGGCGGGCTGCCCCCCGGCGCCACCGGCATGCCCGGCCTTCTGGTGACTGCTCGAATCGCTGTCGCGTCCGGCCTTCCGCTGGCTGACGCTGTGCTGGCTGACGCTGTGCTGGCCGGCGCTTCGGTGAGCTGGTGCGGCGAGGGCCGGCTGCGCCGCGAGCAGGCTGAGCCCGCTGGCAAGCACACCGGCCGCGGTCAACCGCAGCGCGGTCGAGAGCGGCTTCCGCTGACCTGGCACGCGCACCGTCCTTCACTGCATTCCGGGGCCACGATCCCTATCGGCCTGCCACGACTGAACCTAACCGAAGCGAGCGTGTGCAATCGAGGTGAACCGATTCCAATCTACCCCGCGAACCGCGCAGCTATACCACCAGTGCACGCACTCTCTATTTCAGCAGGAATCGGGCGTCGCCGACGACTTACGACGTGGCTCCGCGTGCCGCCGACCGCGCCCGCGCCTTCTCGCGCTGCTCGACGAACCGGCTCGCTTGAGCATCCAGCGCGAACATGAAGTCCGCGAGCTCCTGACGCGCCTTCTCCCCCTCCGGTCCGAGGTCAGAGCGCTCGAAGACCTGCCAGAACTTCAGAACCGGCGTGATGACCGCATCGTGGTGCAGCCGAAGATCGTAGATGCCGGCCTTGGCGATGGTGACGGAGTTACGGGTGAAGTCCGGCATGCCCGCGCCGGGCATCTGGAAGCCGACGACCTCATCGCGCACCGCGGCCATGGTCGCGTCCGGCGCGATCTCGAACGCGGCCTGCACCAGATTGCGGTAGAAGATCATGTGCAGGTTCTCGTCCAGGGCGATCCTGGCCAGCAGCTGTTCGGCCAGTGGATCGCCGGTGGACTTGCCCGTATTGCGGTGCGACACCCGGGTGGCCAGTTCCTGGAACGACACGTAGGCCACTGCCTGCAACGGAGTCTTGTCGCCGGAGTCGTAACCGTGGGTCATGTGGATCATCCGGAGCTCTTCCAGCTTGACCGGATCCACGCCGCGAGTGACCACGAGGTAATCGCGCAGCGCGATGCCGTGCCGCCCTTCCTCGGCCGTCCACTGGCCGATCCACTGCCCCCAGGCGCCGTCCCGGCCGAAGCGGGTGGCGATCTCGCGGTGGTAGGAAGGCAGGTTGTCCTCGGTCAGCAGGTTGACGATCATCGCCGTCTTGGCGACCGGGTCGAGCTTGGATTCCTCCGGATGCCAGTCCGTACCGCCGAGGAAGGCGAAGTTCTTACCATCAGACCAGGGCACGTAGTCGTGTGGCTGCCAGGGCCTGGCCTGGGACAGGTGACGGTCGAGGTTCTGCTCGACGACCGGCTCGAGCTCGTGCAGCAACCGGGCCATTGCGCCCTCAGGTCCGGACGCAATCCGGGAGTCGGTCATCGTCGGTCCTCCTTCGCAGTTCCCTCGCCGAGATCTACCTACGCTAGCGTAGGTTCTTGTGCGGCCGGTCGCTCAGGCCGTGCGGGTCACCACATGCTCGGTGAGTGCGAGCAGCGCCGCCTTGGCCGGCACGTCGGGCAGCGGCTCCAGGGCCGCCCGGGCTGCCTCGGCGAAGGCCGCCACGGTGTCGCGGGCCTGGCCCATCGCGGCCGAGCCACGCATCAACGCCAGCGCTTCGGCATGCTCGGCGTCATCGTCGAGCGGCCGGCTGAGCAACTCCCGCAACCGTGCCTCGCCCGGTTCCGTGGAGCGCAGTGCGTAGAGCACCGGCAGGGTCTGCACTCCCTCGCGCAGGTCGGTGCCGGGCGTCTTGCCGGACTGACCGGTCTCGGAGGCGATATCGAGGATGTCGTCGGAGATCTGGAAGGCGATACCCACCTGCTCCCCGTAGGCCCGCAGGCTGGCTACGCCGTCCGGATCGACGCCGGCGAACATGCCACCGAACTCGGCCGACGTGGCGATCAGCGAACCGGTCTTGTCCGCCAGCACCGACAGGTAGTGATCGATCGGGTCGACACCGGCTTTGGGGCCCACCGTCTCGCGGATCTGGCCCTTGACCAGCCGCTCGAAGCAGCGCGCCTGAATACGTACCGCCTCCGGGCCCAGGTCGGCGAGGATGTCCGATGCCCGCGCGAACAAGAAGTCGCCGGTCAGGATGGCAACCGAGTTGGACCAGCGCTCGTTCGCGGCCACCGCGCCCCGGCGCACGGTGGCCTCGTCCATCACGTCGTCGTGGTAGAGCGTGGCCAGGTGGGTCAGCTCGCACACGACGGCCGACATCACCACACCCTCGCCGTCGGGGTAGCCGAACTGTGCCGCAAGCAACGCCAGCAGGGGGCGGAATCGTTTGCCACCGGCGTCCATCAGGTGCCGCGCGGCCTCGGTGACGAAGTCGTCGTCAGATGTCGCCGAGGCACGCAACGCGGCCTCGACGGCCTCCAGGCCCTCCCTGATGGCAGTTTCCAGCTCGGGCTCGTCGAACGTCAGCCCGACGGACAGCAGCGGGGAGCTCACCCGTGCAACTTAGCTGCCTTGCCGGCCAGGTCGATCAGCGGCTGCGGGAAGACGCCGAGCACGACCGTCACCAGCACACCGGCGAGGATCGGGATGTAGGTCAGCAGCGACGGGATGGTGATCGTCGGGCCGTCCTCGGCCGGTTCGGCGAAGAACATCAGCACCACGATGCGCAGGTAGAAGAACGCTGCCACGGCGGAGCTGATCAGGCCGACCACCACCAGCGGGCCTGCCACGTGATAAGCCGCCCGGAACACCACGAACTTGCCGGTGAAGCCGCTGGTCAGCGGGATACCGGCCAGCGCCAGCAGCAGGAAGGTGAAGGTGGTGGCGAAGATGGGCGACTTGCGAGCCAGACCGGACCACTGCGACAGGTGGGTGGCCTCACCGTTGGCATCGCGTACCAGCATCACCAGACCGAACGCGGCGACCGTGGTGAAGCCGTAGGCCACCAGGTAGAACAGCACGCTGGACAGGCCGTCTTTGCCGAGCCCGACCATGCCGACCAGGATGAAGCCCGCGTGCGCGATGGAGGAGTAGGCCAGGATCCGCTTGACGTCGGTCTGGGTCAGGCCGAGCACCGCACCCACGGCCATTGAGGCGATCGCGGCCGCCCAGATGAGCCACCGCCAATCCCAGGCGCTGATCGAGAAGCCCACGTAGAAGACGCGCAGGATTGCACCGAAGGCCGCGACCTTGGTGCAGGCGGCCATGAACGTGGTCACCGGCGTGGGCGAGCCCTGGTACACGTCCGGCGTCCACGAGTGGAACGGCGCGATACCGGCCTTGAAGAGCAGGCCTACGGTGAGCAGCCCGAAGCCCAGCCAGAGCAGCGTGTCCGACTGCCCGGAGGTGTTCTGCGCGGCGAAGATCGCGGTCAGGTCGACCGAGTTGGCGTAGCCGTACAGCAATGCCAGGCCGTACAGGAAGAAGGCCGATGCGAACGCGCCCAGCAGGAAGTACTTGATCGCGGCTTCCTGGCTGAGCAGCCGGCGCCGGCGCGCCAGCCCTGCCATCAGGTAGAGCGGCAGCGAGAGCACCTCGAGACCGACGAACATGAGCAGCAGGTTGTTTGCCGCAGGGAAGATGAGCATGCCGCCGACGGCGAACAGCGCCAGCGGGTAAATCTCGGTCTGCACCCGGCCGCTGGAGGAGAGTCGCTGGTCGGCCGGCGAGCCTACGGTGACCGCCGCCGAGGCGACGATCGCGCCGCCCGGCTCGACACCGCGGTCGCCGATCAACATGACCGAGAGGGCGGCCAGCACCAGGATGGTGCCCTGGATGAACAGCGAGACGCCGTCCACCGCGATCGCCCCGGACACCGTGGTCAGCGACGTGGAGTGCAGCGTGATCACGTCCACCAGCGCCGCCAGCAAAGCGAGGATGGTCAGGGTGAGCTGTGCCGGATACCGCAGCTCGCGCGGCAGCAGGGCCTCGAACAGCACTCCCACGCAGGCCGCGCCCAGCACGATGAAGATCGGCAGCAGGGCGGCATACGCGATCGACGGAGCGTGGATGTAGGTCGTCGGGTCACTGCCGGCGGCCGACGCCAGACCAGTCAGGGCGCTCACTTGTGTCCTCCGTTGGCACCGGGCTGAGCCACGTTCTGCGGTGTTGGGTCGGTCTTGCCGATGTCATGCATCGTGTACTTCACGGCCGGGTTGATCATGTCGACGATCGGCTTGGGATACACCCCGAGAGCGACGATCAGGATGATCAGCGGCGCGATGGCGAAGGTCTCCCGCACGTTCAGGTCGCGGAAGGCCCGGACCTTCTCACTGACGGTGCCCTGCATGGTGCGTTGGTAGAGCAGCAGCACGTACAAGGCCGCGAGGATGATGCCGGTGGTTCCGATGATGGCGATCGCCTTGTGCCGGGTGAACGTCCCGACGAGGGTCAGGAACTCGCTGATGAAGGTCGACAAGCCGGGCAGTGCCAGCGCCGCCAGCCCGGCGATGAGGAAGGCGCCGCCGAGCCGCGGGGTGACCTTGGCCGTGCCGCCGAAGTCCGGAATCTGACGGCTCTTGCCGCGCGCGACGAGGAAACCGACGACCAGGAACAGCAGGCCGGTGGCCAGGCCGTGGTTGACCATGTAGAGAACCGCGCCGGTGCCGCCCTGGGTGGTGAAGGCGAAGATCCCCAGGCCGATGAAGCCGAAGTGCGCTACCGAGGTGTAGGCGACGAGACGCTTCATGTCGCGCTGGCCCATCGCCAGGAAGGCCGCGTACAGCACGCCGATCACGGAGAGGATGAGGATCGTCTTGCTGAAGTACCGCGACGCTTCCGGGAACAGCGGCAGGCAGTAACGCAGGAAGCCGAAGGTGCCGACCTTGTCCAGCACGCCGACCAGCAGCGCTGCGCCACCGGCGGGCGCCTCCGCACCCGCGTCCGGCAACCAGGTGTGGAACGGGAACAGCGGGGCCTTGATCGCGAACGCGATGAAGAAGCCGAGGAACAGCCACTTCTGGGTCGCGCCGCCGGGCACGTGCCCGACCAGGTCGGAGAAGGCGAAGCTGGAAGTGCCGGAGCTGACGTAGACGCCGATCACCGAGGCCAGCATGAGCAAGCCGCCGACCAGCGAGTAGAGGAAGAACTTCACCGCCGCGTACTGCCGGCGTGGGCCGCCGAAGCTGCCGATGATGAAGTACATCGGGACCAGCATCGCCTCGAAGAAGACGTAGAACAGGAAGACGTCGGTGGCGGCGAACACGCCCACCATGAAGACTTCCAGCAGCAGGAGCAGGGCGAAGTAGGTCTTGGCCGAGCGGCGGGCCGGCGTGGCTTCCTCGGCGTCCTCGATGGTGTCGAAGGAGTTCCAGGAGGCCAGTACCACGCAGGGCACCAGCAGTGTCGACATCAGGATGAGCACCAGGGCGATGCCGTCCAGGCCGAACGCGAAGTGCACCCCGAGGTCCTTGATCCAGACCCAGGAACCCTGGAACTGGAAGCGGGCAGCACCGTCGCCGGTCTTGAACTGCACGCCCAGCACGACCGCGTAGACGAAGGTCAGCGCGGAGAAGATCAGCGCGGTCTGCTTGGCCACCTCGCTGCGCCCGGCCGGCATGGCGAAGATCGCCAGGCTACCGATCAGCGGGACCGCGAGCAGCCCGAGCAGGGACAGGTTGTGCATCAGGAGAACCTCACCCCGAGCAGGACCGCGATCAGTACCGCGGCGCCGGCCAACATGGACAGTGCGTAGGAGCGGACGTATCCGGTCTGGATCCGGCGCAACCGCCCGGAACCCCCACCGAAGCCCGCGGCCAGGCCGTTCACCAGACCGTCGATGCCCTTGTTGTCGAAGAACACCAGCCCGCGGTCGAGCCACTGACCGGGCCGCATCAGAACGGTCTCGTTGAAGGCGTCGGCGTACAGGCTGCGCCGGGCGGCCACCGTGATCACGTTGCCCGCGGGCCGGGTCGAGGGCACCCGGCGGCTGGTGGCCCACGCCGCAGCGACCCCGAGCGCCACGACCAGGATCGTGATCAGGCTGAGCACCAA
>DATAKO010000099.1:0-44497 GCA_036261575.1 Jatrophihabitans sp.
CCTTGGCCCAGTCAGCCCGCGCGTTGCTTCTGAGACTTCCTCTCGCTGATCAGCCGTCGCAGAATGTCCGCGTTCGCCCCATCCCGAGCAGCGGCTCACGATGTTCTGTGACAGGCGCTCAGCACTTGATCATTTATCCGACCGTTTTTCAGTTTCTCTGCCTCGTAGAACCGCGTGCGACCGTGGCGGGACGGGCGAAACTTGTCGTAGTTCATCGGACACCCCAGAATTCTTGGGGTTTAGAGGCCGTTTTTATCTGGGTCCTTCGTAACCCAACGCCACGGGTCGGTGTGCAGCCAGCTGACCGGGCCGCGGTAGTCGAGCAGCCGCTGGTCGGTGGTGCCCTGCGCTTCGATCGCTTGGCTGCGGCGCAGGATCACCGGACCCCGGTGACGCTCGGGGGTGGGATGTCCGTTGGTCATGCGTCAACCCTAGAGTTCGGCGGCGCGGTGGTCTCAGATCGCCGCGGGCAGCGGCGTGCGCAGAAAACCGACCAGCGCGCGCTCGCACCGCTCGATCAGCTCCAGGTCCACCGACTCGTCCGGCCGATGGGCCAGGTTGGGGTCGCCGGGGCTGAAGTTGAGCGCGGGAATGCCCAGCAGCGAGAACCGCGCCACGTCGGTCCAGCCGAGCTTGGCTGCCACCTGGCCGCCGAGCGCGGCCACCGCGTGCTGCACCAGCGGCCGGTCCAGGCCCGGCCGCGCCGCCGGCGCCGAATCGACCAGCTCCACCTCGTACCCGTCGAACACTTCGCGCACGTGCTGCAGCGCCTCGGCCTCGGACCGGTCCGGAGCGAAGCGGTAGTTGACCGTCACCGTCGCCAGGTCGGGCACTACATTGCCGGCGATGCCGCCGTCGATGAACACCGCGTTGAGCCCCTCGCGGTAGGTCAGCCCCTCGACCTCGACGGTCCGCGCGCGGTAGTCGGCCAGCCGGGTGAGCACCGGTGCCGCCAGATGGATGGCGTTGGCACCCAGCCACGAGCGGGCACTGTGCGCACGCTCGCCGTGCACCCGGACCGCGATCCGCAAGGTGCCCTGACAACCACCCTCGATCTGGCCGTTGGTGCTCTCCAGCAGGATCGCCAGGTCGCCGTGCAGCAGCTCAGGCCGGGTCTGCGACAGCCGGTTCAGCCCGTTTCGCTCGGCCTCGACCTCCTCGCAGTCGTAGAACACCCAGGTGAGGTCCACCGCCGGTTGCAGCGCGCCGGTGCCGACCAGATGCGCCATCCGCAGCTGCAGTGCGACCCCGGACTTCATGTCCGAGGAGCCGCAGCCGTGCAGCCGGCCGTCCGCGATCCGGCCGGGCACGTTGCCGGCGATCGGCACAGTGTCCAGATGACCTGCCAGCACCACCCGATGTGGCTTGCCCAGCTCGGTGCGCGCCACCAGCACGTTGCCCAAGCGCTGCAGGCTGAGGTCCGGGTAGCCGCGCAGCGCCCGCTCGATCTCGTCGGCCAGCTGCTGCTCGTCGCCGGACACGGAAGGGATGTCGACCAGCGCGGCCGTCAGTTCGGCACCGGAAACGGAGAGGTCCACGACCGGCAACGCTAGTCCCAGCCGGAAAAGCTAGGGTGGCGGGCGTGACCAGCAGCTCGCCGCGAACCGCATCCGGCCACGGCCTTGCCACCATCACCGACAACGGCATCGTGCTCGATGCCTACTACCCGGCGCCGGCGCTCGGACCGGACGCGCCGGAGCCGGACGGGTTGGCTGAGCTGGCGGTAGCCGACGGAGACCGGCAGGTGCGGCAGGAACTCGTGCACCGGGTGATCGACCTGGACGCCGATCCGGCGGATGCGGCGGATGTCTACCTGCGGCTGCACCTGCTCTCGCACCGGCTGGTCGCACCGCACGGAGTGAACCTGACCGGGGTGTTCGGCCTGCTGTCCAACGTGGTCTGGACGAACTTCGGCCCCTGTGCGGTGGACGACTTCGAGTTGGTGCGGACCCGGCTGCGCCGGCGTGGCCCGGTCACGGTGTACGGCGTGGACAAGTTTCCCCGGATGGTCGACTACGTGCTGCCCTCCGGTGTGCGGATCGCCGACGCGGACCGGGTCCGGCTGGGCGCTCACCTGGCGGCCGGCACCACCGTCATGCACGAAGGTTTCGTCAACTACAACGCCGGCACGCTGGGCAGCTCCATGGTGGAGGGCCGGATCTCGGCCGGTGTGACGGTCGGCGACGGCTCCGACGTCGGCGGCGGCGCCTCGATCATGGGCACCCTGTCCGGCGGCGGCAAGGAGGTCGTGTCGGTCGGCAAGAGCTGCCTGATCGGCGCCAACGCAGGCATCGGCATCTCGCTCGGCGATGACTGCGTGGTGGCCGCGGGTACCTACGTCACGGCCGGCTCGAAGGTGACGCTGCCCGATGGCTCGGTACGCAAGGCGGCCGAGCTTTCCGGGCAGTCCGGGCTGCTGTTCTGGACGAACACGGTCACCGGCGTGCTCGAGGTGCGGCCGCGGACCGGACAGGGCATCGAGCTGAACGCCGCCCTGCACGCCAACTGAGGCGCTGATGGCTTCGCGAGCGCGCACCGGCTTCGTGGCGCTGGTGGTGGTGGCGCTGGCCGTCGCCGCCATCGCGGTCGGCGCGCGGGCGCTGTGGCACGCGGCGCAGTCGGCGGTGCACTCCGACGGTTGCGATTTCGGCGATTACAGCCTCGACCTCGGGCAGGCGCAGATCGCCTCGACCGTGGTCGGCGTGGTGCTCACCCGCAAGCTGCCCGAACGTGCCGCGGTACTCACCCTGGGCGCGGCGCTGCAGGAGTCCAAGCTGCGCAACCTCGGCCCCGGCGAGGGCGACCGGGACTCGGTAGGCATCCTGCAGCAGCGGCCTTCCCAGGGCTGGGGTACCGCGGCGCAGATCGCCAACGTGCAGTACGCGACCGGCAAGTTCCTGGATGCGGTGGTGAAGGTGCCGCATTGGCAGTCGGACTCGCTGGCGACGGTGGTGCAAACGGTGCAGGTCTCGGCCGATGGGAGCGCCTACGCCAAGCACGAGGCGGAGGCGCAGCAGATCGCTGATGCGCTGACCGGTGCGACCCCGATGGGCGTCAGCTGCAGTTTCGGCAAGCCGACCGTGACCGCCGGCACCGCGACGGTGGCTCAGGACCTGACCGCGAACCTGCCGGTGGCTGCACCCCGCACCACAGCGACCGAGGTCAGCGTGCCGGGCGCCGGCTGGGCCACCGCCGGCTGGCTCATCTGCAACGCCGACGACCTGGGCATCGACGCGGTGCACTACGCCGGGCACAGTTGGACGCGCGGCAAGGGCTGGCAGCCCGATGAACACGCCGCCAGCACCGCGGTGGTGGCGACGATGGCCAAAATCTAGCCGGCGGCCCCGTCAGCGGCCTCCGGCGAGTGACGTCAGTGCTGCTCGCCCTGCGGCGGCAGTGCGGCGATGAACCCCGGGTCGAACTCGGTCCTACCCACCTTGGAAGCTCCACCGGGCGAGCCGAGGTCTTCGAAGAAGTCGGCGTTGGCCTGGGTGTACTCACGCCACTTGTCCGGCAGGTCGTCCTCGTAAAAGATTGCCTCGACCGGGCAGACCGGCTCGCAAGCCCCGCAGTCGACGCACTCGTCGGGGTGGATGTAGAGCATCCGGCCACCCTCGTAGATGCAGTCCACCGGGCACTCTTCGATGCAGGCCTTGTCCAGCACATCGACGCACGGCTCTGCGATCACGTAAGTCACGAGGCATCCTTCCAACGAACCTGTGGAGCACGGCGGCACGGCGCTGCACCGCCGCTGAATAGTATGCCGGTCATGCTCGACGAGGGGTTGTTGGGGCGCCGTGTTGTGCTGCGCTACGAGCGGGACGATCCCGCGGGGCGGCCGCCGTTGAGCGACCTGATCGGCACGCTCACCGGGCTGACCGAGGACGCCGTGACCATCCACACCAGCGGCGGCCTGCGTACCGTCCGCCGGGCTGCGGTGCGCGCCGCGAAGGCGGTCGAAGCCAACCGCCGGGACGTGCTCGAGCTGGCGCGGATCGGCCGGCTGGGCTGGCGTGCGGCCACCCGGACGCAGCTGGACGGCTGGCTACTGGACGCCGACCTGGGCTGGACCGGCCGCGCGAACTCCGCGCTCCCGCTGGGACAGCTGGACCGGCCGCTGGACGCCGGACTCGTCGAGCTGCGCAGCTACTACGAGGGTCGCGGGCTGCTCGCCCAGATCCAGCTGCCGCTGCCCGCGCGCAGCGCGCTCGACGCCGCGCTGGCCGAGCGCGGCTGGACCGTGCAGCGGCCCTCGCTGGTGCTCACCCGCAGCCTCGCCGCGCCCTGGCCCACACGCGAGATGGAGTCGGCTTCCGTAGCGGGCTCGGCCCGCACGCTCGCCTGCACGCTGGCGGACCGGCCGGACCGGGACTGGCTGGCGACCTACCACTACCGCGGCGGCCAGCTGCCCGCCGGTGCGGTCGACCTGCTCACGCGCCACGAACGGGTCAGGTTCGCCGCCATCCGGGACGGGCAGCAGGTGCTCGCGATCGGCCGGGCGACGGTGGACGAGGGATGGCTTGGCATCACCGCGGTCGAGGTGGCTCCCACCCACCGGCGCCGGGGCCTGGCCGGGGACATGATGCGCGCGCTGCTGGACTGGGGCCGCAGCCAGGCAGGGGCGGCGTGTTACCTGCAGGTGGACGGCGCGAACACCGCCGCGCTGGCGCTGTATCGCGGGCTCGGGTTCACCGTGCACCATCGCTACCACTACCGCGTCCCGCCCGCCTAGACCGGACGTAGCGGGGCTCGGCGGCCTGCTGGTCGGCCCGGCGCACTCGCCGGAGGCGTCCCAGCACGGTCGACCAGGTCCAGGGCCCCGGCCGGGAGGCCAGCCCTACCGTGAACAGCGGCAGCAGCGTGCCCAGGATCAGCACACTGTAGGACACGCCGGCGGTGCTGCCAGCCGGCAACAACACGTCACCCTCCGGACGTCCCATGCCGAGCACCCAGGTGCCCACGACCTGTCCCAGCGCGGGCGGCAGCGCCGAAGGCAGCGTGTCGGTGAGCCCGCGCGACAGCGCGGGCAGCCCGACCCCGGTGAGCACGGCGAGCACCGGCGCCACCGGCAGCAGCGTGGCTCCCACTCGCAACGGCACCAGCAGCACCGTGAACACCGCGGCGAGCAGCCCCGCTGCTGCGAAAAGCAGGTAGCCCAACGCCAGCAGCGGCCCACTGAGCGGCACGTCCGGGACACCGGGCGCCAGCGGGCGACCGGCCGGTTCCCTCCCCGACGGGTCCACCACCTCAGCCATCGATGCCGCCGAAGAGGTCGGTCTCGCGCCCGTCGGCGTCCCGCTCGCCGCCCGGTGCGCCGATCACGAGCCGGTAGTACTCATCGGTGGACAGCGGCTGGCCGAGCCGGTTCGACAGCGCGAACCACTCATCGGCCACCAGCAGCTGGGTGGCGTGCGCGCGCATCGCCGCTGTCTTGGCCGCGCGCTGCTCGGGCGCCCGGATCACCGTGGTCACCTGGTCGTCCGGCAGCGCGGGCCGGGCTGCCATCGGCTGGAACGGGCAGCCGGCACCGGGCACCTGGGCGGCGCTGGCCGGAAGGGTGTTCCAGTACACCTTGCTGACCCTATGCCGGGCGGCCGGGACCGCGGCCATCGCCACCCGGTGCGCCATGATGTGGTCCGGGTGGCCGTAGCCGCCGGACTCGTCGTAGGTCACCAGCACCTGGGGCCGGACGCGATCGAGCACCGCCACCAGCTCGGCCACTGCGGCGCCGAACACGGCGGCATCCCCATCCGCCCGCCAGAACGCCCGGTCCCGCGCGTTGGCGGGCGTGCCGATCATCCCGCTGTCCCGGAACCGGCCGGCGCCGCCGAGGAACGTGTGGTCGGTGACGCCGAGCGCGGCCAGCGCCACCCGCAGCTCGGCGATCCGCCAGCCGCCGAGCTGGTCGGCCTGCGCGGCCTCGAGCTGGGCGAGTTCGGGGACCAGGATCTCGCCCTCCTCACCCAGCGTGCAGGTGACGAGCGCGACGTGCGCACCGGCGGCGGCGTACCGGGCCATGGTGGCCCCGTTGTTGATGCTCTCGTCGTCCGGATGCGCATGGACGAACAGGATCCGCCGCTCGGGCAGCTCGGCCACCGGCTACCGGCCGGTGACGCCGGCGTCCTCCCCGGAGGCGATGTCGGCACGCACCTCGGGGAAGTGGCAGGCGGCAAGCTGGCCCGGCCGCTTGATCTCCAGCAGCGGCACCTCGCCGCGGCAGCGCTGCTGGTCGGCCTCCGACAGCACCGACCGGTACTTCGGGCAGCGGGTGTGAAACACGCAGCCCGACGGCGGGTTGATCGGGCTGGGCAGGTCGCCGGTGAGCAGGATCCGCTCCCGCTTGGCTTCCTTGCGCGGGTCAGGCACCGGCACCGCGGACATCAGCGAGTGGGTGTAGGGGTGCATCGGCGATTCGTAGAGCGTGTTCCGGTCGGTCAGCTCCATGATCTTGCCCAGGTACATCACCGCGACCCGGTCGGCGATGTGGCGCACCACCGACAGGTCGTGCGCGACGAAGACGTAAGCCAGGTTGAACTCCGTCTGCAGATCCTCGAGCAGGTTGACAACCTGCGCCTGGATCGAGACGTCCAGCGCCGACACCGGCTCGTCGCAGACGATGAGCTTGGGCCGCAGCGCGATCGCGCGGGCGATGCCGATGCGCTGGCGCTGGCCGCCGGAGAACTCGTGTGGGTAACGGTTGTAGTGCTCGGGGTTCAGGCCCACCCGGGCCATCAGGTCCTGCACCTCGGCCTTGATGCCACGCTCGGTCTTGGCGCCCTGGATGCGAAACGGCGCCCCGACGATCGTGCCGATGGTGTGCCGCGGGTTCAGCGAGGAGTAAGGGTCCTGGAAGATCATCTGGATGTCGCGGCGGACGCCCTGCATCTGGTGCCGGCTGTAGTCGGCGATGTTGCGGCCGTTGAAGAAGATGTCGCCCGAGGTCGGGTCGAGCAGCTTGGTGATCACCCGGCCGGTGGTCGACTTGCCGCAGCCGGACTCCCCCACCAGGCCGAGGGTCTCACCGGCTCGCAGGCTGAAGGACACGCCGTCCACAGCCCGCACCGCGCCGACCTGGCGCTGGAACAGGATGCCCTGCTTGATCGGGAAGTGCTTGGTGACGTTCTTGACCTGCAACAGCGCGTCGGTCTCGTCCAGCGGGTTGTACGCGGCGTCGTTGGCGCCCTCGGCCTTGGCGAACGAGGGTGAACTGGGTGTGCTCATCGGTGTCGATTCTCCTCGTCGGCTACAGCGTGGGCTGAATCTCGTCGGCCCAGATCCGACGGCGCTCTTCCGGGTGGATGTGGCAGCGCACCGCGTGCGAGGCGGAGGTGCCCGTCGGCACCAGGTCCGGGTGCTGGGTGCGGCACATATCGTCCGGAACCTTGTCCTGGTAGGCGCAGCGCGGGTTGAACACGCATCCCTTGGGCACCTGGATCAGCGACGGCGGCTGGCCCGCGATCGGCTTGAGCCGGTCCTGCCGGGTCCGGTCCAGTCGTGGCATCGAGCCGAGCAGTCCCCAGGCGTAGGGCATCTCCGGCTCGTAGAAGATCTCATCGACGGTGCCGGTCTCGACGCACTGGCCGCCGTACATGACAACGACCTTGTCGCAGGTCTCGGCCACCACACCGAGGTCGTGCGTGATCAGGATGATCGCGGAGTTGAACTCGCGCTGCAGGTCGCGCATCAGGTCCAGGATCTGGGCCTGCACGGTCACGTCCAGCGCCGTGGTCGGCTCATCGGCGATGAGCAGCTTGGGGTCGCAGACCAGGGCCATCGCGATCATCGCGCGCTGGCGCATACCGCCGGAGAACTGGTGGGGATACTCGTCGAAGCGCTTGTCCGGGTTCGGGATGCCGACCCGGTCGAGCATCTCGATCGCGCGCTTCTTGGCCACCGACTTGGAGACCTTGTTGTGCACCTGGTAGGCCTCGGTGATCTGGTCACCGACCCGGTAGAACGGGTGCATCGACGACAGCGGGTCCTGGAAGATCATGGCCATCTTGTCGCCACGCAGGCTGCGCATCTTCTCTTCCGATGCGCCGACCAGCTCGGTGCCGTCCAGCCAGATCTCGCCGGTGATCCGCGCCCGCGACCCCTTGTGCAGCCCGAGGATGGCCTGCGAGGTCACCGACTTGCCCGACCCCGACTCTCCGACGATGCCCAGGATCTCACCGCGGTTGACGTCGAAGGACAGCCCGTCGACGCTCTTGACCAGGCCGTCCGCGGTCGGAAAGTGGACCCGCAGGTCGCGCACCGACAGGAAGGCGTCGGTTTCCGGCTTGGTCATGCGGACGTCCAGTGGTTGTGCACTCACTGATTATGTCTCCGGTCTCTCAGCCGGTCGGTTCCCGGCATGTTGCTGGAGTTGGCGGACCGCGCGGATCAGCTGTAGCTGACCCGAGGGTCGACCGCGGCGTAGCCGATGTCGACCAGGATATTCGCCACCACGACCGCGAAGGTTGCCACCAGGGTGACACCCAGGATGATGGGCAGGTCCTGGCTGTTGATGGCCTGGATGGACAACAGCCCCAGACCGTGCAGGTTGAACACGGTCTCGGTGATCACCGCGTTGCCGATCAGCTGCCCGATGTCCAGGCCGAAGATCGTGACGATCGGGGTGATCGCCGCCCGCAGTCCGTGCCGGATCACGACGTCGCGCCGGGCCAGGCCCTTGGCGCGGGCGGTCCGGATGTAGTCCTCGCTCATGGTCTCGAGCATGTTCGCCCGGGTGAGCCGGGCGTACAGCGCCGCGTAGACGAAGGCCAGCGCGATCCAGGGCAGGATCAGCGACTTGAACCACTGCAGCGGGTCGGACGTCAGGCCGGCGAACTCGGTGTTGGGCAGCCACTTGAGTTTGTACTTGAACACCAGCAACAACAGCGGGCCGGTGAAGAAGATCGGCAACGAGACCGCGGCCAGCGCCAGCGTCATGGCGGCCCGGTCGAAGATGGAGCCGCGCTTGAGCGCGGAGATGGAGCCGACCACGACGCCGCCGACCAGCCACAGGATGGCGGCACCGACGGCGATGCTGATCTCGATCGGCAGCGCCTGCAGGATCAGGTGCGTCACCGGCAGGTTCTGCCGGAAGGAATAGCCCAGGCACGGCGCCGAGCAGTGCACCAGCGACTGGTCGTCACCGATGGTCCGGCCGGCGAAGATTCCCTTCACCCAGTTCCAGTACTGCTCGAAGATGTTCTGATCGAAGCCGAGCCGGTGCTCGATCAGCTTCTGCCCCTGGATGGTCGGCGGGATCTTGCCGACGAAGTAGAGGGCGGGCGAGATGTGCGCGACCTTCGGCCCGATGAAGAAGATGAAGATAGTGACGAAACTGGTGACCACCAGTACCAGGACGCCGCCGATGCTGCGGCGAAGGATGTATCTGATCATCGTGATTCCGTGGGGCGGCCGGCCCGGAC
Source organism: Jatrophihabitans sp. (assembly GCA_036261575.1). Classification (GTDB taxonomy): domain Bacteria; phylum Actinomycetota; class Actinomycetes; order Mycobacteriales; family Jatrophihabitantaceae; genus Jatrophihabitans_A. Next base: position 9,417 of record DATAKO010000099.1, read on the forward strand.
TGGATCCGGACCGGCCGCCGCACTGCCACCTTTCTACAAGGGGGAAGGACTCGCGTCCATTGTGGAGCTAGCCGGACTTACTTTCCGTCACTCACACCGAGGTTGACCATGTCGTAGTACGAGCCCTCAGCGAAGTTGACTCGAACGTTGGTCAGGCGCGGGTTGCGGTAGTAGAGCGACTTGTCGTACACGAACGGCAGCATGACAGCCTGCTGCATGACCTCGGCGTCGAGCTGCTTGAACAGGTCGTCGTGACGACCGGTGCTCTGCGCCGCCTGCTTGAGCAGGTCATCGATCTTCGGGTCCTTCAGCTGGGTGTAGTTACCACCGCCGGGCGGGGCGTTGCTCGCCGCGATGGAGGTCCAGAAGCCGCCACCGGTCGGGTAGTCAGCACCCCAACCGGCCTGGGCCATGCCGATGCCGACGCTCTGCACGGTGGCCGGCTTGCCGATGAAGCCACCGTAGTAGCCCGACTGGGCGTGCGTCGCCGCGGTCAGCTTGATGCCGACCCGGGCCAGCGCCTGCTGGGTCGCGGTGAACACGTCCGGACCCTTACCGACGTTGACGTAGGCCTCCTTGATGCTGAAGCCGTTCGGCTGGCCGCACTGCTGCAGCTCGTCCTTGGCCTTGGCCAGGTCACCGGTGTTGTCCGAGCCGACCGGGTACGGGTTGGCGTTGGAGTCGAAACCGGGGATGGTCGGCGGGGACATGGTGTTGGCGATGTCGCCACCATAGGAACCACCGCGGGCGCGCTGCAGGTCGGACTTGTTGATCGCGTAGAAGATCGCGCGACGGCAGTGCACGTTGTCCAGCGGCTTGACCTGCGGGTAGACGGCGAAGTAGCGGGTGAAGCCGGTCACCGGGTCGTCCGCGTTCTTCTTCAGGTTCGGGTCGTTGGCGATGTCGCTCTGGAACGCCTTCTGCACGCCACCGTCGGCCTCGGCATCAAGCGTGCCGGCCTGCAGCTGCTTGTCGTTGTCGTCGGCGTTGGTGTTGATCGTCAGGACGATCTTGTCCACCTTCGGGGTGCGGATCTTGTCAGTGGACTGGTCCCACTGGGTGTTGCGCACGAAGGTGATCTTCTGCTCGGGCGTGTAGCTCTCGATCTTGAACGGGCCGTCCGACAGCGGGTGACCGGTGTACTTGATACCCGAGTAGCTGCCGTTCTCCGTCAGCGGCACCGGCGCGGACGCCGGCAGGCTCATCAGGTAGTCGAAGTCCGGAGTCGGGGTGTTCAGCTTGAAGACGATGGTCTTGTCGTCCGGCGTCTGGATCTGGTCCAGGCCACCGGTCTTGTCCTTGTACGGGCCCGGGTACTTCGGGTTGCCGTTGGCGTCACAGGTGTCCAGCAGGCACAGGTAGTACGAGGCCGGACCCTGGGTGAAGACGTCGGTGGCGAAGACGCGCTCGATGCCGTACTTCACTTCCTGCGAGGTGACCGGCTTGCCGGTCTCCCACTTGACGTCCTTCAGGTGGTACGTCCAGGTCTTGAAGTCGGCCGAGTGGTCGCCCAGGCCGGTGGCCAGGTCGCCCTCGATCGCCACGTTGTTCGCGCCCGGCAGCGAGGAGTAGCCGACCAGCGTCCGGGTGAACAGGCGCTGCATGTTCCAGCACCACGCGTAGTAGGTGTTGGCCGGGTCCCACGAGTCGCAGTCGCCGGTCGCGCCCAGGTTCAGCGTGCCGCCGGTCTTGTCGGACTTGTTGACGAAGCCGATGGTGGCGGCGTTGAAGCTCGCGCTCACGCTCTGGTTCGAACCGCTGGCGTTGCTGGCGCTGGCGGTGGACTTGCTGCTGTTGCTACCAGAGCCGCTACCGCACGCGGTAACGACCATGGCTGCGGCGGCGGTCAGTCCGACCGCCATCACAAGCCTGCCTTTTCGTTGCATTGGTTTTTCTCACCCTCCTAGGCGATCGGGACGTGCTGCCGGCTGATCAGACCGGCCCGGCGCAGATGCCGGCCTTTTTCCGCGTCCGGCCGGATCGTTCCGAGCTGGACGGGGAAGTTCATGTGGCGACGTTCGGGGGAATGTCACCGGGTGGACTTCGGGTCAAGGGCGTCACGCAGCCCGTCACCGAAGAGGTTGAAGGACAGGACGGTCAGGAACAGCGCCAGGCCGGGCCAGACCAGGTAGAGCGGGTCGTTCTCCATGGTGTTCGCGGCGGTGGAAAGCATGCCGCCCCAGGATGCGGTGGGCGGCTGCACGCCGACGCCGAGGAACGACAGGCCGGCCTCGCCGAGGATGTAGACCGGGATGGTCAGTGTCAGCCACACGGTGACCGGGCCGACCAGGTTCGGCAGCACCTCGCGGCTGAGGATGCGCCAGTCGCTGGCACCCAGGCTGCGGGCGGCGTCGACGAACTCCTTCTCCCGGATGGACAGCACCTGCCCGCGCACGATGCGCGCCAGGTAGGCGAAACCGAAGAAGCCGAGCACGAAGATGACGACGGCGAAGTTCAACGTCTGCCCGTGCATGCCGAGGAAGGACGGCGACTGGTTGAAGATGGCCAGCAGCGCCAGCGCGAACAGCAGCGACGGGAAGGCCAGCAGCACGTCGAGCACCCGCGCGAGCACCGCGTCGACCCAGCCGCGGTAGTAACCGGCCAGCACGCCGACCAGCAGGCCCAGCACCAGGGACAGGATCACCGCCGAGACGGAGATGAACAGCGAGACACGGGCGCCGGCGATGATGCGGGCCAGGATGTCGCGGCCGTTGGTGGGCTCGACGCCGAGCCAGTGCGCGCCGGTCGCGCCACCGAAGGATCCCAGCGGCAGGTTCGTGTCGATGCTGGTCAGATCGCTGTGATAGGCGTTGGGCTGCTGGCCGTAGGCGTCGTTGATGAGCGGGCCGAAGATGGCCAGGATGAGCACGACGATGATGCCGACGCCGCCGGTCATCGCCACCCGGTCCTGCTTGAGCTGGCGCCACGCGATCTGGCGAAGCGACCGGCCCTTGATCGCCTCTTCCTGCGGCTCGATCGCCTGCGTCTCTAGCGATGCGGCGACTTCGACTTCACCCTGCTGGAATGACATCGTGCGGCGGGCCTCCTTCGTAGCGCGAGGTCCGATGGTCACGGCCCTCGCCAGCCGGAAACGCTAGGTGTTCCGAGTAACGCGCTGACAACATTGGCCCCCGATCGAACAGATCGTGATCGAAGGGTGACCGTTGTCGGACACTAGCTGATGAGCTGGGGTGTCCCAAGAGCAGAGGCGGGGGTCGGCACCGTTCGAAAACTGTGCAGACCCCCGCCGTTCGTGCTCAGCGGAACCCGCACGCGGCCCGGAAGTGTCCGGGCCGCCCCGTCGTGCGTTGTGTTCAGTTGTCGTTATTCGAGGTACTGCTAGTTCGTGAGTACCGCTACTTCTTGAAACCGATGGCCGTGTAGTCCACGTCGGCGAAGCCGAAGGAACCGTAGTTCACCAAGCTGTTCTTCGTCGCCACCAGGTCCGGCCGCTGGTACAGCGGCACCGAGTGACCCTCGTTCCAGATCTCCTGGTCCACCTTGTAGCTCAGCTGGGTCGCATCGTTGGTGTCGAGGTCGGAGACAAGCTTCTTGTAGTCGGCGTCCAGCTGGGGCGTGCCGATCTTGGCGTAGTTCTGGCCGCCGTCAGAGGTGTAGATCGACTGGGCCGAGGAGATCGGGAACTGGGTGCCGATCCAGCTGAAGATGGTCAGGTCGAAGTTGCCCTTCAGCACGTAGTCCGGGAAGAAGGGATCCGAAGGCACGGACTTGATGTTGACCTTGATGCCGGCCTGCTGCAGCGCCTTCTGCTGCAAGGCTGCCTCGTCCGCGGACACCTTGACGCCGTCCGGGATCACGAAGTTCAGGCTCAGCGGCTTGCCCGCCTTGGCATAGATGCCGTCCGAACCCTTGGTGTAGCCGGCCGACTCCAGCAACGCGTCGGCCTTGCTGACGTCGCGGTTGCAGAAGTCGCCGCAGGTCGACTTGTACTGCGCCTGGTTGTTCATCCAGATGTGGCTGTCCAGCACGGTGGCCGGCCAGTCCAGCGGCCCCAACAGGGTCTTGGCGTCGCCGGCGCGGTCGATCGACAGCTCGACCGCGTTGCGAACCTTGACGTCGGACATCGCACCGGAGTTGCCCATGTCGATGTGACGCCAGTTGGGACCACCGGCCTTGTGGATGCTCACGCCCGGTGTGGCCTTGACGGTGGCGTAGGTACCGACGTCAGAGCCGATGTCGACGAAGTCGATCTGGTTGGACTGCAGTGCCTTGGCCTGGGCCGAGTCATCGATGGTGATGTACTGGATCTTGTCGAGCTTCGGGGCGCGGCCCCACCACTTGTCGTTGTGCACCAGGGTGATCGTCTTGGCGGTCTTGTCGATGGAGTCGACCTTGAACGGGCCACCGGCCAGGTTCGGCCCGTTCACCCAGGACTTGTTGAACGATGCCGGCGTGGCGTCCAGCGAGGCGGGCATGATCGGGCTGAACAGCGCCTTCCAGTCCGGGTAGGGCGCGTCGGCCTTGAAGGTCACGATGACGTCGAACGGGGTGTCGCCCTGCTTGACCGAGGCGATGTTGGCATAGCCGTTGGACGAGGCGATGTCGAAGTCCTTGTTGGTGCCGTTCAGCGCCTTCCACATCCCGATGAAGTCGTTGGCGCCGATCGGGGTGCCATCGCTCCAGACAGCCTTGGTGTTGATGTGGTAGTGGATCGTCTGCGGTGACGTCGAGGTCTGCTCGGCCTTGTCCACCACGTCGGTGTTCAGGATCGGGTTGCCACCGGCATCGAAGTGCCAGGTGATGGGCAGCACCGCGTTCATGACGTTGGAGATGTTCTGGTCGTTGCCGTCGATCTCGTTGAGGTTGTAGTTCGGCGGGAAGCTGTCGATCGGGAACCGCAGGATGCCGCCGGAAGGGACCTGGCTGTAGTCCATCGGCGCGATGTCGTTCGTCGTCGCCTTGGCCTGCGCCTTGGTGCTCGCACCGCTGTTGCCGTTGCCGGAGCCCTTCGAGCCACCGCACGCGGTAAGGGCCAGGGACGCCACCGCGATCGCGGTGATCCCGGCCTTGCCGATCTTCCTCACACATCCTCCTAGATGTACATCTTGCTCAGGTGCCGGCCGATGTCGCATCGGGCCGGACGGACCCGTCAGGCGGGGGTTGCCTGCTGGGCGGTACCGCGAACTTTGCGAAGTTCTTGCTACTTGCTACGCACTACCCGGGCCTCCTGGCTAGAGCCGTTGCCGAATCGGTATCGACGAGATGCGAAACGTAACCCGTGCCCGCCGATCGCTACAGCTCTCAGAAACACTGCTGACACATGCCAGTGGTGTCACTGATCAGACGACTTCGCGGACCTTAGCAAAGTGGCAGGCCGCGTGGTGGTCCTCGGCCATCGATGTGAGTGCCGGATCCTCGCTCGCGCAGCGTGCCCGCTCGTCCGCATTGAGCTGGTTTGCGTAGACGAAGCAGCGGGACCGGAATCGGCAGCCGCTGGGCACGTCGGAGGGGCTGGGCAGGTCGCCGGTGAGCAGGATCCGCCGGCGGGTGCGCTCCTTGTCCGGGTCCGGCAGCGGGATGGCCGACAGCAACGCCTGGGTGTAGGGATGCGAAGGCCGGCTGAAGATGGCACGGGTGTCGCCGAGCTCGACTATCCGGCCGAGATACATGACCGCCACCCGATCGGCGATGTGACGGACCACGGACAGGTCGTGTGCCACGAACAGGTAGCTCAGGCCGAGCTTGGCCTTGAGCTCGTCCAGCAGGTTGATCACGCCGGCCTGGATGGAGACGTCCAGGGCCGACACAGGTTCGTCGAGCACGATCACCTTCGGGTCGAGCGCGAGTGCCCGGGCGATGCCGATGCGCTGGCGCTGGCCGCCGGAGAACTCGGTCGGATAGCGGCTGGCATGCTCCGGCCGCAGCCCCACCATGGTGAGCAGTTCCCGGGTACGGGCCCGGATCCGGTCCTTGGGCAGCTTCTGCACCCACATCGGCTCGGCGAGCAGGTCGCCGATCGGCATCCGCGGATCCAGCGACGCCATCGGGTCCTGGAACACGATGGACAGCTCGGCCCGCATCCGGCGGCGGTCCTCGCCCTTGAGCGTGCTGGTGTCCTTGCCCAGCACCGCGACGGTGCCCTGCTGCGGTTTCAGCAGCGACATGATCTCCATGATCGTGGTCGTCTTGCCGCAGCCGGACTCGCCGACCAGCCCGAGCGTCTCGCCCCGGCGGATGTCCAGCGTGATGCCGTCGATGGCCCGGACGGCACCGATGGTGCGCCGGATGACCGCGCCCTTCTTGATCGCGAACGAGCGGTGCAGGTCGGTCAGGGACAGCACGACGTCGCGCTCGGCGCGAGGTTGCCGCTCGATCTCGCTGACCGGCAACTCCGGCCGCGGAAACACCTCGCCGGCCGACCAGTTGCGCTGGGCGATCTCGACGCTGCGGTGGCACGCGGCGAAGTGCTCGGCCCTATCGGTCGGGTCCAGGCCCGGCTCCACCGACCGGCAGGCCTCCACCACGATCGGGCACCGGGCTGCGAACGGGCAGCCGGCAGGCAGCCCGACCAAGGACGGCGGGGTGCCTTCGATCGGGATCAGCGGTTCCTTCTCGGTCACGTCCATTCGCGGGATCGAGCCCAGCAGACCCATCGTGTAGGGCATCCGCGGGTGGTAGAAGATCTCGTCCACGCTCGCTGTCTCCACCGCCTTGCCGGCGTACATCACCATGACCCGGTCGGCAAAGCCGGCGACCACCCCCAGGTCGTGCGTGATCAGCACGGTCGCGGCGTTGGTGACCTCCTTCGCCTTCTTCAGCACCTCGAGCACCTGGGCCTGGATGGTCACGTCCAGCGCGGTGGTCGGCTCGTCGGCGATGATCAAATCGGGGTCGTTGGCGATCGCCATGGCGATCATCGCCCGCTGCCGCATGCCACCGGAGAACTCGTGCGGGAAGGAGTCGGCACGCAACTTGGGGTTGGGGATGCCGACCAGATCGAGCAGCTCCACCGCCCGGCTGCGCGCTTGTGATTTGCCGACCCTCTGGTGGATCAGGATCGCCTCGGAGATCTGGTCACCGATCGTGTAGACCGGCGTCAGGGCCGACAGCGGGTCCTGGAACACCATCGAGATTCCGCTGCCGCGCAAGCGGGAAAGTCGCTTGTCGTTCAACGCCAGCAGGTCCTCGCCCTTGAACCGGATCTGGCCGGTCACCTCGGCGTTGCCGGGCAGCAGGCCCATCACGGCCAGCGAGCTGACCGACTTGCCGGAGCCGGACTCGCCGACGATCGCGAGCGTCTCACCAGGCCGCACCTGGTAGGTCATGCCGCGCACGGCGCGCACCGGGCCCGCTTCGCTGGCGAAGCTGACGGTCAGGTCGCTGACCTCGAGCAGCGGCGCCGGAGCCGGGGCGGGATCGTGCCGCAACGGGCTCAGTTCGGTGTCGGTCACAGTCGGCTCGCTCCAGAAGTCGGGTCGATGGCATCGCGCAGCGCATCGCCGATGACGCTCACGCTCAGCACGGTCAGCACCAGCAGCCCGGCACCGAACATGAACACATGCGGGTAGACGGTGGCCAGGTTCTGCTCGTCGGCCAGCACCGTTCCCATCGAGACGTCCGGGGGCTGTACGCCGAAGCCGAAGAAACTCAGTCCGGTCTCGGCGACGATGGTGCCGCCGACGTTGATGGTGAAGTCCACGATGAGCAGCGAGGCCATGTTGGGCAGCAGGTGACGGCGGATGATCGTGGCCGGGCGCACGCCCATGAACTTGGCCGCTAGCACGTACTCCCGCTCCCGCAGGCTCATCGCCATGCCTCGCACCACCCGGCCGGTGACCATCCAGGTGAACACCGACAGCAGCAGCACCAGCCAGAGCCAGCTGCGGCCGCTGAGCACCGGGCTGAGGATGGCCAGCAGCAGGAAGCTGGGCATCACCAGCAGCAGGTCGATCACCCAGACCACCACCACGTCGGTCTTGGCACCGAAGTAGCCGGCGATCGAGCCCATCACGGCGGCGAAGAAGGTGGTCAGGAAGGCCGCGACCAGACCGATGATGAGTGACTTCTGCAGGCCGCGCAGGGTGCGGGCATAAACGTCACGACCGATGTCGTCGACGCCGAAGAAGTGGCTGCTGCTCGGACCGGTGAGGATATTGGCCTGATCGAAGTCGGTGTACTTCCAGTGCGTCAGGTAGGGACCGAGGTAGGCCAGCAGGAACATCAGGATCAGCACGATCAGCCCGGCCACGCCCAGTTTCTGCCGAAAGAAGCGGCGCAGGATGAGCCGCCCGCGCGAGAGGGAGGCAGCATCCACCGACTCCTGCTTGCTCGCGTCCGGCGACTCGGTGCTGGGCCCGGCCACCTCGAAGATTTCCTGCGGTGATGTCGACATGGTTCACACCCTCATTTCGTCCGCACGCGCGGGTCCAGCGCGGCGTAGAGGACATCGGACAGCAGCCCGGACAGCAGCACCAGCACCGCGGTGAAGCACGCGACCGCGGCGACCGCGTTCACGTCGTGCTGCTGCACCGACTCGACCAGGTACTTGCCCATCCCGTTCCAGTTGAACAGCGTCTCGGTGAACGTCGCGCCGGTGAGCAGTAGGCCGAAGGAGTAGGCGAAGAAGGTCACGATGGGGATCAGCGCGGTGCGGACACCGTGCTTGAACAGCGCCTGCCGGCGGGTCAGGCCCTTGGCCCGGGCCGTGCGCAGGAAGTCGCTGCCGAGCACGTCCAGCATGGCGCTGCGCTGGTAGCGGCTGAAGAACGCCAGCCCGAACAGGCCGAGGGTCAGCGTCGGCATGATCAGCCGTACCGCCCGGTCGGTCCAGAAGTGCAGGCCGTGCAGGTTGGAGTCGTACTCCCCCGCGGTCGGTAACAGCGGTCCGCCATGCTTGCCGATCCAGATGAAGAAGGTCTGGATCACGATGATGCTCACCACCGTGGGCGAGGCCAGCACGACGTAGGACACCACGGTGGAACCGACGTCGAAGGGTTTGCGTTGCCGGACCGCGCCGAAGACACCGGTGAAGACGCCGAGCACGGCGCCGGCCACCGTGCCCAGGATCAGCAACCGCAGGCTGACGCCCGCACGGCGCTTGATCTCGTCGGCAACCGTGCCGTTGCCGTTGATGGTGATGCCGAAGTCGCCGTGCGAGACGCCCTTGAGCCAGCGGCCGTAGCGGACCAGCACCGGGGTGGCCGGATCGGCGTTGCGCTCGTGCAGGATCGCGTGGATCGAGGCCTGCGACAGCGGGGGGTTACGACCCTCGAACCTGGCCCTGGGGTTGAGGGTCAGCGAGCCGAGGATGTAGGCCAGGCTGGTCGCGATGAACACCAGGATCAGGTAGTTCACGAAGCGCCGGGCAATGAACTTGAGCATCTATCCATCCCTGCCGGGGGTCAGGTCTTTCCGTGACGACCGCACCTGGATGTGCGTGCGCCCTTGCACTGGCGGGCACTGTAGCCGACGTCTATAACCGACCTGTCACCTCGGTCACGAATCCCCCGTTTGTACCGGCCCAGTCACGCTGCTGCAGGTCGCCGGCGGCAGCCCAGTCCAGCGCCTGGTGCTCCAGCGCGGTCGGCTCCGGCGAGCCGGCCCGCAACCGGGCTTCGAACAGCAGCAGGATCGCCCCGTCAGCCAGCTCGTGGCGGGCCAGGCGGGCACCGACGTCTACTTGCGCACCCAGTTCCTCGGCGACCTCGCGGACCAGCGCTAGCTCCGCGGTCTCCCCTCGTTCGACCTTGCCGCCGGGAAATTCCCACCTGCCGGCCCACTCGGCGGGGTGGTCCCGCTGGGCGATCAGCACCCGGTGATCCCGGATGATCGCGGCAGCCACCACCGTGAGCCGGGTGCTGTGCCGTTCGATCTCGGCCAGCCGGGACCGCAACCGAGCCAGCGCGAACCAACGAGGGCGCCGATCGAGCGCGCCGCGCTGCTCCTCAAGGGTGACCAGCACACCGACCGGCAACTCGGCTACCGCCGCCGAAATGCGCCGAGGCAGCAGCGCGGTCTGAGCGGTCACCTCGGCCAGCGGGCCCGAGATCAGCTCGGCTACCCGCAGCACCCGCAGCCGACTCACCGGGTGCGGCGATCGCGGAGGAACGGGAACCGGTCGCGGACTCGCTTCACCTCGCTCGGGTCGACATCGCAGATCAGCACCGTCTCGGCTATGCTCGCCTCGGCCAGCGGCTGTCCGAGCGGATCGAGGATCACGGAATCGCCGGTATAGCGGATGCCGTCACCGTCGCCGACGCGGTTCACCCCGACAACATAGGCCTGATTCTCGATCGCTCGCGCCCTGAGCAGCGCCCGCCAGTGCTCGCGCCGTGGTTGCGGCCAATTGGCCACGACGGCATACAGGTCGGTGTCGGCGGCCAGGGACCAGAACTCGTCGGCGAAGCGAAGGTCGTAGCAGACGAAGATGCTCAGCCGTAGCCCCTCGACGGTCACGGTGAGCAGCTGGTCGCCGGCCTGGTAGTGACGATCCTCGCCGGAGTAGCTGAACGGGTGCACCTTGGCGTAGCGGTGGCGCTGACCGTCCGGGCCGGCCAGCACGGCTACGTTCTGCGCGCGTCCGGGACCTGCTGCCGGCGCGGCGGCGGGCCATTGCGAGATGGAACCGAGCAGCCATGCCCCGAGGCGGGCTGCCTGCTCGACCAGGAATTGCTCGTTGGGGCCGCCCGGTGGTTCGGCGACGGCGTCGAGGTTCATCGAGAACCCGGTCGCGTACATCTCGGTCAGCACGATCAGCCGGGCTCCCGCCGCGGCGGCCTGCTCGATCAGCGGAAGCAGTCGGGCGCGGGTCGCCGGGGCATCTTCCCAGCAGACGTCGTGCTGCACCGCGGCGACCTTCACGAAAGGCTCCCGGCGAGCCGGTTCAGCGCCTCGTCCAGCACCTCGGTGCGCTTGCAGAAGGCCAGCCGCGCATAGCGATCGACCTCCGAGTCGTAGAACACCCGGGACGGGATCGCAACCACCCCGGCCCGCTCCGGCAGCGCCCGGCACCAGGCGGTGGCCTCGGCCTGCAGATCGACGGTGGCGAAGTAGGTTGCCTGCGGCCGATGCACCGCATAACCGAGCCGGGCCAGCCCGTCAGCCAGCCGGTCCCGCTTGGCCGCGAGCTCCGTGGCCACCGCGGCGAAGTAGCCGGCCGGCAGCCGCAGCCCGTCGGCCACCGCGTACTGGAACGGGCCGCTGCCGACGAAGGTGAGGAACTGCTTGACCGCCCGGGCCTGCGCGACCAGCCGGGGCGGCCCGCAGAGCCAACCGACCTTCCAGCCGGTGACGCTAAACGTCTTGCCCGCGCTGGAGATCGTCAGCGTCCGCTCCGCCATGCCCGGCAGGGTAGCGATGGGGATGTGCTCGCCGTCGAAGACCAGGTGCTCGTAGACCTCATCGGTGATCACCACCAGGTCGTGCTCCTGGGCGAGGTCGGCAATCTCGGCCAGCTCGTCGCGGGTGAACACGGTTCCGGTCGGGTTGTGCGGCGTGTTCAGCAAAATCGCCCGGGTACGCGCGGTGATGGACTCCCGCAACTGCGCCGGGTCGAAGGTCCAGCGGCCGGCGTCCGGCCGCAGCTGCACGGTGCGCCGGTCAGCGCCGGCAAGCGCGATGCAGGCGGCGTAGGAGTCGTAGTACGGCTCGAAGGTGACCACCTCGTCGCCGGGTCCGGTCAGGGCGAGCAGGGCGGCGGCGATCGCCTCGGTCGCGCCCACCGTGATCAGGACCTCCGCCTCGGGATCGATCGGGAGCCCGTAGAACCGGTGCTGGTGGTCGGCAACCGCCTGCCGCAGCTCAGGGACGCCCGGGCCGGGCGGGTACTGGTTTCCCCGCCCTTCGGCGATCGCGCGCTGGGCGGCACGCAGCAACTCCGCCGGGCCGTCGGTGTCCGGAAAGCCCTGCCCCAGGTTGATGCTGTCGGTCCGGACCGCGAGCGCGGACATCTCGGCGAAGATCGTGGTGCCGAAGGCGTCCAGGCGTCCGGGGCGGTGGAGCTGAGTCACCCCGCCAGCCTAGAGGCGCGCCCGTGGTCGGCGGAATAACAGTCGTTGGCGTTGCGCTTGTAGCGGTGTAATTATGTAAGTGAGCGCGACAGAGGAGAAGGACATGTACTTTCACGCATCTGATGAGCACCCCGCAGGCGGCCCGCGACGAGGCTCGCGCGGCGGGTTCGGACCGGGTTCCGGTGGCCGGGGTGGCCGCGGGCGAGGGTTCGGCCGGCCGGGTGGTTGGCAGCAGGCGGACCTGCCTGCCGCCGATGACGCGGCGGACTGGTTCCGCGGCAGGCTGCCCGCCGGCTGGTTCGTCGGCACCCCGCAGGTCAGCGTGGATCGCGAGGAGATAATCGTGACCGGAGAGCTGCCTGCCGTGGACGGTGAGAATTCGGCGGCGGCAGCCGCCGGGCGCATCAGTCGGTTCCGGGAGGACAGCCGCGGTGAACGGATGGCCATCGCGGCCGAGGCGGAGGCCCGTTACGGGCGCAAGGTCGCCTGGGGGGCCCGCATCGGCGAGGCGGAGCAGCTGTTCAGCCACCTGTCGGTACCGGTGATGACCCGGCTCCGGCAGCCGCAGCGGCAGGTGCTGGATACCTTGGTGGACGCCGGGGTGGCACGATCGCGCTCCGAGGCGCTCGCGTGGGCGGTCAACCTGGTCGGCGAGCACACCGAGGAATGGCTGCAGTCACTGCGTACGGCGATGTCCGAGGTGGACAAGCTGCGCACCGAGGGCCCCGAGCTCTGACCGCGGGCGCCCTAGATCCGCAGCGCGCACGTGAGGTGAGCGGCTCGGACCGGTTGCTCTACCGACCCGGTCCGAGCCGCATCCCACCCGTGCTCAGGCGGGGTTGCCGGACTTGTAGCGGCGACCGCGCTGCTTCTCCCGGTCGGTCTGGGACAGGATCACCTTTCGCAGCCGCACCTTGGTGGGCGTCACCTCGACACACTCGTCCTCGCGACAGAACTCCAGGGACTGCTCGAGGGAGAGCTGCCGCGGCGGCACCAGGTGCTGGAAGTCGTCACCGGTGGAAGAGCGCATGTTGGTCAGCTTCTTCTCCTTGGTGATGTTGACGTCCATGTCGTCGGCACGGGAGTTCTCGCCGACGATCATGCCCTCGTACACCTCGGTGGCCGGCTCGACGAACATGGTGCCGCGTTCCTGCAGGTTGATCATCGCGAACGGGGTGGCGGTCCCGGCCCGGTCGGCCACCAGTGAGCCGGATGCGCGGGTGCGCAGCTCGCCGAACCACGGCTCGTAGCCTTCGAAGACCTGATGGGCGATGCCGGTGCCCCTGGTGTCGGTGAGGAACTCGGTGCGGAATCCGATCAAGCCGCGCGAGGGGACCAGGAACTCCATCCGGATCCAGCCGGTTCCGTGGTTGACCATCGTCTCCATCCGGCCCTTGCGGACCGCGAGCAGCTGGGTGATCGCACCCAGGTACTCCTCCGGCGCGTCCACCGTCAGCCGCTCGACCGGCTCGTGCAGCTTGCCGTCGATCTGCTTGGTGACCACCTGGGGCTTGCCGACGGTGAGCTCGAAGCCCTCGCGGCGCATCTGCTCCACCAGGATCGCCAACGCCAGCTCGCCACGGCCTTGCACCTCCCACGCGTCCGGGCGCTCGGTCGGCAGCACGCGCAGCGAGACGTTGCCGACGAGCTCGCGATCCAGCCGGTCCTTCACCAGCCGGGCCGTGACCTTCGAGCCCTTCTCGCGGCCGGCCAGCGGCGAGGTGTTGGTGCCGATGGTCATCGAGATGGCCGGTTCGTCGACGGTGATCAGCGGCAGCGGAACCGGATTCTCCAAGTCCGCAAGGGTGTCGCCGATCATGATCTCCGGGATGCCGGCGATCGCGATGATGTCGCCAGGGCCCGCCTGCTCGGCGGGCTTGCGCTCCAGCGCTTCGGTCATCAGCAGCTCGGTGATCTTGACCCGTTCGATGGTGCCGTCATGCCGGCACCACGCCACCTGCTGACCCTTGCGGATGGTCCCCTGGAACACCCGGCACAGCGCGATCCGGCCGAGGAAGTTGGAGGCATCGAGGTTGGTGACGTGCGCCTGCAGCGGGGCGCCCTCGCGGTACGCCGGAGCCGGGATGGTCTCGAGGATCGTGCTGAACAGCGGCTGCAGGTCCTTGGAATCCGGCAGCTCGCCGTCGGCGGGGCGAGTGAGCGAGGCTCGGCCGTCCCGAGCGCAGGCGTAGACGATCGGGAAGTCGATCTGCTCTTCGGACGCATCCAGATCCAGGAACAGCTCGTAGGTCTCGTCCACCACCTCGGCGATGCGGGAGTCGGGCCGGTCGACCTTGTTGATCACCAGGATGACGGGCATCTTGGCGGCGAGCGCCTTGCGCAGCACGAACCGGGTCTGCGGCAACGGGCCTTCGGAGGCATCGACCAACAGCACGATGCCGTCCACCATCGACAGCCCCCGCTCCACCTCACCACCGAAGTCGGCGTGGCCGGGGGTGTCGATGATGTTGATGATCATCTTCTCGCCGTCGGGCGCGGTGTAGTTGACCGCGGTGTTCTTGGCGAGAATGGTGATGCCCTTCTCGCGCTCCAGGTCGTTGGAGTCCATCGCACGCTCGTCGATGTGGTCGTGCGCGCCGAAGGCGCCGGTCTGCCACAGCATCGCGTCGACCAGGGTGGTCTTGCCATGGTCGACGTGCGCGACGATCGCGACGTTGCGAATGGACGAACGAATGGAATCGTTCGGACTGCCGGTCGGGGCAGCGTGCTGCGACATGGTTCTCTCTCTCATCGTGATTGCAGTTCGCGAATTGCGTCAGTGGACGGGTCAGGCGGTGACGGGCACGGTGCCCGCCCGGGACTGAGCCCGCTCGGACCGCTCGGCCCGATAGAAGTAGCCGACGACGATCAGGTAGGTGAGCGCGCCGAGCGTGGCCACGACCGAGGCGGTCGGATCCCAGTGCCCTGGCAGCGCGCCCACCTCGACCTTCGTCGGGTCGTAGACGACCTGATGAACCTGCCCGGTCTGCCAGCGCGGATCGCCGATCAACGGCAGGTTCTTGATCTTCTTGTCGTCGCTGGTGAACAGGCCACCGAAGGAGCAGAAACCCTGGCTGCACGAGCGCGGCTCGACCACGAACGTGCCGCGGATGCCTTCGGGCTTCTTGCCGATGTGGTGGTGAAAGTTCTGAGCGGACGTGTAGATGGCCCACAGGCACAGCAGCGGGAAGATCACCCAGAACAGCCAGCCCGCCACCCGCCGGGCGCCCGGGAAGGACATCGCCACCAGCTGGCCGGACGCCTCGGCCTGCGCGCTCGAACCGAGCGGGCCGGCCGGCCGCTGATGCCGCGAACGCCGCCCTGCCCCGGACGTCGGGTGCTCCGAACGTCCCGGCTGCTCCGGGTTGCCGGCGGTCGGCCGGGAAGACTGGTCAGTGGACATCAGCAACCATTGTCCCATCCCGGGGCGGGTGCTCGGGCCAGCGCCGGCGGCAGCTAGCAAATCCGGCATTCACTGCCTCAGCGCGCCCGCTGGACCGGCACACGGTTACCCCGGGTATGCAAAAACCGGAGATATCCGGTGGAAGCAGTCATGGGGTGAACCCTAATTCGTCGGTCCGAGGGCAACCAGCCGCCGCGATCAGACCAGCATCACCTCGAGCGAGCGGGCCCATTCCGCCAGCACCCGGCCACGGCGGCGGGAATCGTCATGCAGCACGTCGGCCAGTCCGAGGCCGCGGGCCAGGTCGAGGGTGGCCTGCACCAGTTCCCGGTGCCCGGGCCGCGATTCGTCCACCCCGAGCAGGGCGACCGCGATGGCATGCGAGCGGCGGCCGAGCTCGGCTTCCAGCGGGATGATTCGGGCGCGCAGCGCCTGCTCGGACGACGCGGCGGTCCAGATCTGCAGTGCGGCCCGGAAAAGCGGGCCGGTGTAGCTGGCGACGAGCAGCTCCAGCACCGCCTCGGTGCGGCCGCGGCCGGCCGGTAGCGCCGCGGCGCCGCTGGCCAGTTCAGCCATCCGCTGCTCGGTGATGTGCTCGATCACCGCTTCGAAGAGCGCCTCCCGGGTCGGGAAGTGATGTTGCGCGGCGCCGCGGGAGACCCCGGCCCGGCCGGCGACCAGCGCCACCGAGGTAGCAGTCCAACCGACCTGGGCGAGCGAGGAGACCGCGGCTTCCAGCAGACGATGCCGGGTTATCCGGCTGCGATCCTGCTGCGGCCGGCGGACCAGGGGTACCGTCACCGATTCGTCCCAGCCTGCTCCGGCTGCTGGACCGGGGCCAGCACCACCAGCAGATCGCCGACCGAAACCTGGTCCCCGGCGGCCACCGCCAGCTCCGCCACGACGCCGTCCGCTTCCGCCGTCACCGGATGCTCCATCTTCATCGCTTCGATCCACAGCAGCGGCTCCCCCTGGGTGACCGGTTGGCCGGCCGCCACCGCGAGCCGCAGTACCGAGCCCGGCAGCGGCGCCAGCAGTGAACCGGCGCGCACCGATGCCGACGGATCGGCGAAGCGAGGCACGCTGCTGAACCTGACCGAGCCGGCAGCGCTGTCGACGTAGGCCTGGTCCCCGATCCGGGTCACCGTGAGACGGTGGTGCATGCCGGCCTGTTCCAGCACGAGCTCAGCCGGCGTCACACTCACCACTCGTACGTCCGGCATGCCCTGGATGTCAAGACCGGATCGGCCGCAGCGGTAGCGGATGTCGTGCCGGCCGGCCGGCCCGGTGAGCGAGCGCAGCTGCCAGCCGGAGCACACGTTGCGCCAGCCGCTGGGCAGGCCGCGCAGCACCGTGGCCTGCTCCCGCTCGGCGGCGGCAGCGGTCAGCGCGGCTGCCGCCGCGGCCACCCGCTCGAGCTCTGGGCCCAGCAGCGGGCCGCGCAACTCGGCCCGTTCGAGCATCGCGGTCGTGGTGTTGCCGGCGGCAAAGTCCGGATCGGTCAGCACCCTGATCAGCTGGTCCCGGTTGGTGCTCGGTCCGTGCAGGCGAGCCCGGCGCAGGGCCGCCGCCAGCCGGCGCGTCGCGGTGGCACGGTCGGCGTCGTGGCAGATCAGCTTGGCCAGCATGGCGTCGTAGTGGGGTGAGATCTCGCTGCCTTCGGCCACGCCGGCATCCAGCCGCAGCGCACCCGGGCGGAAGCAGGCATCCACCCCTGGGAACTCGAAGCCGTGCAGCGGACCGGTCTGCGGTTGCCAGCCGGCCGCGGGATCCTCCGCGTACAGCCGTACCTCGATTGCGTGCCCGCGCGCCGGCGGCGGTGTGGCCGGCAGCGGCTCGCCGGCCGCGATCCGCAGCTGCCACTCGACCAGATCCAGCCCGCTCACCGCCTCGGTGACCGGATGTTCCACCTGCAGCCGGGTGTTCATCTCCAGGAAGTAGGCGTTGCCTGCCTCATCAGCGATGAACTCGACGGTGCCCGCACCCCGGTAGTCGATGGCGCGAGCCGCGGCGACCGCGGCGTCGAAAAGCCGCTCGCGAAGGCCGCCGATCCGTTCAGCCAGCGGCGCCGGTGACTCCTCGATCACCTTCTGGTGACGCCGCTGCACCGAGCATTCGCGCTCGCCCACCGGCCAGATCGTGCCGTGACTGTCGGCGAGCAGCTGCACTTCGAGGTGATGCCCGGCCGGCAGGTAGCGCTCGCAGAACACCTGCTCGTCGCCGAAGGATCGACCGGCTTCGGTGCGCGCGGCCTCCAGGGCCGCCTGGAGTTGGTCGAGCTGCTCGACCAGTCGCATGCCCCGGCCGCCACCGCCGGCGGAGGCCTTGACCAGCACCGGAAGCTGCGCCGCGGTCAGCTGGCCGGGGTCGAGCTCGGCCAGCACCGGCACCCCGGCGGCCGCCATCAACTGCTTGGCCCGCACCTTGCTACCCATGCTGGCGATGACCGGCGGCGGCGGCCCGATCCAGACCAGTCCCGCGGCGAGCACGGCAGCAGCGAAGTCCGCGCGCTCGGACAGAAACCCGTAACCCGGGTGCACCGCATCGGCACCTGCCACGCGCGCCGCGGCGATGATCCGATCCAGGTTCAGGTAGGTGTCAGCGGCGCTCGAACCCGGCAGCCGAACGGCATGATCAGCCTCGCTGACATGCGGCGATCTCTCGTCCGGATCGGAGAAAACCGCTACGGTACCGAGGCCGAGCCGGCGGCAGCTGGTGAACACGCGCCGGGCGATCTCGCCCCGGTTGGCCACCAGCACGGTGCCGAAGTCGATGCTCATACCCGGAACACCCCGTAGCCCCGGGCCCCCTGAACCGGGGCATTGGCAATGGCGGACAGGCACAACCCGAGCACGGTACGGGTATCGCGGGGATCGATTATCCCGTCGTCGTAGAGCATTCCGGACAGGAACATCGGCATCGACTCCGTCTCGATCTGCCGTTGCACGTACTCGCGCATGGCCTGGTCAGCTCCCTCGTCGAAAGCCTGCCCGCGGGCCTCGGCGGACGCGCGGGCCACGATGGACAGCACACCCGCCAGCTGCTGCGGCCCCATCACCGCCGATCGTGCGCTCGGCCAGGCGAAGAGGAACCGGGGATCGAAGGCACGCCCGCACATGCCGTAATGGCCGGCCCCGTAGGAGGCGCCGAGCAGCACCGAGAGGTGCGGCACCTCCGAATTGGCCATCGCGTTGATCATCAGGGCACCGTGCTTGATGATGCCGGCTCGCTCGTAGTCCTGTCCCACCATGTAGCCGGTGGTGTTGTGCAGGAACAACAAGGGGGTCGAGCTCTGGTTCGCCAGCTGGATGAACTGCGCGGCCTTCTGCGACTCGGCGCTGAACAGCACGCCCTGGGCGTTGGCCAGGATGCCGATCGGATAACCGTGCAGCCGGGCCCAGCCGGTGACCAGGCTGGCGCCGTAGCGGGGTTTGAACTCGTCGAAGTCCGAGCCGTCGACGATCCGGGCGATGACCTCCCGAGGATCGAAGGGCACCCGCAGATCCGCACCGACGATGCCCAGTAGCTCCTCGCTGTCGTAGCGCGGCGGGCTGGGCGGCTGCGGCTCGGGTCCCCGCTTGACCCAGTTCAGCCGGGCGACGATGCGGCGCCCGATCCGCAAGGCATCCTGCTCGTCGGCGGCCAGGTAGTCGGCAAGGCCGGATACCTCGGCGTGCATCCGGGCACCGCCGAGGGACTCCGGTTCGGCGTCCTCGCCGGTTGCCACCTTCACCAGCGGCGGCCCGGCCAGGAACACCAGCGAGCGGTCGCTGATCATCACCACGTGATCGGACATCCCCGGCACGTAGGCGCCGCCGGCGGTCGAATTTCCGAAGACGATCGCGATGGTCGGGATGCCTGCCTTGGACAGCTGGGTGAGATCACGGAAGAGCCGGCCACCCGGGATGAAGATGTCCTTCTGCGTGGGTAGATCCGCACCGCCCGATTCCACCAGCGAGATCATCGGCAGCCGGTTCTGCCGTGCGATCTCGTTGGCACGGAAGATCTTCTTGGTCGTCCAGGGGTTGCTGGAACCGCCCTTCACGGTCGGGTCGTTGGCCACGATCATGCACTCGACCCCGCTGACCACCCCGATGCCGGTGACGACGCTGGCGCCGACCGCGACATCACCTCCCCAGCCGGCCAGCGGTGACAGCTCGAGAAAGGGCGCATCGCGGTCGAGCAGCAACTCGATCCGCTCCCGCGCCAGCAGCTTGCCCCGGCTGCGGTGGCGCTCGACATATTTCGGGCCGCCGCCGGCGACTGCCTTCGCATGCTCGGCATGGAGATCAGCCAGCTGCCGCAACTGATAGTTGCGGTTCTCCACCAGCTGCGGATCATCCGGATCCAATCGCGTGGGCAGCAGGCTCATCCCAGCACCTCCTCGGGAATCTCCAGCCAGCGCGCGCGCAACCACTCGCCGAGCGCCTTGGCCTGCGGATCGAAGCGGGCATTCCACGCCACCCCGAGCCCGAGCAGGTCGTGGATCACGAAGTTCATCGCGGCCAGATTGGGCAGCAGGTACCGATCGATCGGCAGCTCGCGCGTTTCCGGCAGTAGCTGCCGCAGCCGGTCCACGGTGAGGGCCTGCACCAGCCAGGGGTACTGCTCCGTCCGGCGAACCCAGACGCCGAGGGTGGCCGCGCCACCCTTGTCACCGCTGCGCGCGCCGATCACGTCCCCCAGCGGCACGCGGCGGGTCCGGCCGCTGACCGCGGCCGGGGGCACCGGCGGGTCGGCGGGCTGACCGGCCAGCGGCCGGGTCCGCTCGGGTGGCGGGATGGGCCGGCGCGAACCGTCCGGGTGAACGGCCAGGTGCGCCACCTCGGTCTGGGGCAGCGTAGCGGCGCGGAACACCCCGTCGGGCTGGGCGGGTCCGGGCAGCGCGGTGAGGTGGCAGCCGGGGTAGCTTGCCAGCGCGAGTTGCACCGCGGCGTCGGAGAACCGCCTGCCGATCCGGTCCGGTTCTGGCCCCCGCACCACGCAGCGCAGCACCGCGCTGGCCGCTTGCTCGGTGTCGGCGTCCGGCTGATCGGTCCGGCTCAGCTGCCACTGCGCATCGGGCCGAGCCAGCTGCTGCCGCACCAGCGCGGCCTTGGCGTCGATGTTCAGCCCGGTGAGCACGAACTGCATCTCGTTGCGGAATCCCTCGACGGTGTTGACTGAAACCTTGTAGTCCGGCGGTGGTGGCTCACCCCGTACTCCGCTGATCCGGACCCGGTCGGGGCCGTCCTGGGCAAGCACGATGGTGTCGAAGCGGGCGGTGGCATCGGGGCCGGCATAGCGCGGTCCGCCGATCTCGTAGAGCAGCTGCGCGGTGACGGTACCGACGGTGACCGCCCCGCCGGTACCCGGATGCTTGGTGATCACCGAGCTGCCGTCGGCTGCGATCTCGGCGATGGGAAAGCCCGGCCGGGTCAGGTCGGCCAGCTCGGTGAAGAAGGCGTAGTTGCCACCGGTGGCCTGCGCGCCGCACTCCAGCACGTGACCGGCCACCATGGCTGCGGCGATCGCGTCGTGATCATCACGCTGCCAGCCGAATCGGGCCGCCGCCGGCCCGACAGCGAGCGAGGCGTCGGTGACCCGGCCGGTCACCACCAGGTCGGCGCCGGCGGCGAGGCAGTCGGCGATTCCCCAGGCGCCCAGGTACGCATTGGCCGCGAGCGCTTCGGGGAAGCGGTGCCGGACGTCGTCGCCGGTGACGTGACCGATCCGCACCCTCAGGCCGAGCCGGCCGGCCAATCGGGCGATGTTGGCGGCAAGGCCGGCCGGGTTCAGCCCACCGGCGTTGGTGACGATCGTGACGCCACGCTCCAGCGCAAGGCCGAGGGTTGTCTCCAGCTGCCGCAAGAAGGTCTTGGCATAGCCGGTCGCCGGGTCCTTCAGCCGGTCTCGGGCCAGGATGAGCATGGTCAGCTCGGCCAGGTAGTCGCCGGTGAGCACGTCCAGTTCGCCGCCGGCCAGCATTTCCGCGAGCGCGTCGAAGCGATCCCCGTAGAAGCCGGAGAAGTTGCCGACCCGGATCGCCCCGGTCATCGCGATGCCGCTGGTGGCCGGCCGGAACCGGGCGGTCCGGCGAAAACTTGCATGATCTCCAGCCAGCCCTGAGCCTCCGATCCGGAGACGGTCAGCCTCGCGTCCGCGCGATGCAGACGCTGGGCGGCCAGCAGGCAGAAATCCACGGCCGAGCCGGTGACGCGCTGCGCCGCGCCGGGTGGTCCGAACGTCCAGCACGAGCCGTCCGGTGCGGCGAGCTCCACCCGGAATTCCTCCGCCGGCACGGCACGGTCGTGCAGCCGGAAGGCGAAGTCGCGGGTGCGCACGGCAAGCCGGGCTATGTGCCGCAGCCGCGCGGTCGGCCTGACCTGCTGACCGAGCGCCGCCGCCACATCCTGTCCGTGTGCCCAGGTCTCCATCAATCGTGCGGTGGCCATCGAGGCAGCGCTCATAGGCGGGCCGAACCACTCCAGCTTGCGGCCGTCCGGGACCGCCGGTAGCCGCTCGGCCAGCCGGCTACGGGCTGCGCGCCAACCCGCAAGCAGCTGCGAACCGGACCGTGCAGCCCCCGCGGCGGCTGCCTGATCCACCGCGGCTACGCCGTCCACGGCAAGCCGCCTGCCCCGGTCGCGCAGCGCCGCCGGATCCTCGATGGACAGCAGCGCCAGGCCGTCCGTCCAGGCCAGGTGCGCGATCTGGTGCGCGATGTCCCAGCCGGACGCCGGAGTGTCCAGACGCCACTGCCACTCGGCGAGCCCGGCGACCCGAGCATCCAGTTCGGCCGACTCGGCAAGCAGGTCGGGCAGCACGTCATCGAGGGCCGACACGCTGCTCACCCCCCCACCCGCACCATGCACGCGGCCCATCCGGAACGTAGGCACCTGCCAGAAACAAGCGCGCGTGCTTGATTAGCCTCCTATCGCGCATCGTAGGCTCAGTTCGTGCCGAGCAATACCCGTGACCCCGAGCTCGTTCCCGTGTTCACCACCCGACCCGATCTGCGCGGAGACTTCGGCATGGTGGCAAGCACGCACTGGCTGGGATCGGCCACCGGCATGAGCGTGCTCGAACGCGGCGGCAACGCTGCCGACGCCGCGGCCGCCTCCGCCTTCGTGCTGCAGGTGGTCGAGCCGCACCTGAACGGTCCGGGCGGGGAAGCGCCGATCCTGCTCTGGGACCCGGCCACAGAGCAGGTGCAGGTCATTGCGGGCCAGGGCGTGACACCCGAAGCTGCCAGCATTTCCCATTATCGCGACGAGGGATTGTCGATGGTGCCCGGCACCGGTCTGCTGGCCGCGACGGTGCCGGGTGCGTTCGCGGCCTGGCTGCAGCTGCTGCAAGGCTGGGGCAGCTGGCGACTGGCCGACGTGTTGGCCCCGGCCATCCACTACGCAGAGACCGGCTTTCCGGCGCTACCCGCCATCGTGCAGACCATCAGCGCCGTCGCCGGTACCTTCGCCGAAGACTGGCCGAGCTCGGCGGCAACCTGGCTGCCCGGCGGCCGGCCGCCCGAGCCGGGGAGCCGGTTGACGAACCCGGCACTGGCCGGCACCTGGCGCCGGTTGCTGCGCGAGATCCAGGCGCCCGGGCGGTCCCGCGAACAGGAACTGGCTGTGGCGCGCGAGGTGTTCTACACCGGATTCATCGCCGAGACCATCGACGAGCACGTCCGGGTACCGGTGCGGGACGCGTCCGGCCACGCACATGCGGGCGTGCTGACCGGTGCGGATCTCGCCGGATGGCATTGCCCGATCGAGAGGCCGGCGACGCTCGACTACCATGGCTACACCGTCTGCAAGACCGGGCCGTGGGGGCAGGGCCCCGTGTTCTTGCAACAGCTTGCGTTGCTGGCCGGGTTCGAGCTCGCCGACGCGGGCATGCTCACCGCCGATTACGTGCACACCGTGGTGGAATCGGCCAAGCTCGCGTTCGCCGACCGGGAGGCCTGGTACGGCGACAGTGAACCGGTGCCGCTGGCGGCGCTGCTGGATCCGGCTTACGCCGAGCAGCGTCGCCGCCTCATCGCCGCGACGGCCGATGACGAGCTGCGTCCCGGCGCACCGGCCGGCCGGGCCCCGGCGCTGCCGCAGCTGCCGGCACCGGCAACGGAGTCGGCGGCCGGGGCCGGCGAACCCACCGTGGACGTCCGGGGGCAGACCCGGGGCGACACCTGCCATCTGGATGTGGTGGACCGCTGGGGCATGCACATCTCGGCAACCCCGAGCGGCGGTTGGCTGCAGAGCTCGCCGACCATCGCCGGCCTCGGCTTCGCCCTGGGCACCCGGGCCCAGATGTGCTGGCTACAACCAGGATTTGCGGCTTCGCTCCGGCCAGGCATCCGTCCCCGCACCACGTTGAGCCCGTCGCTGGCGCTGCGTGAAGGCCGCCCGTACCTGGCGTTCGGGACCCCCGGCGGCGATCAGCAGGATCAGTGGTCCCTGCAGTTCTTCCTGGCCCACGTGCACTTCGGCATCACCTTGCAGCAGGCGATCGACGCGCCGATGTTTCACAGCACGCACTTTCCGAGTTCGTTCTGGCCGCGCGAGCGGACACCCGCGGGGCTGGTGATCGAGTCCCGGCTACCGCCCTCGACCCTGACCGAGCTTCGCCGTCGCGGGCATCGGGTCACCGAGGCGGGCCCGTGGACGCTCGGCCGGCTCAGCGCAGTCGGGCCCGAGCCCGGCACCGGCTTCCTGCGGGCCGCAGCCAACCCTCGCGGCGGCGCTGGCTACGCCGTCGGGCGCTGAGCGCGATAACCCTGCAGAGAATCAAGGCTGCGATTGATGGTCGCGACGAAAAGGTCCTCGTTGTCAGCCAGCATCGGCGGCAGGTGCGAGTACATCTGGATGTTGATCGCGCCGTGCAGGCTGGCGTAGCAGGCCAGCGCCGCCAGCAGGGCAGCCGCTGGCATCGGGTCGATCATCATGTCCGCCCACTGCTGCAGCCGCTGACTAAGGTCAGGCGTCAGGTTCGCCCGCCAGGCGGCGAGGTCGAGCCCGTCCTCCCGCACCAGGTCGGCCATGATCTGCAGCAGCACGTCCGTTGACAGGGATGCCGCCAGCTTGGTCTCGTCGGTGCCCACGTAGCCGGGAATCGTGGTCGCGAAGATCAGCTTGTACTCCAGCCGATGTGACATCGCCCAGTCCCGGTAGGCCCGGGCGACCGTCAGGAACACCTGTCGCGCCGGGGCCGCCGTAGCGGTCGCGCGCCGGTAGCTGGCCTGCAACTCCAGCCCCAGCGCCTGGTAGGCCTCGATGATGATCTCGGTGAGCAGCGCGTCCCGGCTGTCGAAGTAGCGGTAGAGGGCCGAGGGCGCCATCCCGAGCCGCCGCGCCACCCCACGCAGCGACAGATCCTGCAGGCCGGCAGCCTGCAGCTCTGCCCAGGCGGCCTCCTTGATCTCGGCCGTCGTCTCGGTGCGCAGCCGTTCTCGTCGGGTAGCAGCCATCGGACGACCGTATCACGGAGCGAACATCGTTCACGTCGTGATCACTGTTGACATGGCGCCGCGCTTTCGTGAACACTGTTCTCGACCCGAACAACAATCACTCGACCGCAGGAGCCCAGCCATGTTCGCTCGACTGACCGCTCTCGTCGTGCACCGGCGCCGGTGGGTGCTCATCGCATCCGGCGCAGTGCTGCTCGGCTTCGCGCTCGCCGCCGCCGGCACCTTCTCGGTGCTCAAGACCGGCGGCTTCGACAACCCGTCCTCCGGCTCGAGTCAGGCCCGGGCGGTGCTCAATGATCGCTTCGGCGGCGCGCCGAACCTGGTCTTGCTGGTCGCGCCGGCCGACGGCAACCTCAACTCGGCGGCCGGATCCGCGGCGACGGTCACCGCGGATCTGCGGCAGGACAGCGCAGTGGACAGCGTCGCCTCCTGGTGGACCAGCCACTCCGACAGCCTGCGCTCGACCGACGGCCGGACCGGCCTGATCACCGCCCACGTCACCGGAGACGAGTCACAGGCCGCCGAACGAGCCCGGCACATCATCGACCGGGTGACCACGAGCAGCGGCCCGGTCACGGTGCGGGCCGGTGGCCAGCTCGGCGTCGGCAACGACGTCACCAACCAGGTCGGCAAGGATCTCGCGGTGGCCGAGGCCATCGCTGTGCCGCTGACGATCATCCTGCTGCTGCTCGCGTTCGGCAGCGTGGTGGCCGCGGCACTGCCCTTGTCGGTCGGGCTGATCGCAATCGCCGGTGCGTTCGCGACGCTGGATGTGCTCGGCCACCTGACCAACGTCTCGACGTACGCGATCAACCTGACCACCGCCATGGGACTGGGGCTGGCGGTGGACTACTCGCTGCTCATCGTGAACCGGTTCCGGGAGGAGCTGGCCGCGGGCCGCGACACCGAGACGGCCGTCGGCAACACGCTGCGCACGGCTGGGCGGACGGTGCTCTTCTCCTCCGCCACAGTGGCGGTGGCGCTGGCCGCGATGCTGGTCTTTCCCCTGTATTTCCTGCGCTCCTTCGCCTACGCGGGCATCGGTGTCGTGCTGATCGCCATGCTCGCGTCGCTGACTACGTTGCCGGCGCTGCTGGCAGTGCTCGGCCCCCGGGTCAACGCGGGCCGGGTGCGGCGCAACCGGCCGGTACGGGCGGCATCGGAGGAGAGCCGGTTCTGGCGGCGGATCGCGACCACGGTGATGCGCCGGCCGGTGTTGACCGCGGCGCCGGTGATCCTGGTGCTGCTGGTGCTCGGCTCGCCGTTCCTGCACATCAGCTTCGCCACCCCGGACGACCGGGTGTTGCCGTCGAGCCTGACCAGCCGCCAGGTCGGCAACGAGTTGCGGTCCCACTACGCCGACAACGCCGCCGCCGCGGATTACGTCGTGATCGAAGGCAGTCCCAGCACCGCCGCCGTGCGCGACTACGCGGACCGGGTCTCCCGGCTGCCGAGCGTGACCAGCGTGGTCGACAGCACGCGGGTGATCAGCCAGGGCACTTCGGTGGGTCCGGGTCAGCCGGGCCTGACCGCGGCAGGTGTGCAGTACCTGATCGTGAACGGTCCGACTGACGGCGGCTCGGCAGCCGCGCAGCGACTGGTCACCGACATCCGATCACTGAGCGGACCGGCCGGCGGTCGCGTCCTGGTCGGCGGTGGGCCGGCGGAGCTCGTGGATTCCAAGGCCGGCATCGCGGCCGGCCTGCCCTGGGCGGCCGCCTGGATCGCCCTGTCCACGTTCGTGCTTCTGTTCCTGTTCACCGGCAGCGTGCTGCTGCCGGTGAAGGCCCTGGTGCTGAACGTGCTCAGCCTGTCGGCGGTCTTCGGCGCCATGGTGTGGGTCTTCCAGGACGGCCACCTGTCCGGGCCGCTCGGCTTCACGCCGGGTCCCATCAACACCTCGATGCCGGTGCTGCTGTTCTGCATAGCCTTCGGATTGTCCATGGATTACGAGGTATTCCTGCTCTCCCGGATCGCCGAGCAGCGCACGCTGGGCGCCGGCAACGCCGAGGCGGTAGCCGCCGGCCTGGCGCGAACCGGACGGATCGTGAGCACCGCGGCGGCACTGCTGTCGGTGACCTTCCTGGCCTTCGGCACCAGCCGGGTCAGCTTCCTGCAGTTGTTCGGCATCGGTACCGCGATCGCGATCATCATCGACGCCACGCTGGTGCGGGGCGTGCTGGTACCGGCCTTCATGCGGCTGGCCGGTGACTGGAACTGGTGGGCGCCGGCACCGCTGGCCCGGCTGCACCGCCGGTTCGGCCTGTCGGAATCGGACGCAACCACGGCCGAAATCAGGCCGCTTGCGGTTCCAGTGAGCTGACGTAGGGCAGCGCCCAGCTCAGCGCCTCGGCCGCGACCAGGTCGAGGTCGCTGGGCTTCAGGGCCGGTCCGAGCACCCGGCGGCCACAGCAGAGCTGGTACTCCGCGACCTCGGCCACCAGAGCGCCGAGCCCCGTTCCGGGATCGAAGGCGGCCGACCACAACAACGGATCGATGCCCAGGTCCCGCACCTGCGCCGCGGAGATGCCGGTGAGGATGTCGATGCAGGAGATCAGCGCAGCCACGAAGGCCTGCTCTCCCGGCGCGATCCGGCGCCGCTCGGCGAGCAGCTCGCACATCCGGGCCCGGACCAGTGCGGTGGCCATCGCATCCGGGGCAATGTTGGCCGAATCCCGCATCAGCAGCAGCGAGACCCAGCGACGCAGCCTCTTGGTCCCGAGCAGGATGAGCGCATCTCGGGTGGTCCGCACCGGCCTTCGGATGCCGTGCTGGTTGCCCAGCGACGCCAGCCGGACGAGCGCGACCACCAGTCCCGGCTCGTGTTCGAGGATCCGCTGGAACTGGTCCAGCTCCAGGTCCCTGCTCAGCACCGTTGCCGACAACTCGAGCCGGCCGAGCTGGGAGGAGACCACCTCAGCACCGATGACTGGTTGCGGTCGCTGCAGCACGTAGCCCTGGAACAGTTCGAAACCCAGCTGCCGGCAGAAGTCGATGTCGTCCTCGGTTTCCACCTTCTCGGCAAGCAGCTGGACTGCGAACGGCCGGCACCGCTCGACCAGACTGCACAGCTCGTCGCGATCGGTGTTGAGCACGTCGAGCTTGACGATGCTCGCCAGCGCGAGCAGCTGCTCAGCGCCCTCGAACCAGCGGAAATCGTCCAGCGCGAGGCGGTAACCGGCCTCGACGAGCTGCCGGCAGCCGGCCAGTACCTCCGCGTCGACCGTGACCGTCTCGAGCACCTCGATCACCGTCTGCTCCGGCGGCAGGCTGATCTCGATCTCACCGACCAGCACACCCCGATCGGCGTTGCAGAACATGATCTTGTCGCCCACCAGGTTGTCGATACCGATGCTGTGGGCGCCGAGCAGCACGTGCGCGGTCATCTGATCACCGGACAGCGAGCGGGGCGCGACGTCGACGCTGCGGTAGAGCAGCTCGAAACCCATCACGTCCAGGCTGGCATCGAAGATGGGCTGGCGGGCGACGACGAGCTCGGTCGTGGGCATCAGTCGCATCCCTCCCCCTCGGCGGCCATTACCTCACGGTGAAAGATCGGCGGCCGCCGGTATGAGCTGAGGCCTAGGGTGGGGGTATGCGGCGGCACCTGGTGGTTCGCGGATCGGCTCCTGTGCAGCTGATGTGGGACCGGTATGTGCGCCCCGTGCACTGGCCGGAATGGTCGCCGCAGATCCGCCGGGTGGACTACGCTGCGCAGTCGCTGCGGCCCGGCACCCGAGGCGTGGTGCACGGGCCGGCCGGGGTCCGGGTGCCCTTCGCGATTACCGCCGTCGATCCCATGGGCCGTAGCTGGCGCTGGACGGTGCAGCTGGGGCCGGTGCGGGTACGGCTGGCGCATCTGGTCACCGACGGGGGCACCGAACTCGTCGTCGAGGGCCCGGCACCGATCGTGCTGGCCTACCTGCCGGTGGCGCACCTGGCGCTGACCCGGTTGGTAAGGGCATGACGGGTTAGCTGGGCACCCGGGCTCTGCTGAAGGCAAGCGTCGATTCGCGCACGATCAGCGTCGGCGCGAGCTTCATCGACTGCACCGGAGCGCCCCCCATCCGCTGCACCAACGCGGCGAAGGCAGCCCTGCCCATGTCATCGAGTGGCGTACGCACAGAGGTCAGCGGGGTCGGCAGTTGGGCCGCCACCGAAATGTCGTTGTAGCCCACCAGCGCCACGTCACGGCCGATCTCGAGGCCGTGCTCGCGCAGCGCGCCGATCGCGCCGATCGCGGCGAAGTCATTCACGGCGAACACGCCGTCCGGGACCTGCCGGGACAGGACAACCTGCATCGCGCGGTAGCCGCCGTCGACGTCGAAGGTGGAGTTGACCACAAGCTCGGGGCGGACCGTGCTGCCGCAGCGCAGCGCGGTGGCGAGGAAGCCCGTGACCCGATCCGTCGCGGTGCTCGCATAGTCAGGACCGGCGATGACCGCCAGGTTCCGGCAACCGAGTTCGACCAGATGCTGGGCGACCATTCCGCCGCCGGCCCGGTCCTTGCCGGCGATACCGGGCAGGCCGCGCGAGGTGCGGCTCACCAACACGAACGGCACCGACTCGGCCGCGAGGCCGCGAAGCAACGAATCCGAGGTGCGCGCGTCCCCGAAGATCATGCCGTCGACCCGCTCCGCCCGGTAGCGGGCCACGCGCTCCTGCCGGATCTCCGGGTCGTCCCACGAACTAGCGACCACAGCCTGATAGCCCGCCTCGGAGGCAGCCTGCTCGATGGCCTCGAACAGGGTCGCGAGCACCACATCGGTGATCCGCGGCACCAGCACACCGATGACCCCGGTGCGCCCGCTGCGCAGGCCCGCCGCCCACCGGTTGCGTTGAAAGCCGAGCTGCCGCGCCGAGGCGAGCACCCGTTCCACCGTGTCCGGACGCACTCGGGCGTGCTCTCCGCGTATGACCCGGGACGCCGTCGACACGTGCACGCCGGCGTGCGCGGCGACATCGCGGAGAGTGGGCGGCGTGGACAACATTCCCTACTTCGATGTGGGGCGGATGGGTGAGGACAGCATAGGCGGGCAAAACCGTCCTCCCAGTCGGTTGGTCGCACGCGCCTGCCGCACGCTCAGGTCGGATACATGCCCTCGTTGACGTCGAAGGTCGTGCCGGTCACCGAAGCGCACGCCTCCGACAGCAGGAACAGGATGATCTCGGCGATCTCGTCGGCTGCACTGATTCGCCGCAGGGGCATCTTGTCGAGAAGGAGCGCGCGTTGCTCGGCAGTGAGCCGGTCGTGAATGGGGGTGGCGACCGGTCCGGGCGCGACCGCGTTGACCCGGACGTTGCGCGCGCCCCACACGACGGCAAGGTGACGCATCAGGCCGAGCACGCCGGCCTTCGCCGAAGCGTAGGCAACGCCGGACAGCCGATTGCCACCGTCCCTGGCGTTCAGGCTGCTCATCAGCACCATCGCTCCCCCGCCAGCCGCGGCCAGCCGCGGGACGGTGTGCCGGGCGATCACGAACGCGCTCGTCAGGTTGTTGCGAATCACCCGGTCCCATTCGGCCATACCGACGTCATCCACGCTGCCCGCACTGACCACACCGGCGATGTGCGCGACGGCGCTCAGGTCGTCGATACCTGCGACGAACTCGGCCACCGCCTGGTCGTCGGCGGCATCCACGCCGGTAGCCAGATCCAGCGCGTGCACCTGATGGCCGCGCCGTTCGGCCAGCTCGACCACGGCACGCCCGATCCCGCTATCGGAACCGGTGACCA
This sequence comes from Jatrophihabitans sp., assembly GCA_036261575.1. Lineage (GTDB taxonomy): Bacteria > Actinomycetota > Actinomycetes > Mycobacteriales > Jatrophihabitantaceae > Jatrophihabitans_A. The sequence continues at coordinate 39,970 of DATAKO010000099.1, forward strand.
ACAGGCTCATGCCAGCAACTCCGCTCGGGCGTCGCGGTAGAAGTTGGACAGCACCATCTCGGGCTGGGAGAAGACGATGAACCGATAGCCGTGTTCTATCCACTTGCGCGCCTCGGCGACGGAGTACGCCAGGATTCCCGCGCACGCGCCGGCTGCGGTCACCCGCCGCGCGAACTCGATGCTGATCGCCTCGACCTCCGGATGCTGTGGCGCGTAGCCATGCCCCAACTTGAGCGAAAGGTCACCGCGGCCGATCATCACGACATCGACACCGGCGGCTGCGATCTTGTCCAGCTCCGAGATGCCACGCGGCGTCTCGACCAGGCACACCGACGTTGTCGAGCGCTCGGCCCACGCCAGGTAGGCATCGAAGTCGTGACGCATGGTTCCGTGGCCGGCGGCTCGCGCGGCCGAACACAAGGTGCGCTCGCCATAGGGCGGATAGTGCATCAGCCGCGTCACCTCCTGGGCGTCTGCACCCGAATCCACCAACGGCAGCACCAGGCCGCCCGCGCCGGTGTCCAGCGACCAGAGGATCTCCTTCTCCTCGATCCGTCTTATCCGCACGAGCGGGGTGACACCAGCCGCCTCGCACGCGCGCACCATCGCGAGCACGGATTGTTCGTCCGAGCCGGCATGCTCCATGTCGATGATCAGGAAGTCGTAACCGGCGCCGCCGAGGATCTCGCCGATGGCGGGTTCGTGCAGCAGCGTGAGGCTGCCGACTATCGGCTCACCGGTGCTCAGCTTGTCCTTGACCCGGTTCGGCTGCGGGTACATGTCAGCTACCCAGCGGGGTGACGTCCGAGCAGGTGCGGTTGACCGGCACCCGACCGACGATCTTCAGCGCTGCCTGCACCACCGACGGGTCGTACCACTTCGAGGTCGGCGGAAGCTGCGAGATGACCTTGTTGTCGACCAGCCACTTGCCGTCCTGCGTGGTTGCCGTCTCGGTGTCGACCTCGCCATTCGGGTTCATGTAGGGCCACTGGTCCGTGCCATACAACTTGGCCACCACCGACTCCGGCACCTTCGTGCCGTCGGCAATGATCTTGACGACGTCGTCCTTGTTGGCAGGATCCTCGTAGTAGCGCACCGCCTGAAGCCACGCGGCCAGGAACTGGGCGGCGACCTTGGGCCGCTTGGAGACGAAGGACTTGGACATGGTGATCAGGCCCTGCTCCTCCTTGGGGGCAACCTCGTTCATCGTGGTCAGGCGCTTCGCGTCACCAGAGCCGATCAGCTGCTCGGCCAAGGGCTCGACCAGGAACCCGGCATCGACTGCTCCGGTCTTGAGCGCGTTGACCGTATCGGGGTAGCCCAGGGTGACGATGCCGCCCAGGTCGGACTCCTTCAAACCGACCTTCTGCAGCGCGATGTCCAACCAGTATTCGGTGCTGGATCCCTTGGCCAGGATGGCGACCTTCTTCCCCTTGAGGTCCTTGACGCTCTTGAGCCCGTTGTTCCAGGCTGCGGTGCGCGCAAGCAGCATGTTGTCGGAGGCGCAGTCGTACTGATTGCGGTCAGCGACGGCGGTCAGGTTCAGGCCCTGATTGATGGCATTGAAGAACGCGCCACCGAGGCCGGGAATGTTGACGTCGAGGTTGCCCTGACTCTGCACCGCGAGTTGGGAGTAGATGTCCGAGCTCGACATCTTCACCGTGATGCCCTGCTTCTGGAAGAAGCCCTTGGACTGGGCAACCATCATGGGCGCCAACGACAGGATAGGCAGCGAGTTCACGGTCACCACCTGGCTGCCATCGGCAGCGCTGTTGCCCCCGCCCTTCGATCCAGAACTGCTGCAGGAAGTCGCGGTCAAGGCGACCGCCGCTGTCGCAGCGAGAGCAACTACCTTACGGATACCGTTCATTTTTGACCTTCCGTCCAGCCGAAGAATTGACGTTGGATGCGCAGGGTGAGGGTGGTGAGCAGGAAGCCCATTGCGACGATGACGATCAAGGTCGCGTACATGTTGTCGATCTGGTAGATCTGCCAGTAACGCCACGTCATCGAGCCGATTCCATCGGACGAGGCCAGGAATTCCCCGGCGATGACGCCGAGCAGGGCAAGACCGGCAGCGAGCCGGATGCCGGCGAAGATGGACGGTAGCGCGCCCGGCAAGACGATCTTGCGCATGATCTGGATGCGACTGGCACCGAGGTTGCGCGCCATCAACACCAGCCGCTCATCAGCCTGCATCACGCCCGACATGGTGTTCACCGCCGCCGGGAAGAAGGAGATGATGCCTGCCAGCACGATGATCGGCTGACTGCCGGTACCGAAGATGACCAGCAGCAGCGGCAGGATCGCCACCACCGGAATCGGATACGTCACCGCGATCAGGGGATCGATGATCGCGCGCACCCACGGAAGTCGTGCCATCGAGACGCCGACGACGATCGCGGGAATCACTCCGAGCAGGAATCCGAGGATGATCCGTTTGATCGAGATCCACAGGTTCGGCAGCAGCTCGCCGTCGCGGATCAAATGCCACAGCGCGCTGAAACACTGCGACGGTTCCGGGAAGAACGTCCGATTGATGACCCCGGCGGCACTGCCGAGCTGCCAGAGCAGCACCACGACCACGATGGGCACCAGCGCACCCACCGGGGTTCGCAACCAGCGCAGTGCCCGGGACGGCTCGCCGGTCGCCTTGGGATTCGGCTGGTAGATCATCACCGTGCCTTCAACGGCCTCTCGTGCCGGCTCCGGTGCCACCTGTCTGCGCGCCTGACTCATTTCGATATCTCCGCGAACTCGGCCGCCCTGGTTGCATCCCGCAGCTCGTCCCACAGCTGCAGCTTCATGGCGGTGAACACTGGATCGGTCTCGATCCCGCGAGTGCGTGGCCGCGGGAACGGAACGGTGATCTCCTTGACCACACGAGTGGGTCTCGATCCGAGCAGCAGAATGCGGTCACCGAGCAGCAACGCCTCTTCGATGCTGTGGGTGATGAACAGCACCGTCTTACGGTGGGTCGACCACACCTGGAGCAACTCGTCCTGCAGCAAGGTACGGGTCTGCGCGTCGACCGCAGCGAACGGCTCATCCATCAGCAGGATCTCGGGATCGCTGGCCAGCGCCCGTGCGATGCCGGCTCGCTGCCGCATGCCGCCGGACAGCTGTGCAGGCTTCGCCTCGGCAAACGCTTCGATGCCCATCATGGCAAGATGCTCTCTGGCGACCTGGCGACGCTGCTTGGCAGGCACGCCCCGAAGCTCGAGGCCGAAGGCGACGTTGTCCTCGATGCTGCGCCACGGAATGAGCGCGTAGTCCTGCCAGACGATGGAGGTCAACGGACCGGTCGCCGAACGCTCCCCTATGAAGCGGATCTGCCCGCGATCGGGGTTGAGCAAACCGCTCAGCAAGCCGAGCATCGTCGTCTTGCCGCATCCGCTCGGACCGATCAGGCAGACGAATTCCTCGGGCTGGATGGTCGCATCCAGCCGTTCGATCACCTCCAGCCGCTTGCCGTGTGCGCCCGGGTAGCCCTTGGCGATGCCGTCGATCTCGACCCGGATCATGCTTGACCGCCCTCAGTCATCGGGTAGTTCTGGTACCACCAGTCGGCGATGTCGCATCGACGGGCGAACCACACGCCGGGCAGTTCCTTCGCCCACTCGATCAGATCGCGCAACGCCGAGGCCCGGCCCGCCTGTCCTATCACCCGGGCGTGCAGACCGACGGAGATCATCTTCGGCGAGGTTTCCCCCTCTTCCCACAGGTACTCGATGCCACGGCGCACGTTGTCGAAGAAGTCCTGCGGGCTGCCGTACCCGGGACTGAAGGTGAACCGGCCATCGTTGTAGGTGTGGGTATAGGGGATGACCAGGTGCGGCCGGCTCGGCTCGCCAGCCCAGTACGGAAGATCGTCGTTGTAGGCGTTCGAGTCGTAGCGGAAGCCACCGTGCTCCACCAGCAGCCGGCGGGTCCGTGGTGAGCCGGAATAGCGGGAGTACCAGCCGACCGGCCGCTGACCGCAGAGCTCGGTGATGATCCTTACCGCCTCGGCGATCTCGGCCCGCTCCTCTTCCTCGCTGAGCTCGGTCGGTTCCTGCCAGCGCAGGCCGTGCGAGCAGACCTCATGGCCGGCCTGAACAAACGCGCGTGCCGCGGCAGGGTTGCGCTGCAGCGCACGAGCGCTGGCATAGACAGTCACCGGCACGGCTGTTCGATCGAACAGCCGCAACAGGCGCCAGACACCGGCCCGGCTGCCGTACTCGTACACCGACTCCTGGGACAGGTCGCGCTCCTGCGGCCGGGACGGCGTATAGCTGATCTCACCGACCCACTCGTTGCGCGGGTCGCCATCGAGCACGCTGCGCTCGGCCCCTTCCTCGTAGTTCAGACAGAGGCTGACCGCGACCCGAGCGTCGCCAGGCCAGGAGATCTTCGGAATGTCCTGCCCGTAACCTATGAAGTCCCGGCTCTCGTCCATGTTGATCATGCGGGCGTTGCCTCCATTCGCTGCTTGCTGCCGACCGGTGTGGTTATCCACGAGGTGGTGAGCGCGCGCAGCGGCGTCGCT
>DATAKO010000115.1:0-20358 GCA_036261575.1 Jatrophihabitans sp.
GAAGAAGTGGGCATCGCACTTCTTCGCGGCGGACTCCAGCTGGCTGCGCTGCTGCCAGGCAACGACCGCGAGCACGATCATCAGCACCACCACGATCGCCCGCACCACCAGCTTGGTGATGAGGATGGCCAGCAGCAGGCCGACGACGATCACCACCACGACGGTGGCGAGACCGAGGTTGCGGGCCGAGCTGGTGTCCAGCGCCGAGACGTCCACGCCCACAAGCTAGCTCACCGCCCCGACTAAGCTGGGCAGCCGAGCCGACATGACGAGGAGATTCACTACGTGACGACGCCAGCGCGGGGCCTCGGCATGCCACCCACCCTCGAACCGGACACGGTTCGCGTGGTGGCTCTGGGTGGCATCAGCGAGATCGGCCGGAACATGACCATGTTCGAGTGCAACGGTCGCCTGCTGGTCGTCGACTGCGGGATGCTGCTGGGCAAGACGAACGCGCCGGGCGTCGACCTCGGCCTGCCGGACTGGTCGGCCTACGCCGACCGGCTCGACGACATCGACGCTATCGTGCTCACCCACGGCCACGAGGACCACATCGGCGCGCTGCCCTACCTGCTCCGGTCCCGGCCCAAGATCCCCCTGATCGGCTCCCGGCTGACGCTGGCACTCGTCTCGGCCAAGCTGGAGCAGCACCGGCTCAACCCGCCGATGCAGGTGGTGCGCGAGGGTGACCGGGTCAGCGCCGGCGACTGGGATCTGCAGTTCTACGCCGTCAGCCATTCCATTCCTGACGCGTGTGCGGTCGCGATCCGTACGCCCGGCGGCACGCTGCTGCACACCGGCGATTTCAAGATGGATCAGACCCCGCTGGACGGGCGGATCACCGACCTACCTGGTTTCAGCAGGCTGGGCGACGAGGGTGTGGATCTGCTGCTCGCCGACTCCACGAACGCCGAGGTACCCGGGTTCATCCCGAGCGAGCGCGAGGTCGGCAACGTGGTGGCCGATGTGATCACCCGGGCCACCGGCCGGGTCATCGTGGCCTGCTTCGCCAGCCACGTGCACCGCGTGCAGCAGGTGCTCGACGCGGCTGTCGAGTCCGAGCGCCATGTCGCACTGGTGGGCCGCTCGATGATCCGCAACATGCAGATCGCCCGTGACCTCGGCCTGCTGCACGTGCCCGACGGCGTGCTGGTCGACCTCAACGATGCCGAGTCGCTGCCGTCCAACCGCGTGCTGCTGATCTGCACCGGATCACAGGGCGAACCGTTGTCGGCGTTGTCGCGGATGGCCAACCGGGAACATCCGACGATCCGCATCGTCAGCGACGACACCATCCTGCTCGCGTCCTCGCTCATCCCGGGCAACGAGAACTCCGTTTTCACCGTGATCAACGGCCTTTCCCGCTTCGGAGCGACGGTGGTGCACAAGTCCACCGCGCTGGTGCACGTGTCCGGGCACGCGCCGGCCGGGGAACTGCGCTACCTGCTGAACGCGGTCCGGCCGAAGAACCTGATGCCGGTGCACGGCGAGTGGCGGCACCTGAGGGCGCACGCCGCGATCGCCCGATCCACCGGAATGGTCGATGAGAACATCATGCTGGCCGAGAACGGCGTCGTCGTCGATCTTGCCGGCGGCAAGGCGCGGATCGTCGGCCAGCTGGAGATCGACAACGTCTACGTGGACGGCCTGCAGGTCGGCGACATCGGCGATCAGGTCATCAAGCAAAGGCAGATCCTGGGCGATGAGGGCTTCGTCTCCATTCTGGTCGCGGTCGATCTGCATGCCAGCAAGGTGGTCTACGGGCCTGAGCTGACCGCGCGCGGGTTCACTGACGACCCGCACGCGCTGGACCCGATCCGGGCCGAGCTGATCGCGACGGTGGAGAAGGCCGTCGCCGACGGCGTCCGGGACGCCGACGCGCTGGCACACATCGTCCGCCGCACGGTGGGGCGCTGGGTGGACAAGACCTATCGCCGCCGGCCGATGCTGATGCCGATGGTGATCGAGGTATGACGCTGGCCGCCACCGTCCGTCCGGGTCGAGTTTCGCCCATGCTGGCAGCGGAAACCGTGGCGCCACCGCCCTACGTCGATGGCCACGGCCGGCCCACCGGCGCACCGTGGGATCTGGATGACCCGCAACCCAAGGACGCCGAGACGATCGAACGGATGCGCGAGGCAGGCCGGATCGCCGGCCTGGCACGGGATTTCGTAGGCAGCCAGGTACGTCCGGGCATCACGACGGACGCGCTGGACCGGCTCGGCCACGAGTTCTTGCTCGACCACGGCGCCTACCCGTCGACCTTGGGCTACAAGGGCTTTCCGAAATCGCTGTGCTCGTCGGTGAACGAGGTGATCTGCCACGGCATCCCGGACGACCGGGTGCTGAACGAGGGTGATGTCGTCAAGATCGACATCACTGCCTACCGAGCTGGCGTGCACGGCGACACCTGCGGCACCTACTTCGCCGGGGAACCGACCGAGCAACTTCAGCTGCTCTCCGAGCGCACCCACGAGGCGATGATGCGTGGCATCAAGGCGGCCCGGCCGGGACGCCCGATCAGCGTCATCGGGCGGGTCGTGGAGTCCTACGCCAAGCGCTTCGGCTACGGCGTGATCCGGGACTTCACCGGGCACGGCATCGGGCAGTCCTTCCACACCAAGCCGACCATCTGGCCCTACGACGAGCCTCGGGCCACGTCGCTGATCCAGGCGGGCATGACCTTCACCGTGGAACCGATGCTCACGCTGGGCGGTCATGCCTGGGACATGTGGGAGGACGGCTGGACGGTTGTCACCAAGGACAAGTCCTGGGTGGCGCAGTGGGAACACACCATCCACGTGACCGAGGACGGCCCGGAGATCCTCACCCTGGCGCAGTAGCAGCTGCGGTTCGCCGCGCGCCGTAGCCTGACCAGATGGACGCAGATGTGATCGTGGTCGGCGGCGGCCTGGCGGGCCTGGTGGCCACCGCCGAGCTGGCCGACGCGGGCCGCAAGGTGATCCTGCTCGACCAGGAACCCGAGCAGAATCTCGGCGGCCAGGCCTTCTGGTCGTTCGGCGGGCTGTTCCTGGTCGATTCGCCGGAGCAGCGCAGGCTGCGCATCCGGGACTCGGCCGAGCTGGCCCTGCAGGACTGGCTCGGCACGGCCGGCTTCGACCGGCCCGAGGACGAATGGCCGCGCCGCTGGGCCGAGGCCTACGTCGACTTCGCGGCCGGCGAGAAGCGGGCCTGGCTGCACCAGCAGGGCGTCCGGCTGTTCCCCATCGTCGGCTGGGCCGAACGCGGCGGCTACCTGGCCACCGGGCACGGAAACTCCGTGCCCCGCTTCCACATCACCTGGGGCACCGGCCCCGGGCTGCTCGCGCCGTTCATCCGCCGGGTGCGCCAGGCCGAGGCGGCCGGCCGGGTGGAACTGCGCTTCCGGCATCGGGTCGACGAGCTCAGCACCAGCGAGGGTGCGGTGACCGGGGTGCGAGGTGCGGTGCTGGCGCCCAGCGGCGTCGAGCGGGGCCGACCCAGCTCCCGGGAGCAGGTCGCGGACTTCGAGCTGAGCGCGCAGGCAGTGATCGTCACCTCGGGCGGCATCGGCGGCAACCACGAGCTGGTGCGGCGCAACTGGCCGGAGCGGCTCGGGCCGGCACCACGGCACATGGTGGCCGGCGTGCCCGCGCACGTCGACGGCCGGATGCTGGAGATCACCCGGCAGGCCGGCGGGCACGTCATCAACTCCGACCGGATGTGGCACTACGTCGAGGGGCTGCACAACTGGGATCCGGTCTGGGACAACCACGGCATCCGGATCCTGCCCGGACCGTCCTCGCTGTGGTTCGACGCGCTCGGGCAGCGACTGCCGGCCCCGCTGTTCCCCGGTTTCGACACCCTCGGAACCCTGCAGCACCTGATGCGCACCGGCTACGACTACAGCTGGTTCGTGCTCAACCAGCGGATCATCGGCAAGGAGTTCACGCTGTCCGGGTCGGAGCAGAATCCCGACCTCACCGGCAAGTCGATCCGGCAGGTGCTCAGCCGCGGCCGTGGCGGCGCGCCGGCACCGATCGCGGCCTTCCAGCGGCACGGGGCGGACTTCGTCACCGCGAGCAGCCTTGCCGAGCTGGTCGCCGGCATGAACGCGCTGACCGACGAGCCGCTGCTCGACCCGGCCGAACTGGAGCGCCAGATCGTGGCCCGGGACCGCGAGGTCACCAACCCCTACACCAAGGACGCCCAGCTCACCGCGATCCGCGGCGCCCGCGGCTTCCTCGGCGACAAGCTCATCCGGGTGGTCCCGCCGCACCGCATCCTGGACGGGCAGGCCGGACCGCTGGTCGCCGTGAAGCTCTCGGTGCTCACCCGCAAGAGCCTGGGTGGGCTGGAGACGGACCTGGCCGGCCGGGTGCTGACGCCGGGCGGCGATCCGCTGGGCAATGTGTTCGCCGCCGGCGAGGTGAGCGGCTTCGGCGGCGGTGGCGTGCACGGCTACCGGTCGCTGGAGGGCAGCTTCCTTGGTGGCTGCCTGTTCTCCGGCCGCGTCGCCGGCCGGGCCGCCGGAGCCCTCACCGCCTGAGCCTGTCCCTCACCGCCTGAGCCCGTCGCTCACCGGCTGAGGAGCTCCTGCAGGATCCGGTCCAGGGTGGCCAGCTCTGCCGGGTCGAGCCGGGCCAGCACCGCGGCCGGCTCGTTCTGGATCTCATCGGCCCGCCGCACCGTCTCACGCCCGGCCTGGGTGATCGAGACGACCTTGACCCGGCGGTCGTCCGGTCGCTCGGCGCGTTCCACGAGTCCGCGCGCCGCCAGATCCTGCACCAGCACGCTGGTGTACGGCGGGTCGCTGCCGATCGATTCAGCCAGCTCGCGCATGGTGACCGGCCCGGCGGCCACCCGGCGCAGCGCCTTCACCCGGATGTAGCTCATACCCAGCGCGTCCGCCACCGCCGGCCGCCGGTCGTACTGGTCCAGTACCAGGGTGCGCATGGCCAGCCAGGCCGACCGCGCGTGCTCCGCCCGGGCGCTCATCGGGCCAGCTCCGGCTCGAGCGGCTCGTGGCGCAGGTGCTCGGCGGTGGCTCGCGCGGTCGCCTCCGCCCGCTTGCTGGTGCTGAACAGGCCCAGCGCCAGCACCGCCAGGCCCGCCCCGGCCACGATCCACCAGGCCGGATGGCTGGCCTGGGCCAGATTCGTCCCGGCGCCGGTGTTGATGACCGAGCCGATCACGGCGACACCGAGCGACCCGCCGACCTGGCGGCTGGTGGAGGCCACCGCGGCGGCGACCCCCGCCTGTTCGCGGGGCATACCGGACACCGCGGTGTTGGTGATCGGGGCGTTCACGAAGCCGAACCCGACGCCGTAGACGACCAGGGCGCCGATCAGCCACAGGTAGCTCGTCGAGTCCGACAGCCCGGTGAGGGCAAGGCCGGCCAGCGTCATGGCGACGCCGGCGACCAGCAGTGGGAAGCGTGGCCCCCTGGTGCCGACGATGCGCCCGGAGATCGGCGCGAGGACGCCGACCACGACGGCCAGCGGTAGCAGGAACAGGCCCGCGTCCAATGCGTTCAGCCCGCGATCGCCCTGCAGATACAGGGTGTAGATGAACAGGAAGCCGCTGAAAGCACCGAACGCGCAGACCGCGATGAGGGTGGCGCCGGTGAAGGGCAGGCTGCGAAAGAACCTGAGCTCGATCAGCGGATCGGCTCGACGCGGCTCGTAGGCGAGCAGGGCCGCCAGCGAGGCAACCGCCACCAAGAGCAGCAGCGCGGTCTGCCAGGACAGCCAGCCCACCGCAGGTGCGTGGATGATGCCGTAGGTCAGCGAGGCCAGCAGCACGATCACCAGCAGCTGCCCCACCGGGTCGAAGCGGCGGGCACGCGGCGCGCGGGATTCCGGCACGAAGAGCGCGGCGAGCACGCAGGCCAGCACGCCGATCGGCACGTTCACCCAGAAGATGGCACGCCAGCTGATCGACTCGGTGAGCACGCCGCCCAGGATCGGGCCGATACCGAGGCTGATGCCGACCACGCCACCCCACACGCCGATGGCCTGGGCGCGCTCGCGTGGGTCGGTGAAGACGTTGGTGATGATCGATATCGCGACCGGGTTCAGCATGGAGCCGCCGATGGCCTGGACTGCCCGGAACGCGATCAGCCAGCCCAGCCCGGGAGCCAGGCTGCACAGCAGCGAACCCAGCGTGAAGAGGATCAATCCGACCTGGAACGTGCGGCGGCGGCCCAACCTGTCGGCGGTCGAGCCGGACAGGATGAGCAGCGCCGCGAGCACCAGCGTGTAGGCATCGATCGTCCATTGCAGCCCCTCGACGGAGGCCGACAGATCCTTACGAATGGAGGGCAGCGCGACGTTGACGATGGTGTTGTCCATGCCGACGATGAGCAGGCTGATGCAGCAGATGGCCAGCACCAGCAACCGGCGGCGTCGGTCGAGCTCCGGCGGATTAGTTATAGACACACAACTATTGTACGTCAGGAAGTATTGCGTGCTGACGCACCCAGGCGTGCATCGCGATGCCGGCGGCAACCCCTGCGTTGATCGACCGGGTCGATCCGAACTGGGCGATGGACAGCGTCGTCACCGCACCGGCGCGGGCCTGCTCGGTGAGGCCCGGGCCTTCCTGGCCGAACAGGAACAGCGCGCGCCGGGGCAGCACAGCCGTCTCCAGCGGTTGGGCGTCCGGCAGGTTGTCGACGGCAACCACCGTGTAACCGGCGGCATCGGCATAGGCCAGCACGTCGGCGACCGCCGGCAGGTGCCGCAGGTGCTGGTACCGGTCGGTGACCATCGCCCCGCGCCGGTTCCAGCGCTTTCGGCCCACGATGAGGACTTCTTTGGCCAGGAAGGCGTTCGCGGTGCGGACCACGGTGCCGATGTTGGCATCGTGTTGCCAGTTCTCGATGGCCACGATGAACTCGTGCCGGCGGGAATCGAGATCGGCGACGATCGCCTCGACGCTCCAGTACCGGTACCGGTCGGCTACGTTGCGACGGTCGCCGTGGGCCAGCAACGCGGGATCGAACTGCGGCCCGGCAGGCCATGGGTGGGGGTGCGGGCCCACCCCGACACTCAGGTCGGGGGTCGCGTCCGCGATCGGCCGCTCGACCTGGTCAGGTCCGTCGCCGGCCGGGGAGCCGTTGTCAGCCGAGGTCAAGTTCGGCCAGCGAGTACGCCGCCCGGCACGGGTAGCCGGCGTCCTCGATCACCGACACGCCGCCACGGTCGACGATCATCGCGACTCCGGCGATCTCGGCTCCGGCCTCGCGCAGCGCCTCGATCGCGGTCAGCGGGCTGCTGCCGGTGGTGGAGGTGTCCTCGACCACGAGCACCCGCCGTCCGGCCACCGACGGGCCCTCGATGCGTTGCTGCATGCCGTGCTTCTTGCCCTCCTTGCGCACCACGAACGCGTCCACCGTGCCGGCAGAGGCGTGCATGATCGCGGTGCCGACCGGGTCCGCTCCGAGCGTCAGGCCGCCGGCCGCGGCGTACTCCCAGTCCGCCGTCAGCTCTCGCAGCACCCGACCGACCAGCGGAGCCGCCTGGCGATGCAGCGTGATCCGGCGCAGGTCGATGTAGTAGTCGGACTCCAGCCCGGAGGACAGCGTCACCTTGCCGTGCACCACGGCGAGGTCCTTGATCAGGGTCAGCAGTTCGTCGCGATCGGTCACCCGGCCAGCCTAGTCAGCGGCGAGCCATGATCCGGTTCAGGATCGGCTGCGGCGTGAACCGGACCAGCCCGACGATGAACTTGTACCGCCGCGACGGCACGCTCACCACCTTGCCCGCCCGCACATCGGCGAGCCCGTCCGCGACCACCCGGTCGGCCTGCAGCCACATCCAGGAGGGTGTGTTACCCATGTCGGCGTTGGCCCGGGCGTGAAACTCCGTGTGCGTGAAGCCGGGGCAGATGGCGCTGATGGATACGCCCGTGCCGCGCAGCAGCAGCGAGATGCCACGGGTGAAGGAGGTGACCCAGGACTTGCTCGCAGCGTAGGTGGCCGCCGCTCCGCGAGGCAGGAAGCCCGCCACCGAGGACACGTTGATGATCTGGCCAGCTCCCCGCGCCGTCATCGCCCGCACCGCTGCGTGCGTCAGCACCAGCACCGCCCGGACGTTGAGATCCAGCATGCCCAGTTCGTCGGCGAGCTCCGACCGGTCGAAGGACTGATAGATGCCGAGCCCGGCGTTGTTCACCAGCACGTCCACCGGCCGATCGGTGCTCTCGAGCCGGGCGACCACAGCGGCGCAGCCGGCCTCGGTCGTGAGGTCCGCTGCGAGCACCTCCACATCGATCGGGAAGCGCTCGCGAAGCTCGGCCGCCAGCGCGTCCAGCTGCGCCACGTCGCGCGCGACCAACACCAGGTTGCGCTCCTCGGCGGCGAATCGCCGGACGAAGGCGGTGCCCAGCCCGGCGCTCGCGCCGGTGACGAGCACGTAGCCGGGCATCAGCGCTGGCCCGGCCGCTTCGGAGCCTGCCGCGACTTGCCGCGCGGGCCACGAGACGCGGGCCGGGCGGTCGCCGCCCGATCCGCACGCTGCTCGGGCTTGCGCAGCGACACCTGCTCGGGCGGGGTCTTGCCGGTCGGCATCGGCACGCCCGGGTTGACCCGGGACTGCACGAGCGCGCCGAACAGGCCGCCCGGACGCGCTGCGGCACCCACGGGCCGGAAGAACGCGTTGGACGCCGGCAGGAACAGCAGCACCAACGAGGCCAGGCCGAACACACCGGTCAGCCCGGTCAGCACCCGCGGCAGCAGGTGGTGGTAGCCGAAGAACGCCGTCAGCGCGTACTCGTCGCGGGCCAGCAACACGATGACCGCGAGGTAGATCCAGCGGGCCCACATCTTGCCGTCCCAGACGAATTTGGCGATCAGCGCCAGCAGGATGACCAGGAAGCCCGCGTTCAGCAGCGAGGCACGCAACACCAGATCGACCTGATGGTTCAGCTCGGCGTTGTCCCACCCCTTGGTCTTGTTCGCGTTCGCCAACTGGGTGCGCACCTCGCCACGAGCGCCGTACAGCGACCAGGCGGCCAGCACCGAGAAGATGCCACGACCGGCGAGGGCGTAGGGGAAGTACTGCAAGGTGGCCGGACGCGGCGGACGGACCGGTGCGTCGCCGGCGGGGCTGGTGCATGCTCACCCTCGGCAGCGTACCGGCGACGTTCAGGCGGGCGGCGCGAGCCAATGCCCGAACGGCAGGTTGCGGACGATGCCGAATGCGATGCCCAGCGCCAGCACCGCCCAGATCACGCCTCGTGGCAGTCGGCGGCCGCCGCGCTGGCGCTGTTGGCGCAGTTGGCGCAGCCACAGATAGAGCAGCACCGGCAGCGCCAGTACGAACAGCGCGTTGTCGTGCAGGGCCAGCACGGGACGGCCGTGCAGCAGCGCCCACGCCGCCCGGGTGCCGCCGCACAGCGGGCAGTCGAGCCCGGTGGCCGCGTGCAGCGGGCACAGCGGCACGTGCGTGGTGTTCGGGTTGACGAGGTACAGCCCGCCGATCACGGCCGCCAACGCTCCGGCTGCATATGCCGGTGGTAGCGGGCGCCGAGCGACGGGCTGCATCGCGAGTCAGACGTTGACGACGAAGTCGTTGGCGACCTTGTCGTGCCAGCCCTGGTTGCGCTTGGTCCCGTCGAAGAACGGCGAGAAGTAGCCGACCAGGCACAGCAGCCCTGACAGCACCTGGATCAGGTAGCGCAGCAGGCCGCGACCGAATCCGATCGGCCCACCCGAGGCGGCGTCCACCAGCTTGATGTTCAACGCTCGCATTCCGACACTCTGCTGCTGCACTCCCAGCGTGTAGCCGAAGTAGGCGAAGGCGATGACCAACTGGATCAGCTCGCCCAGCGCACGACCGCCCGCACCGCCAGAACCGAAGATGAGTGAGACGACGATCCCGACGACGAACAGAATGACGATGTCGATGACGAACGCGCCGAAGCGCTTGCCCATCGAGGCGATCTGACCTGGAGCGCCGGCGGGTGGCTGGCCGTAGCCGGAAGCCGGCGGCATGCTGCCGTAGGGCTGACCATAACCGGGCTGCTGACCGTAACCGGGCTGCTGACCGTAACCGGGCTGCTGGCCGTAACCGGGCTGCTGACCGTAACCGGGCTGCTGACCGGGCGCCCCCCACGGCTGCCCCGGCTGGCTGCCTGCGGGCGGCTGTCCGTAATTCGGCTGGCCTGGCGGTTGCTGCGGCGCGCCCCACGGTTGACCGGCCGGCTGGCCCGGGTGCTCAGCGGGTGGCGGGTTCTGGCTTCCCGGCGCAGCCCACGGATCGCGCTTCTCCTCGTTCGGGTCGCTGCCCCATTGCGTCATAGCGGCTCCTGGCTGCTCGGTCGCGGGCCTGTCTCCCACGGCGGAACACGAACCTATCGGAAAACGGCACCGAACTGCGGCCGGCCCAGCGAAACGCAAGGGCTACCGTGAGCCTCATGGCGCGCAACCGGGTCCGCACCCCCCAGCAGCGGGATGCCCGGGAGCTTGCGCTGACTCCGCAGGCGAACCCGTACCGCGGCGCGCTGACCGATCCGTTCGGCGCCACCATGCCCGCTCGCCCGCTCGAGCGAGCGCAGCCGTTGCCCCCTGTCGCAGCCGTTGCACAGAGCGGTGTCGCAGCCGGCTGGCCGGTGCCGGAAGCGACAGGACCGGGGGCCAGCGCCCCGGCCGGAATACCAGCGTGTGAGCCCCTGCCACGACCCGGCCAGCCGGGGGCCGTCACGCTGGCCGGCATCATCGGCATCCTGCTGGGGCTGGCGCTCGGCGTCTTCGGGCTGCTGCTCGTGACCATCGTCAGCCTGCAGGCGGAGTACGGCGCTCCCGACCGGTCCTTCTACCGCGGCACCGACTCCGGCTACGTCATCCTCGGGCTGCTGGACTTCGGGCTCGCGGTGCTGTGCGGGGTGGGTGGGATCGTGCTGTTCACCGGCCGGTTGGCAGGACGGGTGGCGCTGACCATCGGCGGCTGGGCCTGCCTGCTGCTGTCCGCGTACTGGCTGACCGGTTCCACGGTGAGCAAGTCGGTCCCGCTGGTCGTGGCGGCGGCTGCCGCGGTGATGCTGTGGGCCATGTACACCCGGCGGGTCACCCGCTGGCTGGGCGTGCTGCCGGCCCCTCAACCCGACTGACCCTTCACACACCCGGTGCGCATTGTGCGGCCCGAAAGGCCCTCAATCCTGGGCTTCCAGGGGCTTTTCGGGCCGCACAATGCAGAAGGTTGGGGTCAGGACAGGGTGAGCGTGGTCTTGTCGTCGGACACGTCCACGTGCACCGTCTGGCCGTCCACCACCTCGCCTGCGATCAACGACCGGGCCAGCGCGTCACCGATCGCGGTCTGGATCAGCCGACGCAGCGGCCGGGCACCGTAGAGCGGATCGAAGCCGTTCAGAGCCAGCCATTCGCGAGCGCCCTCGGACACCTCCAGGGTAAGCCGCCGCCCGCTCAGCCGGGACTGCAGCGCGGCCAGCTGCACGTCGACGATGCCGGCCAATTCCTCGGTGGTCAGCGCGTCGAAGACCACGATGTCATCGAGCCGGTTCAGGAACTCCGGCTTGAAGTGGCCGCGAACCACGTCCAGCACCGCATCACGCTTGGACTCCTCAGGCAGGTCGGAGATCAGGATCTGCGAGCCGAGGTTCGAGGTCAGGATCAGGATGACGTTGCGGAAGTCCACGGTTCGGCCCTGGCCGTCGGTGAGCCGGCCGTCGTCGAGCACCTGCAGCAGCACGTCGAAGACGTCTGTATGCGCCTTCTCCACCTCGTCGAGCAACACGACGCTGTAGGGGCGACGGCGCACCGCCTCGGTCAGCTGGCCACCCTCGTCGTAGCCGACGTAGCCGGGGGGCGCGCCCACCAGCCTGGCCACCGAGTGCTTCTCGGCGTACTCGCTCATGTCGATGCGGACCATCGCGCGCTCGTCGTCGAACAGGAAGGCAGCCAGCGCCTTGGCCAGCTCGGTCTTGCCGACGCCGGTCGGACCGAGGAACAGGAACGAACCGGTCGGGCGGTTGGGGTCGCTGATGCCGGCCCGAGCCCGCCGGACCGCGTCGGACACGGCCTGCACCGCGGCCTTCTGGCCCTTGACGCGCTCACCGATCGCGTCCTCCATCCGCAGCAGCTTGGCGCTCTCGCCCTCCAGCAGGCGACCGGCCGGGATGCCGGTCCAGGACGCCACCACCTCGGCGATGTCGTCGCTGGTGACCTCTTCCTTCACCAGCACGTCGGCCGCCTGCGGCTCGGACTCGCTGGCCTCGGTCAGCGCCTTCTCCGTCGCCGGGATCTCGCCGTACAGCAGCCGGGAAGCTGCCTCGAAGTCGCCGTCACGCTGCGCCCGCTCAGCCTGGCTGCGCAGCTCGTCCAGCTTCTCCTTGAGCTCGCCGACCCGGTTCAGCCCGGACTTCTCCCGCTCCCAACGGGCATTCAGCGCGTCCAGCTGCTCGGTCTTGTCAGCCAGCTCTGCCCGCAGGTTGGCCAACCGCTGCACAGAGGCAGGGTCGGTCTCCTTCGAGAGTGCCAGCTCCTCCATCCTGAGCCGATCGACGGCACGCTGCAGCTCGTCGATCTCGACCGGACGGGAGTCGATCTCCATCCGTAGCCGGGACGCGGCCTCATCGATCAGGTCGATCGCCTTGTCCGGCAGGAACCGGGAGGTGATGTAGCGGTCCGACAGCGTGGCGGCGGCGACCAGCGCGCCGTCGGAGATCTGCACCTTGTGGTGCGCCTCGTAGCGACCGGCCAGGCCCCGCAGGATGCCGATCGTGTCCTCCACGGACGGCTCGCCGACCAGCACCTGCTGGAAGCGGCGCTCTAGCGCCGGGTCCTTCTCGATGTGCTCGCGGTACTCGTCCAGCGTGGTGGCGCCGACCATCCGCAGCTCACCGCGGGCGAGCATCGGCTTGAGCATGTTGCCGGCGTCCATCGCACCCTCGCCGGTAGCGCCCGCCCCGACCACGGTGTGCAGCTCGTCGATGAAGGTGATGACCTGCCCGTCGGAGTCCTTGATCTCGGTGAGCACCGCCTTCAGCCGCTCCTCGAACTCGCCGCGGTACTTCGCGCCGGCAACCATCGCGCCGAGGTCGAGCGAGATGAGCCGCTTGCCGCGCAGCGAGTCGGGCACGTCACCGGCCACGATGCGCTGGGCCAGGCCCTCGACTACGGCGGTCTTGCCGACGCCCGGCTCGCCGATGAGCACCGGGTTGTTCTTGGTACGGCGCGAGAGCACCTGGACCACGCGGCGGATCTCGGCGTCGCGTCCGATGACCGGATCCAGCCGGCCCTCGCGGGCTGCCTCGGTCAGGTCGACGCCGTACTTCTCCAGCGCCTGGTAGGTGCCCTCCGGATCCGGACTGGTCACCCGGGCCGAGCCACGAACCTGCTGCAGCGCGGCTCGCAACGCCTCGCTGGTGGCTCCGTGGCGCGACAGCAGCGCCGACACCTCCGACTCGACCTCGGCCAGGGCGAGCAGCAGATGCTCCCCCGAGACGTACTCGTCCTGAGCGTCCTTGGCGATCCGCTGCGCGGTCGAGAGGACGTTCATGAGCCCGCGCGAGGTCTGCGGCGACTGCACGGTGGAGCCCGACGCGGCCGGCAGCTTGCTGATCACGGCGTTGAGCTCGTGCACCAGGCCGGATGGGTCGACGCCGATCGACTGCACCATCGGGCGGGCCAGACCGGTCTCGTCGGAGAGCAGCGCCGCGGCCAGATGCACCGGCTCGACAGCGGGATTTCCGCGCTGCGCGGCATCCTGCACCGCCGCCGACAGCGCCTTCTGGCTGAGCGTGGTCAAGTCCATGTTCGTTGTCTACCTCGGTTCATCATGTTCTGCTAGGGACGTTGGGCAGCCGCGTTCCGGCCGTCACCATCTGCAACGCAATCAGACTTGAGTCTGTTCCACTCAACTTTAGGAGATCCGCTGCTCATCCTGTTGAACGGCCCACCGGCTGCGGGCAAGTCGACGGTGGCTCGTCGCTGGCTGGAGACGCACCCGCTCGCCCTGAATCTCGATCTGGACGTGCTGTGGCGGCTGCTCGGCCGCTGGCAGGACGACCTCACCGCGACCGGCATGGCGGCGCGGCAGCTCGGGCTGGCCATGTGTCAGGCCCAGCTGGCCGCGGGACGGGACGTCATCGTGCCGCAGTATCTGGGCCGTCCGGAGTTCATCGACGAGCTTGCCGCCGTGGGCGGTCGCGGATTCCGCCACATCGTCCTGCTGCCGCCGTACGAGCTCGTGGCCGCCCGCTTCCAGGATCGGCTGGACCATCCGGTGGCCGAGGCCGGGCTGGCCGTCGCGCCGGGTGGCCTGCGGACGATGTACGACCGGCTGGTTGAGCTGGCCGCCGACCGGGAGGACGCCCGGGTGCTGCCGCTCCGCGACGAGCCGGTGGAGGTGCTGCTGGATCGCATAGCGGCGGAGTTGCAGGCCACTGGCGGTGAGCGCATCCGGGCGGCGGGCCGAGCGCACAGCACGCACTCCGGCGCGGGTAGTGGTGAGTCTGACACCGCTGCGGTG
This sequence comes from Jatrophihabitans sp., assembly GCA_036261575.1. Classification (GTDB taxonomy): domain Bacteria; phylum Actinomycetota; class Actinomycetes; order Mycobacteriales; family Jatrophihabitantaceae; genus Jatrophihabitans_A. The sequence continues at coordinate 14,472 of DATAKO010000115.1, forward strand.
GCCGACTCACCACCCGGCACGAATGGACGGGTCGGAAACGAAGCGCCGACCTAGGCGCGCGGTCGCCAGACCACCAGGGCGGTGGAGCGGTCGGCGAACCCGCGCCCCAGCGGCACGATCTCACCCTGCGAGCCTGCCGAGAACACCCGCCGAGCAGGCGTCAGCGAGCCGGTGCGGCGCTCGGCCTCGAGTTCGGCCACCCGGGTGCGCAGCGCGTGCACCTGATTTTCCAGCTCCAGGATCCGCTTGATCCCGGCAAGGTTGACGCCCTCTTCCTGCGACAGCCGCTGCACTTCCCGCAGCTGCGCGATGTCGCGTGCGGAGTAGCGCCGGCCGCGGCCGGCGGTGCGCTGCGGTGACACCAGCCCGAGCCGGTCGTACTGGCGCAGCGTCTGCGGATGCATGCCGGCAAGGTCCGCCGCCACGGAGATGACGAAGACAGCCGCGGACTCGGAGAACTGCGGCGCGCTCATGCCTGCCTCGCCTGGGCGAGCAGGTTGGCCCGCGGGTCGTCACCAGCGGTGGCCGCGGCATAGGCCTCGACCGCCTCCCGGGCGGCCCCGTCCACCTTCTGCGGCACCGCGACGCTCACCTGCACCAGCAGGTCACCGGCCGCGCCGTCCTTGCGCTTGACGCCCTTGCCCTTGACGCGCAAGGTCCGGCCGCTGGGCGTGCCCGGCGGCAGCTTGACCGTCACGGTCGAACCATCGAAGGTCGGCACGCTGACCTGCGCGCCGAGGGTGGCCTCGGGAAACGTCACCGGCACCGTCACGGTCAGGTTGTCGCCGTCCCGGCCGAACAGCGGGTGCGGCTCTACGCTGATCTCCAGGATCAGGTCGCCGTTACCGCCGGGACCGGGGTTGCCCTTGCCCCGCAGCCGGATCTTCTGCCCGTCCCGCACGCCCGGTGGCACCCGGGTGGTGACGGTGGAACCGTCCTCCCGGCGCAGCGTGACAGTGTCGCCCTCGACCGCCTGGCGGAACGTGAGCGTGGTGGACGCCTCGACGTCCCGGCCGACCGGCGAGGCACCGTAGGGGCCGCCGGAGAAGCCGCCACCGCCGCCGGTGAACAGTCCGGACAGCAGATCGTCGACGTTGACGCCCCCGGCCCCGCCGTAACCGCCGCGCCCGGCCTGCCGGGAGAAGAACCCGGAGAAGACGTCGTCGGAGAACCCCCCGGACGTACCGGAACCAGCGGTGAAGCGGGCACCGCCGCGACTCATCGCGCGGACCGCGTCGTACTCCTTGCGCTGCGCCGGATCCGACAGCGTGGCGTAGGCCTCGCTGACTTCCTTGAACCGCTGCTCGGCGGCCGCGTCCCCCGGGTTCTTGTCCGGGTGCAGGTCCTTGGCGAGCTTGCGGTACGCCTTCTTGATCTCGGTCTCGGAGGCGTCAGAGGTGATACCCAGGGACTTGTAGAAGTCCTTGTCGAACCAATCCTGGTTAGCCATTGCCCTGAGTCCCCTCCTTCACTGCTCGTCGTTGCTGATGATGGATCAATTCGGGTCGGCCACCGAGACCCGGGCCGGCCGGATCACCCGGTCGCCGAGCCGGTAGCCGGGCTGGAGCACCTCGACCACCGTGGTGACCTCGGTGCCCTCGGCCAGTTCCACATCGGCATGCATGAGCGCGTCATGCACCGAGGGATCGAAAGGTGTGCCCGGCTCGTCGTAGCGCTCCACGCCGTACTTGGCCAGCGTGGACTCCAGCTTCTCGGCGATGCTGGCGAACGGCCCGGATTCCAGGTCGCCATGCTGGCGCGCGAGCTGGATATCGTCCAGCACCGGCAGCAGGCTCTCGACCACCGAAGCAATGGCCTGCTCGCGGCTCAGTGCCCGATCTCGATCCACCCGCTTGCGGTAGTTGGCGTATTCGGCCTGCAGCCGCTGCAGGTCGGCCAGCCGCTCGGCCGCGAGCTGCTGCCCGGCATCGACCTCCGCTGCCTCCGGCTGCTGCCCCGGCTCGGCCGGCTCCCCGCTGACGTCGGAGTCCAGCAGCCGTTCGGCCGCCGCCTGCTCGGGACTCACCGGCCTGGCGTCCCGGTTGATCTTTCGCTTGTCGGCGAAGGTGAAACCCGAAGGTGGCTGGGTGCCGCCGTCGGTCTCGTTGCTAGCCACGCTGGCATCTCCCTGGCTCCTCGCGCGAGTGCCGCGCGCGAGGAGCGTTGCGCCCCTCGCTCACGGCACTCGCGGCGATGATCACTGATCTGGTTGGAACTGGCCCGGCTTACTTGCCGTCCTCGTCGATCACCTCGGCGTCGACGACGTCGTCGGCGGAGGTGCCGGTGCCGGACCCGGCCGCCGCATCGGCGTTCTGGTTCTCGGCCTGCGAGGCGGCGTACATGGCCGCGCCCACCTTGCTGCTGACCTCGTTCAGTGCCGCGGTCTTGTCCTTGATGGACTCGCCCGAGGCATTGGCGTCAGCCAGCACGGTCTTCAGCTCGGCAAGCGAGCTCTCCAGCTCGGTCTTGGACTCGGCCGGGATCTTGTCGCCGTTGTCGGCGATCAGCTTCTCGGTCTGATAGACCAGCTGCTCGGCGGTGTTGCGGGTCTCGGCAGACTCCCGACGCGCCTTGTCCTCGGCCGCGTGCGCCTCGGCGTCGGCCATCATCCGGTCGATCTCGTCCTTGGACAGGCTCGAACCGCCGGTGATGGTCATGCCCTGCTGGTTGCCGGTCGCCTGATCCTTGGCGGAGACGTTCACGATGCCGTTGGCGTCGATGTCGAAGGTGACCTCGATCTGCGGCACGTTGCGCGGTGCCGGCGGGATGCCCGTCAGCTCGAACATGCCGAGCTTCTTGTTGTAGGCCGCAATCTCGCGCTCACCCTGATACACCTGGATCTGCACGCTGGACTGGTTGTCGTCCGCGGTCGTGAAGATCTCCGAACGCTTGGTCGGGATCGTCGTGTTGCGCTCGATCAGCTTGGTCATCAGGCCGCCCTTGACCTCGATACCCAGCGACAGCGGGGTGACATCGAGCAGCAGGACATCCTTCACCTCGCCCTTGAGCACGCCGGCCTGCAGCGCGGCACCGACGGCCACGACCTCGTCCGGGTTGACGCCCTTGTTGGGCTCCTTGCCACCGGTGAGCTGCTTGACCAGGTCGACCACGGCCGGCATCCGGGTGGAGCCTCCGACCAGCACCACGTGGTCGATCTTGTCCACGGAGATACCGGCGTCCCGGATCACGTTCTGGAACGGGGTCTTGGTGCGCTCGAGCAGGTCCGCGGTGATCCGCTGGAATTCGGCGCGGCTCAGCGTCTCGTCCAGGAACAGCGGGTTCTTCTCCGCATCGACCGTGATGTACGGCAGGTTGATGCTGGTCTGCTGCGAGCTGGACAGCTCGATCTTGGCCTTCTCGGCGGCCTCGCGCAGCCGCTGCATGGCCATCTTGTCCTTGGTCAGGTCGATGCCGTGCGCGGCCTTGAACTTGTCGACCAGCCAGTCGATGACCTTCTGGTCCCAGTCGTCACCGCCCAGGTGGTTGTCACCGTTGGTGGCCTTGACCTCGATCACGCCGTCGCCGATCTCCAGCAGCGACACGTCGAAGGTGCCACCACCGAGGTCGAAGACGAGGATGGTCTGCTCGGTCTCGCCCTTGTCCAGCCCGTAGGCCAGCGCCGCAGCGGTCGGCTCGTTGACGATGCGCAGCACGTTCAGACCGGCGATCTGCCCGGCTTCCTTGGTGGCCTGTCGCTCGGCGTCGTTGAAGTACGCGGGCACGGTGATGACCGCGTCCGTAACACCCTCGCCCAGGTAGGCCTCGGCGTCGCGCTTGAGCTTCTGCAGGATGCGCGCACTGATCTCCTGCGGCGTGTACTTCTTGTCGTCGATGGTGACCGACCAGTCGGTGCCCATGTGACGCTTGACCGACCGGATGGTGCGGTCGACGTTGGTGACGGCCTGGCGCTTGGCGACCTCGCCCACCAGTACCTCACCGTTCTTGGCGAATGCCACGACGGACGGCGTGGTCCGCGATCCCTCGGCGTTCGCGATGACCTCCGGCTCGCCGCCCGTCAGGACGGAGACGACGGAGTTGGTGGTGCCCAGGTCAATACCGACCGCGCGTGCCATGTGTGCTCCTCTATGTGCTGCTGTTGCCTCTGTGGTCTGTCTGCGGCCCTTCGGCCCGGCCTCCATGATGCCGACCCGCGAGAACCTCTGTCAAAAGAACTGAGTCGGCTCCGCTCAACTTCCCAGGTTCGACGTGACCCCGATCACTCCCTCCCGTGATGCATGGATGACCCCGGACGTGCCCGAGCCGGCTGGCAGACTCGAGCGGTGACCGTTCGCATCGCGCGCGCCGAGCCGGCCGACTGGCAGCAGCTGCGGGCCGTCCGGCTCGCCGGGCTCGAGGCTGACCCGTCCGCCTTCGGTTCCAGCCTGGAACGCGAGCTGGCCTTCACCGAAGACCGGTGGCGGAGCTGGCCACAGACCTCGACGATCTACCTCGCCTGCGACGGCGACCGGGCGGTCGGCATCGGCCTGATCCGCAGCCTGACGGACCGGACGGATCCGGCCGACCCGCCGGAGAAGCCACCGCCCCCGGCCGGCGAGATCAACGCGATGTGGGTCGACCCGGAGCTGCGCGGCGAAGGCATCGGTGAACTGCTGTTGCGCGCGCTGCTGGACGCCGGCCGAGCGGCGGGCTACCAGGCGGTGCGGCTCTGGGTCACCCGCGGCAACGACGGTGCGATCCGGCTGTACGAGCGCTGCGGCTTCCTGCCCACCGGGCGCACCGAGCCGCTACTGAGCGATCCTCAGCTCACCGTGCTGGAGTACGTGCTCGCCTTCGGCTGAGCCGGTAGCTTCTCGGTCATGCAGATCCAGCTCCGGCACAACCCGTCCTTCACCGTGGCCCGCTGTTTTCTGCAGCCGGGCGAGCCGATGCGGGTCGAGGGCGGCGCCATGATCGCGCACAGCGCCGGCGTGCAGCTGGAGGCCAAGGCACAGGGCGGCATCCTGCAAGGACTCAAGCGCTCGGTGCTCGGCGGCGGCTCGTTCTTCGTGACGACCTACACCGCGCCGGCGCAGGGCGGCTGGGTGGACGTCGCCGGCGTGCTGCCCGGAGACGTCACCTACCTGCCGATCACGCCGGACCGGCCGTTCTACATCACCCGCGGCAGCTGGATCGCCAACTCCTACGGCGTCGAGATCGACACCCAGTGGGGTGGCATGGCGAACCTGTTCGGCGGCGAGGGCGGCTTCGGCTTCCGCGCCAGCGGCCAGGGCGAGGCGTTGGTGAACGTCTACGGCGCGATCGACTACCTCGACCTGCAGCCGGGCGAGCAGGTAACGGTCGACACCGGCCACGTGGTCGCCTACGACCTGCACACCCAATTCCAGATGCGCCGGGCAGTGGCCGGGCGCAGCATCCAGAGCCTGAAATCCGGCGAGGGCTGGGTCTTCGACTTCGTCGGCCCCGGCCGGGTGTTGCTGCAGACCCGCAACCCGGAGGCCTTCGCGCACTGGGTGGCACAGGCCGTACCTGGCAACAACCCGCGGGAGGGCGTCGGCGGTCTCGGCGGCGGCATCGGCGGTCTGTTCAGCTGAGGCCAGCCGGTCGGGACCACCCGATTCGTCCCAGTCCCTCAACATTGCATGCACCGCGGCCGATAGGCCAGGAGCCGACACCCTGGACCGCTGACGGGAACCGCATCGTGACCGAGACCCCACCTGCTTCCGACCCTGTGCCCGCTCCTGGCGGCGCACCCACCGCGGATGGTGCGCCCGTCACCGGGGTTGCAGCCGGCTCGGGCGGCGCGCCTGGCCAGGGCGAGTGGACGAGGCAGGCCAGCACCTTCGACTGGGACACCTGGACCGCTGAGGAGGCCGCGGGCACAGCGGCGCCGCAGCCCTCCTACCAGCCGCCACCCGCCTACGCACCG
>DATAKO010000116.1:0-28581 GCA_036261575.1 Jatrophihabitans sp.
AGCAAAGAGATTGGTTCGAGCATTAGCGTGAGCCATCGAGGACCTCCTGAGGGTGAATGCCAGACACATCCACTCCGCCAGGAGGTCCTCCCCATTTCAACCAGGCGCGCCGTCAACAACCTCTCGGGTCACGACAGCTAGTCGTGGTGAAGCAGTCAGCAGACCCTTGAACGTCGCCAAGTTGGAGGCGTGAACGTGCACCGGGTCCTCGACCAGTTCGCCGTACCGCCACAGCCGGAACTCCTGGCCGTTCGTGTGAAGAAGGTTCGGCAGTTCCTTCAGCTTCTGCCACTGTTTCCCGTTGTGGCTGTTCGGCGCGTAGGTTGTCGGGTCCAGGCTGGTGCCGGGAGCCTTCAGTTCTACATGCCCGACCATGAGCTTGTCCACGCGGACCGCGAAGTCTGGGCGCACCGTTCCGTCCAGTTCCGAAATCTCCCGGTCGGCAGTTGCCTGCAGCGAAATCAGCTTGGCAGCGCCTTCGACCAGGCCCGAAACGGGCAGAGTCAACTGTGCCTCGTTCTTATTCGCGGACAACCGCGTCCGAGCATCGTCGCCGTAGTCGGAGACGAGCTTCTCGAACGCGCTCGCGCCCGACTTCGATGCCTTAGACACGTTCGTTCCACTCGGTAATCGTCACTGGTTGCACTCTCCACTTATCGGCATGATCACGAAACGTTACTAGTACGTCGAGCGAAGTAAGCCGAGTGATTCTGGCGGCTCGCCGGGGTCCGGTCAGGCCAAGCCCGACCGGCAGGCCAGCGAAATCCGCAGACTTATCGCGCTGCCGGTTCGCCACCGACACGTAAGACCGTCCGACGCAAGCTCAAGCACCCGGGCGCCGGTGCGGGTCGGTTGGCCGGGAAGCCGCGTCCTCATGCGCACGCACTATCTGGGCCAAGGGCGCCGCCACGTCCGGGTTGCGTTCGAGGAGGGCTACGGAGGTGTTGAACCGTCGTGTCCCGTAACATTGCGCGACCCACGACCGAGCGAACTCAGTCACTCGGCCTAGCACGTTTACGGCGACGACACTGATCACGCCAGCAGAGCCTAAGACCGCGTATGTGTGCTCAATCATCGTGACCGGCGCAGACGTGCCATGCTTCCGGCTGGCGGCGGCGAACCTTGTCGATCAGGTCGCTGACCTGCCAGTCCGGCGTCCGCGGGCTAGCGACCATCTCCTGCACCACGTCCAGCATGGTCGGCCCATGCAGTTCCCCGGCCGGGACCGCCCGCTGGAGCAGATCGACAACGGCCAAGATCAGGTTCCACGGGCCGCCGCCGCTGTAACCCCACGCGTAGGTATTGGAGTCCGAGTCTCGCCCGGCCGAGGGCAGCGGGCTCAGCCGGCCGTCGGGCCAGGTCAGGAACACCGGCGTGTTGCCGTGGCGGGCCGGCCGGTCAGCCTGGATGCGACACGAGGCCAGAACCTCATCCCGCGGACCGCTGACCGGCCATTCGCTAGCGAACAATCCGCGGCCCAAGCGCACGACCAGCCAGCCGTCGGCATCCTCCGCCACCCGGGACACGTCCTTCCGGTCCGGCATCCTCCGAACCCGATCCGGATCAGCATCCTCGACCGGGAACCAGTCCAACTCGTCGAGATACCGGCGGGTCAGCGGGCCGGTCGCCGGCATCGGTGTCGACGGCGTGAACAGCGGCCGGTCATGGGAGGACCAGCCGTCCCAGTTCTCAGCAAGGAAAGTCGCCAGCGTATTCAGCAGCAGAACGGCTCGGGCAGGAGTCGCCTCGGCTTCGGGCACAGGTTCGGCGCCCACCAGGTCAGCCGGCAGAGCGATTGGGCCACCCCAGCCGTGTCGGTCGGGTTCGATTTCCTCGACACCGGCATCCGCCCAGTGCAGCTGGGCCCAGCCGCCTCGACATCCTTCGACCAGCAGCGACCGTTCCCGATTCAGCACCTTCGACGTCTGGTCGTAACGACGCTCGATGAGGCTTTTCCGGAACACGGTGAGCGCATCCCACACGAGATGCAGATCGATGCCGTCGAGTGCCGCCGCACCGGCCCGGTCCACGGACATCGCCTGCGATGCCAGCACCGGGGGATGAAGGACGATCGCGAGATCCGCGCGCTGCGTGGACACGTCTTCGAGCGCTCGTTCGTACGCCCGGGCTGCGGCGTCGTGAAGGACGGCTGCCACCGCGTCTCGTTGCGCCGGGGACAGTGCCACACCCAGGCCCGCCACCGTCTTGCCGCTGCCGGCGACCTCGGCAGCCAGGCGGGCCAGATCGGCGGCCCGTTCCGGATCCCACACGATCTCAGCGGCACCGTCGGCATCAGCCGGCGCAAGGAGCGCCCGCGTATAGGTGCCCGCGGCCCACACGCGGGGCGAATCACCGGTTAGATGGACGAAATCCTCGACCGACACCGGCCGCCAGTCCGGCTCGACGACCTCGGCACCCAACGTCTTCGCGGCGTCGCGCACACCTGGCAACAGCGCCTGCAGCCTGCCTTTCAGTGCCCTCACGGAGAACACAACATGCAGAAACCCGTCGCGGTCATCATGTAACCCGGCAGGCTGGTACTGGTAGAACTGCGCCCGCTGCCATTCGCGTCCGCAGTAACGGGCCGCAGCGATCATGATGACCTGCTCTACGCGGTTAGTGATGCTGGTCGTGCGGTCCTCCAGTTGGCCGAGTAGCACCACCTGCGGCTGCTCACTGCCCGGCGGCGGCGACCAGACCCGAACATGGCAAATGTCGCCGTCGCGCGGCCCCCACTTCATCAGCTCATCGACCACGAGACGCAACGCGCCGGGTGGCTGGTTGCGTCGCGACGGCGCGGCCTGACGGACCGCACCGTCAGCCTGATCGGACTCGGGCAGCCGGCCCTCGCTGCGAGCCCAGGTCTCGACGTCTCGCCAATCCCAGATCTGGCGACGACCGAGCTCGCCTACAGCCTCGGGCATCTGTCCGCTGCGAGCCAGCTGCCGGACCCGTTCCGCAGTGAGCTTCAGGCGCACTGCGACCTCGGCGACGCCGACGAGCTCTCGCCGCGTCGTCGATCGTTGCTGCGCTCGACCTTGCATACCGGTACCCTAGCCGCATCGTTGCTAATGCGCAAGCAAATGACTTGGCGTATGCCAAATATATGAGTGAGCGACGCCTCCTGCGCGGCCCGCGTCAGTGCGGTCAGTCAGCCCCCAGCCCTCAGGGGAGAACATGTGGATCGCCGCGCAGTCGTTCGGCGTGAGCGTCGCGTTCATGGGGGATGTGGCGGTGGCCGAGGACACGATCGCCGACCGGCTGGGCGTCGAAGGGGACGTCGTAGGGGTCCTCGCGCTGGGCTACAGCGAGCTGCGGACGACGCGCAGAGCGGCCGGATCCGAAGTCTACGACCCAACCCATGTCGTGTGGCACCGAGCCACCTAATCGATTCGGCCCGAGCCGCGTCTACCGGACAGCGGACGAGGGATCGGCCCTTGTCCGACTGAGATCCGGGAGATCGACATGGCTCGTCAACGACGTTCATCGGTGCTAGTCCCAACTGATGCGCCCTCACCGAACTCGGTCGCCGCGTTCCAGCGGAGGGCCCACCGCCCGATCCCGTACCGCCTCTGGGTCCGATGGGCCGACGGGCTGGACGGCATCCGTGACCGCCGCGCCTACCGGGCCCGCCCGGCCACCAGCCCGGTGGTCGACGGCACCATCCACACGCCGTGGTCGGATCGCCTGGTCGCCGAGTACGTGGGCGCGGTGGAGTCCGAGCGGCTGGCCGCGCGAGCGGCGATCAGCGTGCTCGGTTCACAATGGGTCGCCGCGGACGCGGCTGGAAGGGCCGCCCGCGAAGCCGAGGCATCGGCTCGCCGCGAGCTGGCCTCCCTGCAGGCGACGGAACTCGACGTGACGCCGCGAACGGCCGGGGAACAGTACGACTCGCCGGAGCAGATCCGGGCCCGACGTCAGGCGGCCCGGGTGCGAACCGAGTCCGAGCTGACGGCGACGATCGAGGAGCAGTCTCGGGCCTCAGCCCGAGCCGGTATCGCCAAGGCCGACTTTGCGGACGCGATCGACGCGCACTGGAGCGCTTTGCTGATCAGGGTCGCCGCGGTCAGCGCGTACTACACGCGTCGGGCCGGCACCTACACGCGTCGGCTGCAGGGGAGGCGCGGAACGGTGGTCTTCCCGCCGGTTCTGGCGCAGCCCGGTTGGGCCGGCGGCGGATGCCCGTGGGCGCCGAAGCCAACCCTGGTCGCGGTCGACGCGGTCGACACCATGACCGCGGGGGCCGTCGATGAGTGAGCTGATGCCGCCGGTCGCGGCGTTCGCGATGTTGCTCCTGGTCTACCGGATCATGTTGAGGCGTCGGGGGCGGTGGACACCGTTCAACGCCCGCCGCGCGCAGCTGCGCAGCAGGTCGCCGGGGTCGAGCAACGGGATGTTGATCCTGGCTGCTGTCAACCTGGCCACGTTGGGCTGGGACGTCGCCGTCCAGGCTGCGGCGTTGCCTAGGCGGTTGTTCGGCGAGGCGACGGCCACCCTAATTCCGGTCGTCATCGTGTCGATGTTGCTGTTGCTCGTGGTCAGCCGTCGCCTGGCCGACGTGCTGCTCGCGGCGCTCGGCGTGGCGGCGGCCTTCAGCGGGGCGTACGTCCAGGGCGGCGCAGCCGGGTTGAGCGCCGTCGTCATTCTCACGCTGCTCACGCTGTTCCTTCTGGGGGCGGCCCGTGGGTTTCTCCGTCCGCTCCGGTAGTCGACCGCGGCCACCTGCTAGCCTCCGCGGCGAGCAGGTGGCGCAGGTGGGGTCGGGTCCGCCTGTGGGCCGACCGCTGAACCAGCCGACGACCGTGCGTGGTCCCGCCTTCCACGGGGTTGGTAACCTTGCGCCCGCTAAAGCGCCGAGCGCCTTGGCGCGGTGAGTGTCTCGACGAGGCGGCCAAATTCAACGCTTGGCGATCGAGCGCATGAGGTTGATTACGCGGAGCCGACGACGACCCGGACATTCCATTATCAAACGTCGTAACCGTCATCCGCGATCGGGCCTTCTTCAAATGCCAGGCCCGGACGATCATCTCGTGACCTGGTCACGCTTCACGGGCACGGTGATGTGCTCCCGGTTCTCCGGACTCGGTGGTGAGCCGATCTGGGCTGCATGAGCGCAAGTACTATGGAGATGCTTGAGGCTGGCGCACCCGAGGCAGAGCAAACTCGCCAACCCCCGCCGTCAGGGCACGAAGCGGCAGCTTGCGCGTTTGTGCCGGTTAGAACTGAGTTCCGCGTTAGGGCCGCCAGGGTGGTGGCTATCAGCCAGACGGTCAGCGAAACGCCAAAGCCTCTGTACGTCGCGTTGTGGATCTTGCTTGGCAGCCTCGCTGTGGTGGACATGACCTGGCCAGTGAGCGATCGACGAGATCGACAGCGACGAGTCGGCTCGCCGGGAACCGAGCAGTTACACGGCTGACGCGAGCCGATCCGGCTGCTCAAAACGGTGCCAAAAAGGTGCCATTGAGGGTCGTTCAGCTCCCACCGACTAGATTCAGTTCAAGCCAATGCCCCTATAAACATTGACAATCGTCGACGAGGGTACTGCGCTGAACACCCGGGAGAGGCGCTTTTAATCCGTAGGTTGCGGGTTCGAGCCCCGCGGGGCCCACAGCACCTGAAGACCTTAGCGAGATGCTTCAACATGCCGTGGCCGTCGGCGCCGCTGGCGCCGGCATCTACGACCTAGCGGCCCGAACGCGGATCAGCGCCTTCGCTCAGGTCAGGTTCATCCGCTGGGTGGCGAGGGTGACCGCCCCGAGCATCTCCGCCTCGTCACCGAGGGCACCAGCCCGCACGGCGACCGGCGTCCCCCGCAGCGGCGTCATGCCACGCACCAGCGCGTCCTGGACGGCATCGATCAGCGCCGGGCTCGCCCCGCCGGCACCACCGATGACGACCAGCGCCGGGTCGAGCACCGTGCACAGCGGCACCAGCGCGCGCCCGACGGCGGTGCCCGCGTCCGACAGCACGCGCCGGGCACCCTCCTCGCCGGCGGCCGCGGCCCGCACGATGTCGGGCACGGTGCTGTCGCCTCGGGTCAGTGCGAGCGCGGACACCAGCGCCTTGGCTCCGACCACCGTCTCGAGACAGCCGCGGTTGCCGCAGCGGCAGACGTAGCCGTCCGGGGCAACCGTGATGTGGCCGAACTCGCCCGCCCCGCCGAGCGCGCCCTCGTAGAGGTGACCGTCGAGGATCAGGCCGGCACCGACGCCGTCGGACAGCATCACGTAAACGAAATCATCGACCCCCTGCGCGGCCCCGAAGCGTTGCTCGGCGATCGCACCCAGGTTGGCATCGTTGCCGATCTCCACGCTGAAGCCGGTGCGGCGGCTCAACTCGGCCCCGACGTCGACGGAGTGCCAGTCGGCGAGGATGCGCCCGACACCCGGGCCCGCGGACGCCGACGGCATCGGCGCCGAGACCGCAACCCCCAACCCGACGATGCCGTCCTTGCGGACGCCCGATTCGGCGATCAGCTCGAGCGCGGTGCCACCGACCAGGGCCAGCGTCCGGGTGGGCTCGTGGTCGACGTCGATTTCCGACAGCGTCTGGGCCACCACGTTGCCGGCCAGATCGGTGACCCCGACCCGCACGTGATCGTGGGCCAGGTGCACCCCAACCGCGCCGCCGGCGGCCGGGTTGAACGCGAGCACGCGCGCCGGGCGGCCACCGCCGCTGGCCGAAGTCCGGCGGTCCCCGAGCTCGACGACTATCGACTCGTCCAGCAGCTCGCTGACCAGCGTCGACACCGTCGTCGTCGACAGGCCGGTTCGCTTTGCGATCTCAGCCCGGCTGGTCGTGCCCCGGTGCCGCAGCACTTCCAGGATCTGGCGGCGGTTGCTCAGCCGCAGCCCGGTCAGCGAGCTCGGCGTGTCGGCCACGGGCAGAGACTACCAACGTTGCGACGAGCCTCGGCCGATACCTAGTGGAAATATCCCCGAATTAATCCTTGACTCGGAATAACTTAAGAACTTAGGGTCGCGACACGGGCACAGAGCGTCCCGTTCTGTCGCCTTCTCACCCCCAATGGCATCGGCCGCTGCAGCCGAGGACCGAATGGAGCGCACATGCGCAGATGGACCAGCACGCTGGCGACGGTGGCGCTCGCCGCCGGCGCCCTGAGTACCGCGGCGGCGACCGCCCCGTCCGCGATGGCCCAACCGGGCGAACCGATCTATCTCAACCACCACTACTCCCCGGTCGAGCGCGCCACCGACCTGGTCTCGCGGATGACGCTGGCCGAGAAGGCCGCGCAGATGGACAGCAGTCGAGCCCCGGCCATCCCCCGGCTCGGCGTCGCGGCGTGGGGCTGGTGGAACGAGTCCAACCACGGCGTCAACGCCCTGACCCTCACCCCGAGCGGCAACGCGACCACGCTGACCAACACCACGTCCTACCCCTCGGACCTGTCGATGGGCAGCACCTGGAACCCCGACCTCGCCTACAGCGAAGCCGGCAAGATCGGTGACGAGGCCCGCGACGTCGCCCCGTTCAACACGCAGAACCTGGACTTCTACGCCCCGACCGTCAACCTCACCCGCGACCCGCGCTGGGGGCGCAACGACGAGTCCTGGAGCGAGGACCCGACCCTGACCGCCGACCTGGCTGCCCAGTACGTCGACGGCCTGCAGGGCCAGACCCAGAACGGAACCCTGCCCGCATCTGCCAATGGCTACTACAAGGCGATCGCGACGCTGAAGCACTACGCCGCGAACAACAGCGAGGTGAACCGCCGCCAGGGCTCCGCCGACATGGACCAGCGCACCCTGCGCGAGTACTACACCAAGCAGTTCGCCGACATCATCGCCCAGTCGCACCCCGGCTCGATCATGAGTTCCTACAACGAGGTCAACGGCACCCCGGCCGCAGCGAGCGTCCAGCTGATGGACACGCTGGCCCGCGAGACGTTCGGCTTCACCGGCTACTTCACCAGCGACTGCGACGCGGTCGAGGTCATCCAGAAGGACCACCACTGGCAGCCACCGAACGCGCCGGCCCCGCTCGACCAGTACGGGCGCAGCGCCTACGCGAACTCGGCCGGCGAAGATTTGGACTGCAACGCCGGATACTCCGACCAGTACAACTACGGCAACACCATCCCGACCGCGATCGCGCAGCACATCACCACCCAGACCGACGTCTACAACACCGGTGACGTGGACACCTCGGTGGTGCGGCTGTTCACCGCGCGGATCGAGACCGGCGAGTTCGACGCCGAGTCCCAGGTGCCGTGGGTGCAGGCCGCTCGCAAGCGTCTCGGCGGCCAGGTGTGGGTCAGCAGCAACGCCAACAACGCGATCACCGAGACCGCGGACCGACTAGCGCAAGCCCGCGCGGTGGCCGACCAGAGCATCACCCTGCTGAAGAACAGTGCCACGACCAAGCCGAACGGCAAGAAGGGCGCGAGCCTGCTGCCGCTGAAGGTGCCGAGCTCGGGCCCGTACAAGGTCGCCGTCATGGGCTACTTCGCCCACCCGAGCGGGGGCTTGTTCCTCGGTGGCTACTCCAGCATCCAGGCTTCGGCCGGCGCGGCGAACAACGTCGACACCTACCAGGGTGTCAAGGACGCGGTGCAGGCCATCAACCCCAACGCCACCGTGGACTTCCTGCCCGGCGTCACCGGCGGAACGTCGGCAGCCAGCCTGACCACGGTGGACGCGCAGTCCATCGCCGCGGCCAAGGGCTATGACGCGGTGATCGTGGTCGCCGGCACCGACTTCAGCACCTCGGCCGAGGACCACGACCGCACCAGCCTGGACCTGCCCGGCGCGCAGGCGTCGATGATCAGCCAGGCCGAGGCGGCCAATCCGAACACGATCGTCTACCTCGAGACCGTCGGCGAGGTGAACCTGGGCTCGTTCCAGAACACCACCCCGGCACTGCTCTGGAGCTCCTACAACGGCCAGCAGCAGGGTCGCGCGATCGCGGATGTGCTGACCGGCTCGGTCAATCCCAGCGGGCACCTGCCGTTCAGCTGGTACACCGACGACAAGCAGCTGCCTGCGATCACCGACTACACCATCCGGCCGACGGCGACCACGCAAGGCCGCACGTACCAGTACTACAGCGGTCCGGTCAGTTACCCGTTCGGTTACGGCCTGAGCTACGCCAAGTTCGCCTACTCCGACATCACCATCAACCAGAACGCGGTGAACGCCGACGGGACCATCGTCGTCAAGGCGCGGGTCACGAATACCGGCACGGTTGCCGGGGCGACAGTGCCGCAGCTGTATGCGACCACCCCGTTCGAGCCGGCTTCGAAGCAGCGTCCGATCAAGCGGCTGGTGGGCTTCGACAAGATCACGCTGAACCCGGGCGCCAGCAAGACCGTGTCGTTCAAGGTGAAGGCGGCCGACCTGGCCTTCTTCGACGAGGCACGCAACTCCTACGTGGTGGACCCCGGTAAGTACGGTTTCCAGGTCGCCTCGTCCAGCGCCGACTCCGACGTCAAGCTGAGGGCATCCGTCCGTGTCACCGGCCGCATCAGCCAGACTCCGACGGTGCTCACGGCCAAGCCGATCGAGACCGGCGACCAGGCGCGCGGCGTCGCCCAGCGGGTGATGTTCGACATCAACACCACGATCAACCCGCAGCTGACGGTGTCGATGAACGACCAGACCCTGTACGGCTACATCACCAAGGGGCAGAGCACGCCACTGCCGCACGGGCTCAAGGTCACCTATTCCTCCAACCGCAGCAACGTCGTGCGGGTGGAGCGCAACGGCAGCCTGAAGGCTGTCGGCAGCGGGATCGCCACGGTCAAGGCGACCGTGCGCTACCACGGGGCCACCACGTCGACCACGTTCACGGTGGACGTCGCCCCGCTGCAGTTCACATCGAACCCGTCGACGGTGTTCCAGGTCGGCAAGCCGGGAACCTACTCGGTGTCCACCGGCGGCTCGCCGACGGCGAAGCTGACCGAGAGCGGGCCGCTGCCGGCGGGAATCACCTTTACCGACAACGGTGACGGCACCGCGACCATCGCCGGCACCGCACCGTCCCGGGCCGGTACCTACCCGATCACCATCACCGCGAAGAACGGCACCTCGCCGACCGTGAAGCAGGTTTTCCTGCTCTACATCGGCACCCCGACCGCCATCACGTCACCGGCGCAGGCGCAGTTGGTGCAGGGCAGCGCCGGCTCGTTCACGATCACGACGACCGGATTCCCGGCCGCCACGATCACCGAGAGCGGCAACCTGCCCACCGGGGTGAGCCTGACCGACAACGGTGACGGCACGGCGACGCTGTCGGGCACGCCGGCGGCCGACACCGCCGGGCCGTACCCGATCACGGTCACCGCGACCAACGGCCTTGCCCCGGCGACGCAAACGCTCAACCTCAGCGTATTGCGGGCGGCGCCGACCGCGACCACTGCCGTGCTGGCCGGCTCGACGAGCGTGCTTCGCCACTACGGCCCGTACACGTTCAGCCAGCCGCTGGCCAACATCGCGGTTCACCTGGTGGCGGCTGGCGGCACCACGGACGTTGTGCCGCCGGCCGTGAGTGCCAGCAACGGGTGGTACGAGTTCGACGGCGTGGCCCCGGGCAACTACCAGGTCGAGTTCGTCGATCCGGCAGGTGGCTACGTCACCCAGTGGTACTCCACCGCGAGCGGCGGATCTGCCACCCAAGCCGGCGCCAGCACCGTCGCCCTGACAGCTGGGGCGGCGACCACTGGGGTCAACGCGACACTGGCCCCCGTCACCGGCTGACCCGCTCCACCTGCAGCACCCGCAGTTCGCGCCGCCGCGCCCGGTCCCGCACCGGGCGCGGCGGTTGTCGTTGCGGCGTGCATCCACATCGCCGGGCCGCTCGCTTCGTCGGCAGGCTGCGCGAGACTGTCGCCATGGCGATCGAATTCCAGGTGACCTTCGACAGTGCCGATCCCGCAGCGCACGCGGCCTTCTGGGCCGAGACGCTGCACTACACCGAGGCGCCGCCACCTCGAGGCTTCGACAGCTGGCAGGCGGCCCTCGACGCCTGGGACATCCCACCGGAACGCCGCAACGACCGCGCGGCACTGGTGGATCCGGAAGGTCGCGGACCGCGGATGTTCTTCCAGAAAGTGCCCGAGGGCAAGACCGCGAAGAACCGGGTGCACCTGGATCTGCGGGCGGCGGCCGGCGTGCCGGCCGAGCAACGCATCGTTGCATTGGAAGCGGAATGCGCTCGGTTGCAGGCTCTCGGTGCCGTCGTCGTGCAACGGCTCGGGCCGGATGCGATCGATGGCTACTGCATCAGCATGCGGGACCCCGAGGGCAACGAGTTCTGCCTCGACTAGGTTCGGCTCATGGCTTGACGCGTATCACGGCGGCGGCCGGCGACCTCCAACGCAGCACCACGACAAGGAGGCATCGCGATGGCACTCATGGAAACGATCACCAGCTACAACGTCCGGGTGGAGCAATCGAACCTGACCGCCGCGACCCGCGAGATCCAGCTGAAGCTGGAGTTCGGCTCGACGGTCAGCATCTTCTTCGCACCGAGCCGCCCGGCGAACTGGCTCAGCTTTCCGGGACCGAGCCAGATCGAGTTCTGGATGGCCGAGGACCAGTTCGTCGACGTGCACCGCGTCCTGCAGACCGAGGATCCGGTCTTCTGCACCGCCCTCGACCTGTTCGGCCTGCAGGTCGGCGCCGTGCACACCGAACTCGACCTGAGCCTGGGCGAGCCGACCGGCGAAGGTTATCGGGACGGCAGCTTGGAAGCGCTCATCGTCCGGGCTCGACAGGCCGGCGGTTCCAGCGCCTGACAAGACGTTGCCGGGGCGCGGCGGCTCACCGGCCGGCCGCACCCCGGCGTCACTCACTGATGCCTCAACGGCGATCACCGGACGTCGGAGCGAAGGACACCCCACGGAAGATGCTGCCGGCCGGCGCCGACTTCAGGGTCCGGAATGCCTCGCCCGATACCGGACTGGTCGCAGCGATCGGATCAGTGACGCTCACCAGCTTGTTCGGATCCGCACCGGCATCAGAGCTGCCGCTGATGGTCGAGGTCACCGCGTAGATCGAGACGGTGCCATCGCGATTGATGCGTCCGGTCAGGTTGCGCAACCCGTCGGTGGCCGGCGCCCACGGCTCACCAGTCGCGGGGTTGGTTCCGGTCGGGTAGTTCGCAACGGAGTACGGCTGCCCGAGCGCCAGCCCGGCTTGCAGGGTGTAGGCCAGCTTCCATTGCTGCGCCGCGGTGTCGAACACCCACTTCTGCAGGCCCGCAGTCGGATTGTGTGCCGCATCGGCAGCTGAGTAGTCCCCGTTGGCAGGACCGTCACCGCTGCCCTCGTCAGCGACGTACAGGGTGTGAGGTCCGGCGAAGAACATGCCGAAGGGGTAGTCCGGCCCGGCGTTGCTCGCGTTCGGCACCGCCGGGAAGCCCTTCAGAATGCACATGTTGTAGGGCCTGGGAGCCTGCTCGGCCGCGACCTCGGGGTTGCCGCCGGCCAGCGGCGCGGTGGGCAGTTGCGCTCCGGGCAGCGGCAGGCCGACACCGTTCGGGCAGGCTTTACCGGTGGTGTCGACGAAGTAGACGGTGTTGACGCCCTTGCCGCCGCTGCCCTTACTGAAGTACAGCACGTTGTTCTCGATCGCGATGCCCCGGTAATTGTTGTCCTTTGCCGCGTCGCCGCTCTCGCTCACACCGAGCTCGTTGACCGAGAAACTGCCGACCGGCGTCGGCGCTCCTGGTGCCTGGGCCACCTCCGGACGATCGCTGAGCCGGACCAGCTGCGCTCCCGCCGCCAGGATGAAGTTGGTGCCACCCTTGTCGTCACCGTTGCCGGCCACGTATGCCAGGCCGCGCGGTCCGATGATCGCCGCACGAGCGTTGTCGCCGCTGAAGGCGTTGGTCAGGGTGTAGTGCAGCCGGCCATCCGCGCCGAGATCGCCCACCACGCGGTAATAGCGGCTGGCGGCGGGGTTGCGGCTCTGATCATCCACACCCGGAGTGTCGGAATTGGAGATGTCGATGCCACCGACCGGAGCGTCGTAGCCCATGAACGTGACGTCATGGCCGTCCGGCGACAGCGTCAGCGCGCCCTCGGACTTGGACGAGAAGCTGGTGACCATCTGATCGCTGCCGGCCCGCACCCACGGCTCAGTGCTGTTCGGCACCTCGATCGACCGGACCGTGGCACCGCTGGCCGGGTTGAGCTCGTCCAGCACGATCTTGGAACCGAGCCCGAAGCTGCCGTCGGGAATCGAGTTGTCGAACACCTGTGGATAGCTGCCACCGGCCGCGGCCACCGAGCACTTACCCGCGTTGAACGGGCCGGTGCCGCAGTTCGGTGGCAGCTGCGTCGTGCCGGCGGTGATCGCGACCAGCTGGGGAAACACCGTGGTGTTCAGCAGCAGGTCACCGGGCACGAACGCGCCTGGCTCGTGGTGCCGGTCGCGATCGGGGCCGGTGCTGGCGGCAGCACTCAGGGTGGGCACCAGGAGTGCGGCGGCGGCGACCGTCGCCATCGCGAACCTGGCGCGTCGTCGGGATCGGGGCATTCTCACGGACGGCTCCTTCATCGGCAGGGATGACGGCGCAGGCTCGCGGAGACCGGTCATCCGTGGCACTGCGCAACGCCTGCACCGTGCCAGCCGCCGCCGGACCGCCGCCAGGGTCCGGACCGACTGTTCACCAACTGGCCGTCAGGACGTCAACCACGGCAGTTTCGCCGCCCTCGGCGGTCCTGCAGTAGAGGAGTTAACGGAAAGAGAACGATCGAAAACGATCAGATTTGAGGTATGTTTCGATCACATCACGGAGAGCATCGATCAGATTCGATGCCGATCCGCACTTGGTGCCTCATTTCGGTCGTCTTCGCAGGAGCGCTCATGAACCTCGCACCACCCTCCCGCCGGCGGGGCCGGCTGGCCGCGCTGGCCGTCGCCGCCACCGGCCTGCTGGTCGCCGCTGCGACTTTCACCGCCGCCCCGGCCGGCGCAGCTCCCGCCGCCACGCGGGCATCACGTCACGCCGACCCGGAGCACGGGTTGCCGCCCGGCCGCGACGGCGCGGCCGCCCGGCCTATCACGCCGGTCATCAACTCCAACTTCGCCGATCCGAGCGTGCTGCTGGTCAACGGCGTCTACCACGCCTACGCCACCAACTCCGGCGGCCAGAACATCCAGCACGAGACGTCCACCGACCTGGTGCACTGGCACAAGCAGGCCGACGTGCTCCCCCAGCTCGGAAGCTGGGTGGGCAACTGCACCTTCACCCCGGGCGGCGCCACCGACCACTGCATCTGGGCGCCCGACGTGACCGCGGTACCGGGCGGCTACGTCCTCTACTACACCGCGCGCGACAGCCTCGCGCCGCGCCAGTGCGTGGGCACCGCCTTCGCCCGCACACCGAACGGGCCGTTCCAGCCAGCCGCCGAACCGCTGGTGTGCCCGGACGGCCAGCGCGGCACCACCGACCTCGGCGGCGCGATCGACGCCTCGGCCTACCACGAGAACGGCAACCTCTACCTGCTGTGGAAGGCCGACGGCAACTGCTGCTCGCTGCCGGCCACCATCTACCTGCAGTCGCTGTCGGCTGACGGCCAGGCGCTGACCGGACCGGCCACCCCGCTGATCCACAACGACCTGCCATTCGAGGGCCGGGTGGTGGAGGCACCGAATCTGGTCAAGCACGACGGCACGTACTACCTGTTCTACTCGGCCAACGACTTCGGCGGCGGCAACTACCGCACCGGCTACGCGACCGCCAGCAACCTGACCGGCCCGTACACCAAGTCCACCACCGAACTGATGACGACCGACCAGTTCCACGGCACCGTCGTCGGCCCCGGCGGTGAGGACGTGTTCACCACCAAGCAGGGCGGCACCGCCATCGTCTTCCACGGCTGGGACCCGACCTACAGCTACCGCGCGATGTACGTCAGCACGCTCGACTGGTCGACCCCGGGCCTGCCGGCCGGCCAGCCGCACGTGGCAGCCGCGGACCTGCGTTTCCAGGCCGAGGACGGCGTCGTCACCGACGCCCGGGTGGTCAGCGACAACGGCGCCTCCGGCCTGGCCAAGGTCGGCGGCCTGGATCACCCGGACAGCTCCGTGACGGTGCGGGTGTACGCCGACCGTCCTGGCCCGTGGACGCTGGGCATCCGCTACGACAACGGCTCGCTGGACGCCGGGAACAACGCCGTGGCCGCCACCGACTCGGTGACCGTCAACGGTCGCGGTGCCGGTGTGCTGACGTTGCCCAACACCGCGTGGGGCAACTGGCAGACGGCCGAGTTCAGCACGCACCTGCAGCGCGGCTGGAACAACGTCACCCTGACCAAGCTCACCTACTACTCCGAAATCGACGCCATCGACCTCTACCACTCGCGGGTGGTCCCGACGCCGACGGTGCCCACCGGACCGTCGGTTCGGTACGAGGCCGAGAGCGGTGTCGTCACCGACGCCCGGGTGGTCAGCGACCCGTCCGCTTCCGGCGGCGCGAAGGTCGGCGGCTTGGATCACCCGGACAGCTCGGACACCATCACGGTGACCGCCTCGCGGGACGGCTGGACCACGCTCGGCATCCGTTACGGCAACGGCTCGCTGGACAACAGCGGCTTCCCGGTCGCCGCGACCGACGCCGTGACCGTGAACGGCTCTCCGGCCGGCACCGTCACCTTCCGCAACACCACCTGGGACAACTGGCAGGTGACGCCCTACCGGGTGCGACTGCACCGCGGCAGCAACACGATCACCTTCACCAAGAAGACCTTCTACACCGAACTGGATGCCATCGACGTCTACTGATTGAAGGGCCGATCCCCCGCGCGGCGCTGTCCCGATCGCCGCGACCGGCGCTGAACCCGGTGTCCTGGCCGCACGGCTCTGCGGAGTCGAGTGGCGCAGGCATCGGGTTCAGTTGTGTCCGGGCTGCTGGCAGGGCCCGGATCCCGGCACGCTGCAGCCGCCGGCGAACCGCTCAGCGAGCCGAGATCGGCAGCCCGATCTTGATGTCAGAGATGCAGTCGCCGGGCTGGGCGGACTCTAACCCGAAGGCGGTCAGCGTCTTGAGCAGCCGCATCTGGAACGTCAGCCGGCCGGTGCCGCTGACCGCAAACCCGCGATCGGTTCCGGTTGCCTCCATCACCTGGGTACCGGTGTTCAGCGCGAATTTCAGGGTGCTCCTGGCCGGAACCTTGTAGGTCAATTGCACGGTCCAGGTGTAGCGACCCCGCGGCTGGCTCAGGTTCTTCAGGATGCGCTGCTGGTCACCGGTGGCGCAGATGTCCGGAACGGTTGCCAGCGTCTGCAGCTTGGCCGGGATCAGGTGGCCTGACGCATTGGCGACATACATCGGCTTGGACAGGTCATCGGCGCTGATCGGATGGCCACTGAGCAGCTCCGCGATCCGGGGGGTCTGGCTGTAGCGGCCGTACATCGGCGTGGTCACGTCCCCCGGAGCGTAGGTGGTGTACACGCTGTAGGGACCCTGGGCGTCGAGGGCCCGAATGTCGTTCTCCATGTTGCGCGCGTACTCGACTCCGCGCGCTCTGCGCCACACCCGGGCCGGCGGCACGCTGGAGGCGACGAAGACGGTGAGCAGGGCGATCACCGCCACCCCGGCCGCCAGGGCGTGCCGGGGCCTGAATGCGGCGCGACGGGACGGCACCTGCTCCGGCGCGGCAAGCGCGGCGCGGTCAATGCGCGGCACCAGCACCGTCAGCCCCAACGTCAGGATGCCCAGCGGTACCAGGTCACCGACGTAGCGGAATTCACGCCCCACCGTGGGACCGTGCACGGTCAGCCGCGCGGTGGCGATCGCCCAGCAGCCGGTTACGAAGATCGGGATGAAGAACAGCCAGCCGACCAGGGCCCGCGGGCCCAGCTTGCGCACCCCGTAGGCGACGATGCCCAGCAGCACCAGTTGGCAGGTCGCGATCGAGAAGACCGGCGGACGGGCGAAGGACTCGTTCAGATTTCGACCGGTCTGGATGCTGCCGCCGAACATGCCTGGGATCATCGAGCTGCTCCACGACGTCCAGAAGAAGTGCAGCAGTTCCCGGTGGGTGTAACCGGGCAGCGTCCGGACGAACTTGTGGCTGGTGTAGTAGAGCAGGTACGCGACCGCCACGACGAGCAGTACCAGGTAGGCGGGCAGCGCCTGCCGCACCACCCGGTAGACCTCGCGGAAGCCCAGCCGGCGGGCGGCGACGGCCAGCAGGAAGCACGCGGCGAACATGCCACCCAGCAACGCCCGCTCGTAGAAGCTGAGCCCGATCAACAGCCAGACACCGGCCAGGGCCGCCCAGACCAGCCGCTTCGGGCCCAGGTAGGCCCGCAGCACTGCGTGGATCATGAGCACGTTCGCCACGATGCAGCCGGTGATCTCCGAGCCACCGGCCCACCACTCGCCGACCGGCACCCAGAGCCCGGTCAGCCCCGCCATCGCGGTCAGCATCAGCATCCAGGGGCTGGGCCGGAAGCAGAGCCGCATGATCCGGTAGACCATCCAGCTCATGAAGGCGATACCAAGGCAGACCAGTCCGGCGGCGACCGCGTAGTTCATCGGCGCGACGCGGTACAGAACCCAGTTCACGAACCGGCTGCCCTGCTGCAGGTGACCGAAGATCGGCCGGTTCAGGTAGGCCAGGTCGAGCCTGGATTCCTGCGCGATGGAGAGGTTCAGGAAGTCGTCGATGTACCAGCTGCCAGGCCCGATCAGCGCGAAGATCGCGAGCCCGGACAGCGCCGAGATGAGCAGGGCGAGCCGGTCCAGCAGCCACCACTCGCCGCGACCGGGACGCCGCTCGAGCGGCCGGTTCTCAGCTCCGGCCCGCTCCCGTACATCGTTCGACACGCGCGCCAGTATCACATTGCGACGTGGCGCCGCCAAAGTCCGGAAACAGCCGGCGCGCCGGGTTCAGTCGTGCCGGGGCTGGGTCTGCACCCACTGATCGACCGCGGCCCACTGCTCGTCCAGCCAGGCCTGCACCGCCCGCTCGTCCCGCGGCACCTCGGCTGCCGGATGCAACCAGGCGCGGACCCGCATCGGGCGCCGGGTGAGCGGCAGCGCCTGCCAGATCTGGCGCGGGTTGACCAGCGTGTCCAGGCCGGCATGGGCCACCACCACGACGTCGGTGTCCGGCCGAACCGCCAGCGCCGCGGAGGTGCCGCCCGGGCGAGGCGGCAGCACGTTGGTATGGGCGGCGGCCCGGCGCGCCTGCTCGACCCGGCCCGACCGGCGCAGCCGAACGATCGCCCGCCGGTGCCGACGCGGCGTCCAGTTGCCACCCTCGGGGAACAGCAGCAGCGCATCGCCCCGCCCCATCTCGGCGACCATCGCCGCGACGGCCGCCGCCCGGTCCTCACCGGCACCGGACTTCGACGGCAGGAAGTAGCACCGCAGCCGGGTCAGCACCACGTCCAGGCCGGGATCCCACTGCAATGCCTGCTTGAGCACGACCCGGGGAATCCGCTGGTACCGGGTGAGCAGCAGGTGCACCAGGCTGAACGAGTCGCCCGGTCCGGCATGCCTGGCCAGCATCAGCAACGGCCCGTCCGGTTGCAAGCCGATGTCGCGTCCGACCAGCTCGATCCGGTAACCGAACCAGCGACCGGCCGCCTCACTAAGCCGGGACAAGGCGCCGGCCAGCAGCGCCGCGTGCGCCTGCCTCCAGGCCTGCTCGTCCCGCCGGCGACCCAGCTGCTGCAGCCACAACCGGAACGAGCTCAGCACCAGCCCGACGTCCAGGCACAGGTACAGGGCCGCCAGCATGCTGGCCCGCAACACCCGCCGGCGCCGGCTGAACGGCGTGAGCAGTGCACTGAGGGCCAGCACGACCAGCACCAGCGCCAGCAGGAAGGCGGCCAGCAGCGGCCACAGCGGGTCGATGACCACCCGTCGCACCGGCCGGGGCGGCAGCCAGCTCACCGGGCGGCCAGGTAGGCCGCCGAAGCCTGGTGCGCCGCCTCGATCCGGGCCGCCGCCCGGCTGGTATCGCGGTAGCGCAGGTTGAGCGAGGGCGCCGGCGTGCCACCGCTGGGCAGGACGTGCACCTCGATCGACTCCGGCAACGCGGCCATCTCTTCGACGAACCGGTGCCGGCGCGCGATCTCGAAGGCGACCATCCCGACCTCCCACGGCCAGCGCGGCGGCCGCAGCGGTTGCTCGATCCGTCCCACGTGCAGCACGAAGATGCGCCGGGCACCGAGCCGCACCGCCCGCCCGACCGGTATGGAGTGCACCAGGCCGCCGTCCAGGAAGTGCTGGTCGCCGATCCGGGCCGGCGGGAACAGCCCGGGCACCGAACACGAGGCAATCAGCGCATCAGCCAGCACACCCTCGGTGAACCAGTGCGCCCCGGAGGTTTCCACCGTGGCGGCCACACACTCGAAGTGCAACTGCAGCTGCTCGATCCGGCTGACCGGAAGCTGCTGCTGCAGCAGCTGCCGCAGTGGCTGCGCCGAGTGCAGGTGGGTGCGGTAGCGAGCCAGCCGCGCGGCCTGCGCCAGCACCGAGCCCGAGAACACGCCGGAGCGGGCCAGTTCCGTCCACAGGCTGGTGAGCGTGTCCAGGCCGGCGCTGGACGGATCCGCGGCCAGCATCGCGCCGTTCAGTGCGCCGACGCTGGAGCCCACCACCAGATCCGGTTGGATGCCGTGCTCGAGCAGCGCGCGCAGCATGCCGATCTGGGTCGCACCGAGCACACCGCCACCGCCCAGTACGAATGCGGTTTCTGCAGTGTTCCCGGGCACCGCAGCAGCCTAGCCGCCGCGGGGCCGGGCCGGCCGCCGCACCGGCCCCGCGACCACGCGGCAACCGAGAGGAGGCTCCGTGAACGCACGATGGCCCGGACCCGCACGCAGCGGATCCGGGCCACCTACAGGCCACCTACGCTCCGGCTGCTCAGCCGCGGCAGGAGCCGCTACCGGAGTCGAGGTACTGCAGGGCGGTAGCGGGATCGGCTCCCGAGCCAGCGGCGGCAGGCCGGTAGGCGAAGGTGTAGCCGTGCGGGTTCAGCTTCAACTGCAGCACGCCGTAGGCCTGGTCCTGCGCCGTGACGACGTTCGGGTTGCTGAACGCGCCGGTGCTGGTGCGAGCCAGCGTGTCCAGCGCCTCGCCCCCGCTGCCGACGGTGAACTGGGTGATGCCGTGCTTCGGGTCGAACTTCCCGTCCGGGTTCTGCGGGCGGAACCGGGCGTAGTAGTGCTCGTGCCCGTTGAGCACCAGGGTGGCGTGATCGGCGTACAGCAGCTTCCACCAGGCATCTGCGGCCAATCCCTCGGTGCTGTCGGCGCCGGGGGCGCTCGGGTCGGGCACGTCGGTGCTGCTGTCGGCGGCGGTGAAGGTGGGCTGGTGCCAGTAGGCCAGCGTGCACGGCTGGTGGCTGCGCGCCAGATCCGCCTTCAGCCACTGGGTTTCCTGCGCCAGCAGGCCCGCGTCCGAGGTCGAGCAGTCGTTGCCGAACGCGGTCGCCTTGCACTCGTTGTTCAGCGCGACGATGTGCCAGTTGCCCAGGTCGTAGGAGTACCAGCCCTGCCGGTCGGCGGTGTCGTCACCTGCCTGGCCCTGCGGGTTGGGTATCCCGTTGGCGTCATGGCCGTTGAAGTAACCGAAGTAGCCGTTGCCGTTCTGGGCCGGCTCGTTGTCACCGTGCTTGGTGTAGGCGTAGTACTCGTGGTTGCCCGGCGCCGGGTGCTCGAGAAACTTCAGCCCACCCCAGGTCTGTTCGAAGGACTGCTCGAAGTCGCTCAGCTTGCCCACCTGGTACTGCTCGTCGCCCATCAGGGCTACCGCGTCCGGGTGCATCGCGGTGGCCTGCTGGGCGGTCGCGAACTCGGCGGGCAACCCGCCGATCTCGCTGCCGTTGCACTTCAGCGCGGCCGGATTGCCAGCGTTTTCCTGGTTGTCCGGCTCGCAGGCGATGTCACCGACGGCGGCCAGGGTGTAACTGTGCTGGTGCCCGGAGCTACCGCTGTAGGGCCAGCCGTTGAGCTGGTGCGGGTCGGCAGTGGCGACTCCGGACAACGCCACCACGGCGGCTCCGGCGACCCCCAGCGCCACGATGCGAGAACGTGAAAGCACGTGCGGTCAGTCCTTTCGGCGAGGTGTTACATCAGCCCGAAAGGTAGGAGCGCCGGCCGACCAGCCGGCTGCCGGCGAGCGGCCAGCAAGTGAACAGCGGCTTGCGCGCAGGGGCAGCGACCGCGCCGCTGGCTCAGGCCGGGATGGCCCTCGCCTTGCCCGCGTACATCCGCATGTCGGCGATGTGCAGCAGCGCGTCGTAGTCGGTGCCGTCCGCGGGATACATGCTCACTCCCACGCTGACGTCGATCCGCAGGCCATCGATACTGTCCCGCAGTTCCGACCGGAACCGGCGCGTCAACCGCTCCACATCGGCCCGGTCGGCCGCCGCCGGCTGCCCGGGCAGCACCAGCACGAACTCATCGCCACCCAGCCGGGCAGCGAAAGCACCGCCGCCCTCGTAGCGACGCAACCGTTCGGCCAGCGCAGCCAGCGCGTTGTCTCCCTGCACGTGACCGAGCGTGTCGTTTATCTGCTTGAAGTCGTCGATGTCCAGGCAGACGAAGGCGATTCCCGATTCCTCCCGGGCGGCTGCGGCGACCGTCTCGGGCAGCAGCTCGTACAGCCGGCGCCGGTTCAGCAGGCCGGTCAGCGAGTCCTGGTAGGCCAGTACCTGCAGCTGATCGAGGTAGGCGGCCGAGCGCTGCCGCTCCACCTCCAGCGCCGACTCGGCCCGAACCCGGGCGCTCACGTCGTTCTGCACGCCGATGTACTGCACCAGCGTGCCGTCGTCGTCGAACACCGGGGACAGCAGGATCTCGTTCCACCACTCCTCGCCGGTGCCGGCGCGGTAGTTCAGCAGCGTCTCCCGGCACTGCCGGCCCGCGCGGATGGCCTCGGCGATCCGCGCAACCGCCGCCCGGTCGGTGCCCGGGCCCTGCAGGAAGCGGCAGTTCGAACCGAGGATGTCCTCGCCCCGATAACCGGACAGTCGCTCGAAGGCGGTGTTGACGTAGATCAGCGGATGATCGGGCCGGGTCACGTCCGCGATGGCCACACCGTTGGTGGTGGCGGCCAGTGCCCGCTGCAACATCTCGGTGAGGCCGGCCGGCTGGGCCGGCAGCGTGCCGCGGGCCGGCAGCGCGACCCGGCTCTCGTCCACGACCTCGCCACCGACGGCCGGCGCGCCCGCGACCGGCTGCTGCGCCGGCAGCACCCGCGACAGCAGGGACTGCATGGCAGCCGCGACGGTGTCGCGCTCGTAGGTCAGCGCGAACTCGAAGCGCCGGCTCGAGTCGGCCCCGGTGTCGCCGAGGTCGCGGGCCAGCAGCGCGGCAGAGAAGTGCGGTGCGAGCACCGCGATGTCCCATTCGGTCTGCAGCGGATCACCGGCAGCAAGCTGCGCACCGCGCACACCCCGCACCGGCTCGCTGCTCAGTCCGTCACCGATGGCAGCCACGAAGGCGACCTTGCCGGCCAGCTCGCGGTAACGCTCGGCCGTGGCCGGGGTGAAGTGGCGGGCCTGCTGGAACGTGGACACCACGATGCAGGTGGAGCCGTAACGCAGCGCTTCCCGTTCCAGCTGCTTGCTCAACTCGATCAGCAGCGGCTTGGTCGAGCGCCGCAGCGGCTGGTCGGCAGGCAGGCACTGGAACGGCGACGGTGGCTGTACCGCGTTCAGCGCCGGCGGCGCCAGGTGCAGCGCTCCGGCCGGCAACGACTCGTTCAACCCGGCCGCGGGCCGCCCGAACAGCCAGCCCTGGCCGAGGGTCGCGCCCAAAGCCCGGGCGATTTCCAGGTGCTTCTCGTCCTCGATGCCCTCGGCCAGCAGGATGGCGCCGCTGCGCTGGGCGTAGGCGTTGACCGCGTTCATGATCCCGGCCACGGCCGGCCCCGGCCGCTCCTGCACCAGCTTCAGGTCGAGTTTGACGATGTCGGGGCGCAGCAACGGCATGAAGGCCAGTGACATGTCGTCGGCGCCGACGTCGTCTAGTGCGATCCGCCAGCCGGCGGCTCGCAGCTGCCGGACGCAGGCCAGCAGCTCGGCCGGCCGGGTCGCGATGGCGCGTTCGGTGATCTCCAGTACCACCTGCAGGCCGCCGGGGGCGGTCTCGGCGATCTCGATCAGCTGCCCTAGCGGTGCCGAGTCCAGCACCTCGGGCTCGACGTTGACGAACACGCCGAGCGGCGCGGAGATGCCGGCGGCGACTGCGCTGCGCAGCGCGGTGGTGCGGCACTGCTCGTCCAGCTCTGCCAGCACGCCTGCGGCGCGCGCGGCGGCGAACAGCAGATCGGGACGCTCCAGCTCGCCGGCCGGCCCGCGGCTCAATGCCTCGTAGGCGCTGATGGTGCCGGCGTCCAGGTTGACGATCGGCTGGAACACCGTCCGGATGCTGCCGCCGGACAGCAGTTGAGAGAGGTTCACCGGATCCCTAACAAATACGAGTGCCACGCCATGGTTCGACACCTCCCCATCGGCTGGCTCCGGCGCAAGCTGAGGCTGCGCGGCCCCGTCGGGGCGAGCTACCAGCCCAGCGAGGTTGCCACCGACGACCGCGGTTCGGGCTCGCCGGCGGCCTCGGCGAAGGCGCGCAGCGCGGCCACCAGGCCGTCCCGCTGACCCTCCGGCATGCCGGTGACGATCCGGGCAATCTCGCGCCGGCGCTTGGCGGTCACCTGCCGGACCAGCTGTTCACCCTCGCCGGTCAGCCCCAGCACCACCTCGCGGCGGTTGACGGGATTGTCGCGACGGGTCACCAGGTCGGCGGCCAGCAGCCGGTCGATCATCCGCATCGCGGTGGAGGGCGTCACATCCAGCAGCTCGGCGAGCCGGTTCAGGTTGATCTCGCCGAAGTTGCTCAGCACGACCAGAGTGCGGAACTGGGTGATGGTGACCGCATCCTCGATGTCGGCCAGCGACCGCACCGAGACCCCGATCAGCACCCGCGAGGCGCCCAGCACCGCGGTCACCAGCTCGTCGACGTCATCGGCGGAGGCACGCCTGCGCCGCGCCGCGGAAGCACCGTTCTGGGCAACCGGTTCGGGAGACTTCGGTGGTTCGGGCGTTGCCGGCTTGCTCATCGGCGGACGCCTCCCTTCTTGCGCAGAACGCAACTGTTGCATAATACAAACATGGCTTCAGCGGATCTCACCGGAAACGGCACGCCCGCCCGACCGCCCATTCTGGTCCGGGCACTGCCCACCCAGCTCGGCTGGGCCCGAATCGTGACCGCGGTGCGCAGCTCGAACACCGGCCTGCTCACGCTGAGCGTGCTGGTCGGCGCGGGAGCGGGCGTCGGTGCCGTGGTGTTCCGCTGGCTCATCAAGACCTTCACGCTGGCACTGTCCGGCCACGCCGACTACGCCGGCCTCGGCCACGTGCCCAACCCGCACGTGCCCGGTCTCGGCAGGTGGTTCGTGCTGTTCGCGCCGGTGGTTGCCGGCCTGCTGTACGGCCCGCTGGTGCACTTCTTCGCGCGGGAGGCGCGCGGGCACGGCGTGCCCGAAGTGATGTTCGCGGTCGCCCGCAAGGGTGGCCGGATCGCACCTCAGGTCGCCGCGGTCAAGGCGCTGGCCTCGGCGCTGTGCATCGGCGGCGGCGGCTCGGTCGGGCGCGAGGGCCCGATCGTGCAGATCGGCTCGGCGCTGGGCTCCACCCTCGGCCGCGTGGTGCGGGTGAGCGAGGAACGGATGCGGCTGCTGGTCGCGTGCGGCGCCGCGGGCGGCATCTCGGCCACCTTCAACGCGCCGCTGGCCGGCGTCTTCTTCGCGATGGAACTCATCCTGCGCGACTTCAACGGCCAGGCCTTCGGCATGGTGGTGCTGGCCTCGGTGACGGCCAGCGTGATCGGCCGCGCGGCGCTGGGCAACCAGCCCTTCCTGCACCTGCCGCCGTTCTCCGTCGACCACCTGTCGCAGTACCTGCTGTTCGCCCTGCTGGGCATCATCGCCGGCGTCGTCGGCGTCGGGTTCACCCGGGTGCTGTACTGGATCGAGGACGCCTGCGACTGGGCCTGGCGCGGTCCGGAGTGGTTGCGCCCGGCCGTCGGCGGCCTGCTGCTCGGCGGGTTGCTGCTGGTGCTGCCGGAGATGTACGGCGTGGGCTACCCGGTGCTGGGCAACGGTATCGCCGGCAAGTACGCGATCGGCTTCCTGCTGTTGCTGCTGGCCGGCAAGGCGGTGGCGACCAGCCTGACGATCGGCATCGGTGGCTCCGGTGGCGTGTTCGCGCCGAGCCTGTTCATCGGCGCCATGCTCGGGGCCGCCTACGGTCAGATCCTGCACCACCTGCTGCCTGGCGCGGCCGGCCCGGCCGGCGCCTACGCCCTGATCGGCATGGGCG
The DNA here is from genome assembly GCA_036261575.1 of Jatrophihabitans sp. Lineage (GTDB taxonomy): Bacteria > Actinomycetota > Actinomycetes > Mycobacteriales > Jatrophihabitantaceae > Jatrophihabitans_A. The sequence goes on from DATAKO010000116.1 coordinate 25,310, forward strand.
CCGTCTTCGCCGGCTCGGCCCGCGCACCCATCACGGCAGTGGTGATCCTGTTCGAGCTCACCGGTGAGTACTCGATCATCCTGCCGCTGATGACCGCGATCGTGCTCGCCACCGGCATCAGCCACCTGATCTCGGCCGACACCATCTACACGCTCAAGCTGCGCCGCCGCGGCGTGGACCTCGACGAACCGGCCGCCGCCGAGCTGCCGTTCCTGGCCGGCACCGCGGGCGAGGTGATGGAGCCGGTGGGCGTCTCGGTGCCGCAGTCGCAGACGCTGCTGGAGGCAGCCTATGAACTGGGCCGTTCGCCGCACGGGGAACTGGCGGTGCTCGATGACCAGGGCCGCTTCCGCGGCGTGATCAGCGCCCGCACGGTGGCTGACGCGCTGGCCGACGGCGACCACGACGAAGCCCGGGTCGCCGATCATGTCGAACTGCCACCGACCGTCCGGGCCGATCAGCGACTCAACGACACCCTGGACGTGCTGGAGAACGCCCGCGGTGGCGTGCCGGTGCTGGCCGCGGACGGCGGCGAGGTCGTCGGCTGGCTGACCCATCAGGCGGTGCTCACCGCCCTGCGGCCCCACCCTGCCGCAGCGCCCGCAGCCACGCCGCCCGTACCCAGGCCACCGGCAGCCACAAGCCCGGCGGCCGGGGACCCGACGGCCGGTACCGGCACCGACAGCGCGGGCTGATGCCGGCTACCTGGCTGGTGGTGCTCGCCTGGCTGGCGCTGGGCATCGCGCTGGCCTGCGGCGCGTGGATCCTGGTGGACATTCTCGGACGCGGCTACCGGCAACCGATGGCGATCATGAACTGGGTCTGGCCGGTCACCGCGCTGTACCTCGGCCCGATCGCGGTGTGGGGTTACCTGCGCTGGGGCCGGCCCGGCACCGACAAGTGGCGGCGTGCGCACGGCGGTGACCGGGCCGCGCCGGACAAGCCGGGCTGGGCCTCGGTCGCGCTCGGCGTCAGCCACTGCGGGGCCGGCTGCACGCTGGGCGACATCATCGCCGAGTTCGGGGTGTACCTGCTGGGCATCACCATTGCCGGACAGGCCCTGCTGGCCGAATATGCCGGCGACTACGTGCTTGCCGTGCTACTGGGCCTGGTGTTCCAGTTCTTCGCGATCGCACCGATGCGGGGCCTGGGCCTGCGGGCCGGGCTGAAGGCTGCGGCGCAGGCCGACATCCTGTCGCTCAGTGCGTTCGAGGTGGGCCTGTTCGCATGGATGGCGTTGCAGGCGCTGGTCTTCTTCCCGGCCCCGCATCACCTGCACCCGACCTCGCCGGTCTACTGGTTCGGCATGCAGATCGGGATGATCCTCGGCTTCCTGACCGCCTACCCCGTCAACGTCTGGCTGATCCGGCGGGGCATCAAAGAGGCGATGTAGGCAGGTCGATGTAGGGGGCGACATAGGCAGGGCGATGCAGCCAGGGCGATGCAGGACGCTAGTGCCGGCGCGCCTGGGCTTCGCGCTCCGCCTCGCTGCGGCCATAACCGGAGTCGCCGTTCGGCCCGGCCAACGCTGAGGTGGCGCCGGCGTAGGCGGCCATCCAGCGCGCCCATCCCGCCTCGTCCGCCGGCCCGGTCGGGTGCGCCCCACCGGCTGCCGGCCCGGTCGCGGCCACTGGCGGGGCCGGCGGCAAGCTGCCCAGCAGGTACCGGCGCTGCCCGTCGAGCTCGCGCCACAGCAGCTGGCCGTATTCGCACGCGGCGGCCAACGCCTGCTGCACCAGCTGCAGCTGCTCGGCAGAATCAGCCAGCTCCTCCTCGCCGGTCAGGTGGCCGCGATGCGCCTGCAGCACCGACGGCAGCTCGATCGGCACCAGCTTCAGCTCGTCGCCGGCAAGCTCACTGAAATCGGGCACTGCACTGCTCATCGTCTGCCTCCGCTATCGGTCCGCCGGGCCCCGCGGCGCCGTCACCGCACGACCTTGCACCCTGCCATCGATCTGTCTATACAATCATTGCGTACTGCAATTATGTGAGCAAGCAAATCCGATTCAAGTGTGACATGGAAGGCGGGACGCGATGAGCAGCACAGCCATCCAGGCAGGCGACGTAGTGGTGGTGACCGGAGCGAGCGGTGGGATCGGGCGCGCCAGCGCCAGGGCATTCGCCGAGCGCGGCGCCAAGGTGGCGCTGCTGGCCCGCGGCGAGGCCGGGCTGAAGGCGGCGGCGACCGAGATCGAGGATGCCGGCGGCACCGCCCTGGTGGTGCCGGTCGACGTCTCCGACGCCGATGCGGTGGCCGAGGCGGCCGAGCGGATCGAGCGCGAGCTGGGACCGATCCGGGTGTGGGTCAACGTGGCGTTCTCCTCGGTCTTCTCGCGCTTCCACGAGATCAGCCCGGAGGAGTACCGGCGGGCCACCGAGGTGTCCTACCTCGGTTACGTGTACGCCACGATGGCAGCGCTGAAGCACATGCGCCCGCGCAACCGGGGCACTATCGTCCAGGTCGGCTCCGCGCTGGCCTACCGGGGGATCCCGCTGCAGACCGCCTACTGCGGCGCCAAGCACGCGATCCAGGGATTTCATGAGGCATTGCGGTGCGAGTTGCTGCACGAGAAGAGCGGCATCCGGGTGACCATGGTGCAGATGCCCGCGGTGAACACGCCGCAGTTCTCCTGGCTGCTGTCCAAGCTGCCGCGCCAGGCCCAGCCGGTGCCGCCGATCTACCAGCCCGAGGTGGCCGCGTCCGCGGTGCTGCACGCCGCGGAACATCCGAAGCGGCGGGAGTACTGGGTCGGCTCGTCGACCATGGGCACGCTGGCCGCCAACGCGATCGCGCCGGGCGTGCTCGACCGCTACCTGGCACGCACCGGCTTCAACTCCCAGCAGACCAGCAAGCGCCGCGACCCGGATGCTCCGGTCAACCTGTGGGATCCGGCGGACGGCCCGGACGGTCACGACTTCGGCGCGCACGGCCGCTTCGACAGCAAGGCACACAGCCGGGACCCGCAGCTGCTCGCGTCCCGGCACCACGGTGCCGTGGCGGCGCTGGCGGCCGGAGTGGCCGGTGTCGCCGCGCTGGCGGTCCGCGGAGCGAGGCGGTGAAGCCGGCCCGGCACCAGGTGCTGGGCGCCGCGCAGCTCGCCCTCGGCCTGGCGCTGCTGGCTCGGCCGGAGACGGTACTGGCCGAGCTGGCGGGCCCGCGGGCTCAGCCGGCCCGCCGGATCGCCCGGGTCCTCGGCTCCAGGCTGAGCGTGCAGGGCAGCGCGGTGGCGCTGTCGGGCAACCCGCTGGTCGTCGACGGCGGAGGCGCGGTG
>DATAKO010000117.1:0-3246 GCA_036261575.1 Jatrophihabitans sp.
AGCAAAGAGATTGGTTCGAGCATTAGCGTGAGCCATCGAGGACCTCCTGAGGGTGAATGCCAGACACATCCACTCCGCCAGGAGGTCCTCCCCATTTCAACCAGGCGCGCCGTCAACAACCTCTCGGGTCACGACAGCTAGCCGGCGACCGGGCGGCGGGGCGGCAGTTCCGGCAGCGTCCCCGTTTCCATCACCTCGCTGGCCACATCGCGCAGCTTGCGGTGCAGGTTCTGGCTGGCCGTGCGCAGCAGATCGAAGGCAGCCTCGTCGGTGATCTTGCGGTGTGCCATCAGGATTCCCAGCGCCATCCCGATCTCGCGGCTGCTCTCCAGCGCCGTCTCCAGGTTGGCTGAGTGATCCTCGGCTGCGAACAGAGCCACCAGCGTGCTTGCCTGCGAGGCGAAGATGCTGGACAGCCCGAGCGCGTCGTCGGAGAAGCCCTCGGCAGCGACGGTGTAGATCGACAGGATGGCCGGGGGCTGGCCGGCGAGCCGGAACGCCAGCACCCCGCGCACCTCGGTGGCCTTCCGAGCCATGGCCGCAAAGCGGGGCCAGCGCTGTTCGGTGATCAGATCGCTGACGAGGTATTCGTCGACAAGGCCTGCGGCATCCAGCCCCGGTCCCTCTCCCAGCTCGTTCTGCAGCTCGACCAGCTGGTTGCCGACCGGATCGGAGGTCGCCAGCACGAACTTGCGACCGCCGCGCACCTGAGTGATGGTGGCGAACCGGCAGCCGTCGATGAACTTGACCGCGAGCTCGACGATCCGCTGCAGCGCGGCTGGAGTGTCGCCGGCTTGCCGGATTTCACCCGACAGCTGGGCAAAGCCCGCCGACAGCTCCACCATGTCGTTATCTAGTTCCATTATGGACCTTTTATGCACTAAGACCCTGGGGGGTGGTTCGCGCCGAGCTCCGCTGCTGAACGTGGCGCAATAGAGTTTTACCAGACGCTCAAATTTGTGGCCTGCCCGGCAAGGCGGGAAGGCCGGGGTGGACAGCGGACGGCCCCCGGACCTTTCGGGGTCCGGGGGCCGCCCGCGTGGTGATCGGTGGTTACCGGCCGCGGCCGAAGGCGCTGGCCAGGGCCAGCTGGGGCACGAACCGGGCCGCGTCGAAGGTGCCGACACCGCTGGCCAGGTCGTAGCCCTTGGTCGCCGGGTAACCGGTGACCCCGCCGAAGGAGTTGTCCCCGATCGTCACATCGACGATGCCGTTGGCGTGCAGAGCGTTCAGCGCGTACAGCGCAGGGTTGAGCTGGCCGAGCCTGCGGTGTGCAAGCTGCGCGGTGATCGCCACGATGCCCGAGAACAGCGGCGAGGCCTCACTGGTGCCACCGACCAGGTGCCAGCCGACGGCCGCGGGATCGAAGGAGTAGTAGAAGATCAGCGCGCCGTCCACCGCCGCGCTGGCCGAGATGTCCGGCGTGCCGCGGTGACTGCCGACCACCGAGCGAACTCCTGCCTGGTATGCGGGCCGGCTGAAGACGCTGCTCAGCCCGCCGCCGCCGGCCCCGTAGCCGTCGTTCCAGACCTGATCCGGCGCGGTGCGGTTGCCGGTCGCATCCAGGTGCAGCTGGGTGCCACCGATGCTGGTGACCAGCGGGTCCGAGGACGGCCAGGAGTTCACCGGGTACGGGTAGTCGCTGTTTCCGTCGGGCTCCTGGCTGGTCGCGCCGTTGTCACCGGAGGAGGCCAGCACCGTGACCCCGTGCCGTGCGGCGTTGACGAACGAGGACCGTAGTGCGAGCAGGCTCTGCGTGGACGGGAAGGTCTGCTCGGTAGCCCCGAAGCTCTGCGTGATCACGTCGGCCAGGTTGTGGTCGATGACGTAGTTCTCGGCCGCCACGATCTCGGGGAAGCCGGTCACCCCTTCGGTCTCGGCCACCGGCGTTTCGACCAGCAGGATGTTGGCGCCCGGTGCCATCGCGTGCGCGATCTCGACATCCAGCGTGGTCTCGCCTGCCCAGCTGAGCTCGGTCGGGTCGGTGTTGTCGAAGTTCACCGCGCCCACCGGCTGGATCACCTTCAACGACGGGGGATCGGCGATGCCGTACTGCTGGTCGTACACGTGCAGGTCATTGGCGATCGTCGGTGAGCCGAAAGCATCCACGATGGCGATCGTCTTGCCGCGCCCGTTCAGGCCCAGCCGGTACAGCGGTGCCAGGTCGTAGGCCTTCTGGTACTGGATCGGCGAGTAGCAGGAGATGCCGATGTTGGCCTGGCAGTACGCGGTGTCCGGCGGAAAGGACAGCGTCTGCGTCATGATGTGGCCGGTGCTGGCCGGAATCGGTGCCACCGTGCGGTGCGCGAGGCTGCCGGTGGCCGCTGGGGTGGTGGCCGGTACCGACAGCGCCGCCGCCCCGAGCGCGGCGGTGGCGACGGTGGCCAGCGCCAGGCGCGAGGTTCGGGAGGTCAAAGCACGCTGCATGCGAGCTCCTTGGGGAGAGGACGGCCGGGCGGTCGCCCGGCGAACGTATCCTCGGACTGGTGCCCGTGCTTGCACAAGAGCCGTGACCATCACAAATCAACCAGCCGCGAGGAATCCATGAACCTGACCGACTGCTCGATCGGGATCGCCTGATGGCCGACGCCGCCTCGCGACCGCTGCTGGTGACCGGCGCCTCCGGGTTCATCGGCGCCAGGCTCACCAGCGCTCTGGTGGCCGCCGGGTACCCGGTCCGGTCGATGACCCGCCATCCGCAGGACTACACCGGTGCCGGCGAGCCGGTTGCCGGGGACGTGCATCAGCCGGACACCCTGGACGCACCGCTGGCGGGCATCGACACCGCTTATTACCTTGTGCACTCGCTCGATTCCGACGATTTCGAGCGGCTCGACGCCGAGGCCGCGCGGGCCTTCGGGGCGAAAGCTGCTGAGGCCGGCGTGCGTCGCATCGTCTACATGGGTGGGCTGGGGGCTGAGAACGAGCGGCTGTCGCCACACCTGCGTTCGCGCCGCCAGGTCGAGCACCTGCTCGGCGAGGCCGGCGTGCCGGTCACTGTGTTGCGCGCTGCCGTGGTGGTCGGTCACGGCGGCATCTCGTGGGAGATCACCCGCCAGCTCGTGGATCACCTACCTGCCATGATCGCGCCGGCCTGGGTGAACACCCGCACTCAACCGATCGCGCTGGCTGATGTGATCCGCTACCTGGTGGGCGTGCTGGACGATCCCCACCAGGGCAGTGTGGTGTACGAGATCGGCGGCCCCGAGGTGCTGCGCTACGTCGACATGCTGCGCCGGGCGGCCA
>DATAKO010000122.1:0-2079 GCA_036261575.1 Jatrophihabitans sp.
CACCCCGACCCCAGGCAAGGTGGTGAGCACCTGCCCGTCAGTGACCGCGAGCAGCGTCTCCAGGTCGGACTCGAGAACGGCGATGTCGGCGCGGATCGCCTGCCAGCGGGTCACGCTGCGACCCAGCCGCTCGGCCCGCATCACCGCGTCCGGCGGAGGCGGCAGACACTGCTTCCACCGCTCGGCCCAGTAACGGGCGTTGCTGTCGAACAGCCGCCCCGGCGCGCGGGCCCGCAATGACAGCGGACATGGAAATCTCCCCATAGGCGGTCAGCGGATCTCCCCGCTGGCGGACACGAAATCTCCCCACGGACGGTCACTGGAATTCCCCGGTTGGGCCGTGTCGCTACCGGTGGTTGCTGGTGGTGTGGGGCTGGCTCGTCTCGACCTGAGTGCGTCGAGACCGGAAGGCCAGCGTGAAGAGCTGCGAGGAGATCATGGAGATTCTGGAAGCGTTCGACCTGACCGGCAGCTTGCGTGGCGCGGCCGCGCTGGCCGGGTGTGATCACAAGACGGTCGCGCATTACGTGGCGCTGCGCGAGGCCGGTCAGGCGGTCGGCGAGACGACGCCGCGGCCGATGCTGATCGACGAGTTCGCCGGCAAGATCGAGGAGTTGTTGGAGCGCTCGAGCGGCCGGATCCGCGCGGACGTGGTGCACGAGAAGCTTGCCGCGATGGGCTTTACCGGTTCGGAGCGCACGACGCGCCGAGCGGTCGCCAAGGCGCGGCGCAGCTGGTGGTCGGGCAACCGGCGGGTGTTTCGGCCGTGGGCGCCGGAGCCGGGGTTGTGGCTGCAGTTCGACTGGGGCACTGGCCCGATCATCAACGGCCGTCAGACGTTGCTGTTCTGCGCGTGGCTGGCCTGGTCCCGGTTCCGGGTCGTGGTCCCGACGTGGGACCGCACCTTGCCGACGCTTCTCGGGTGCTTGGACGCGACGCTGCGCCAGCTCGGCGGCGCGCCGACGTATGCGCTGACCGACAACGAGAAGACGATCACCGTCGAACACATCGCCCGGGTCCCGGTCCGGCATCCCGACGTCGTGGACGCCGGCCGCTACTACGGGATAACGATCCGCACCTGCGTGCCGGCCGACCCGCAGTCCAAGGGCGGCGCGGAGGCAACAGTCAGGATCGCGAAGGCCGATCTGGTGCCCACCGAGGCGAACCTGCTCGCGCAGTACGCCAGCTTCGCCGAGCTGCAGGCTGCGTGCACCGCGTTCTGCACTGATGTCAACGGCCGGGTGCATCGGGCGACCGGTCGCGTGCCGGCGATCGAGCTCGAGACCGAGCGGGCCCGGTTGCATCCGTTGCCCGCGCAGCCGGTGACGGTGGCGTTCGGGCAGACCCGGCGGGTCGGGTGGGACTGCACCATCAGCGTCGACGGCGCTCGCTACTCCGTGCCGCATCAGCATGTCGATGACCGGGTCTGGGTCCGGTGGGCCGGTGACGAACTCGTCGTCACCGTCATCGAGCCCGGCGGGCCGCGCGAGATCGCCCGGCACCCGCGTGGGCAGCGCGGCCGCCCGAGCATCATCGACGCCCACTACCCCAGCGATCACCCCGGCCGCCGGGCGCTGCCCGGCGACCGGACACCGAAGGCCGCCAACCCCGCCGAGGAGGCGTTCCTGGCCATCGGCGACGGCGCGAAAGCCTGGCTGGTCGAGGCCGCCGCGACCGGCGCGAGCAGGGTGCGGGCGAAGATGACCGAAGCGGTCGCGTTCGCCAAACTGCACGGCAACGCCGCGGTCGACCAGGCGCTGGGCACCGCGGCGCTGGCCGGCCGGTTCGCCGAGTCCGACCTCGCCGCGATCCTCACCCACCAACAGGCAGGACCGAGCGGCCCGGCGAGCAGGGCGAGCGAGACGCACAGCCTGCAACCCGGCACTGGTGGCTGGGCCACCTTCGGCACCACTAGCCCGACCAGCAGCTCGGCCGGTGATCACTCATGACCGCCAAGACGGCGACAGCAACGGCGACGCACAAGCCCACCGTGTCGGTCGGCGAGGTCGGCCCGAACGCCACGGCACCGTCGACCGCGGTCCTCGAGGAGGTGATCACGCTGACCCGCAGGTTGCGGAT
>DATAKO010000101.1:0-22863 GCA_036261575.1 Jatrophihabitans sp.
CGAGCGACGAGTTCGGGCAGCACGGTGACCGCGAAGAACCTGGCCACCGCCAGCTTGCCCTCGTAGAACGCCTTGTCCGCCGGGGACAGACCGTTTCCGTCCAGCTTGGTCAGGGCCACCTGCGCCTGCCGCAGCAGCAGCCAGCCGATCGCCAGGTCGCCGCACGACATCAGCAACCGGGTGGTGTTCAGCCCGACCTTGTAGACGTTGCGGACGTCCTCCTGAGCCGAGGTGAGCTGCCCGATCATGGCGCCCACCATGGTGCCGACCTCGGTCAGCGCCTTGGCTACGGCCTCGCGCTCGACCTTGAGCCGTCCCTCCCCGGCGATCGAGTCGAGGAAGGACTGGATCTCACCCGACAGCGCGCCGAGTGCCTGGCCCTTGTCCCGGACGATCTTGCGGAAGAAGAAGTCCTGGCCCTGGATCGCGGTGGTGCCCTCGTACAGCGAGTCGATCTTGTTGTCGCGGATGTACTGCTCCAGCGGGTAGTCCTGCAGGAAGCCGGAACCGCCGAACACCTGCAGCGCCTGACCGAGTTGCTCGTAGGAACGCTCCGAGCTGACCCCCTTGACGATGGGTAGCAGCAGATCGTTCAGCCGCTCGTCGATGGAGGCCTCGCGGCGAACCTTCTGCTGCAGCGACGCATCGCCATCGGCCAGTCCACCGGCCGGCACGGCATCCTCGGCGCCGGCCTTGTCGAACTCGGCCAGCTGGATCCGGTCCTGCACGCTCGCGGTGTACAGCGCGACCGCGCGCAGGCCCTCGGCGTACGCCTTCTGCGTCATCAGCTGCCGGCGCACGTCGGGGTGGTGGATGATCGTCACCCGCGGCGCGGTCTTGTCGGTCGAACGGGTCAGGTCAGCCGACTGCACCCGGGTCTTGGCGTAGTCCAGGGCAGCCAGGTAGCCGGCCGACAGCTCGGAGTAGGCCTTGGTGCCGACCATCATCCGGGCGTGCTCGATCACCTTGAACATCTGCGCGATGCCGTCGTGCACCTCGCCGAGCAGCCAGCCCTTGGCCGGGATCGTCTCGCCGAAACGCACCTCGCAGGTGGTGGACGCCTTCAGCCCCATCTTGTGCTCGACGTTCGTGACGAAGGCACCATTACGAGCACCGAGCTCGCCACTGTCCCAATCGAAGTCGAACTTCGGCACCAGGAACAGCGACAGTCCCTTGGTGCCGGGCCCGGCTCCCTCGGGACGGGCCAGCACGTAGTGCATGATGTTCTCGGCCATGTCGTGCTCGGCCGAGGTGATGAACCGCTTGACGCCCTCGATGTGCCAGCTGCCGTCGGGTTGCTGGGTGGCCTTGGTGCGGCCGGCGCCGACGTCGGAACCCGCATCCGGTTCGGTCAGCACCATGGTCGCGCCCCAGCGCCGGTCGATCAGCAGCTGACCGATCTTCTGCTGCTCCGGCGTGCCCAGCTCGTGGATGATGTTGGCGAAGGCCGGCCCGCAGTTGTACATCCAGATGGCCGGGTTCGCGCCCAGCACCAGTTCGGCCATCGACCACACCAGGGTCCGTGGCGCCAACGTCCCGCCGTAGTCGGGTGTGCTCTCCAGGCGCCACCACTCGGCGTCCTGCCAGGCCTTGAAGGACTTCTTGAACGACTCGGGCATCTGCACCGAGTTCGTGTCCGGATCGAACACCGGCGGGTTGCGATCGGAGTCGACGTAGGACTCGGCCAGCGGCCCCTCGGCCAGCGCCTTCACTTCGGCCAGAATGCCGCGGACGGTCTCGGCGTCCAGGTCCGCGAATGGACCGGTGCCCAGATGCTGGCTGGCGCCGAGCACCTCGAACAGGTTGAACTCGATGTCACGCAGGTTGCTCTTGTAGTGGCCCATCGCCGGCGGTCTCCTTGTTACTGGTCAGTAGGTCGAGAATATTACCGGCGAGTAGCCCCGTGCAAGGAGAACGGGATTTATTGAGTAATCAGCTGCAAGGTCGGTACTGCACCGTCTGGACGGCTCGACCGGATTGGCGACGCGGTCGCGCGGCCGTCCGCCGATCAGTGACTCACGTGGCGAACTGTGCGCCCGATAAGGCGAGTGGATCCGCGCTACTGGAGCCGGACCGCTACGGAGGACACGTGAACGGCGCCCAGCCATCGCCCACCCCATCGTCGAGCCCGGCACCCGCCCCGGCGGGCCGTCCGCGGGCGGCCGGCTGGCGCTCGCTCTGGCTGCGTGACGCGCCGATCGGGGTCAAGCTGGCCGCGATCGTGGTCGTCGGAGTGCTGGCCGCCACCGCGGTCGCTGTGCTCGGCCTCAGTGGCCTGAGCTCGACACAGCGCAGCACCGACGACGTGGCCCGGCTGGCCACCGGCCTGCAGTACATCGCCGCCGTGCGCGACGCCGAGGGCGATATGCGGGTCGGGGTCTACCAGGTGACCGACGCGCCAGCCGGCAAGGTGCAGGACGCCATGGCCCAGGTAACCGATGCCGACCACGCCATGGATGCGGCGACCGCCAACCTGCGCTCGGCCATCGACGCGCTGCACGATCCGGTGGCCGCCGGGCAGCTGGCCACCTTCACCGACAAGCTCAGCGCGTGGCGCTCGGTACGTGACCAGCAGGTCTTCGCGGCGGCGGCCAAGACCGAGTACAGCCAGGCCCAGCAGCTCATTGCCGGGCCGCTGGCCGAGGCCGACGATGCCTTCGCCGCGCCGCTGGACGCGCTGTCCACCCACCTGGAAGCGGCGGTCGCGCCGGCCATGCAGGCGGCGGCGGCGACGAATTCCACCAGCCGGGCGGAGATGCTGCTCGGGCTGGCTGTCGGCGCGGTGCTGGCGGTGCTGCTCTCGCTCAGCGTCAGCCGGCTGATGATCCGTTCACTGCGCGCGGTGTCGCTCGTGCTGCGGCGGCTGGCGACCGGTGATCTGACCGCGAGCAGCGGCGTCTCGCAGCGCGATCAGATCGGCCGGATGGCCAACGACCTGGCGAAGGCGCAGCGGGAACTTCGCTCGGTGCTGGCCGTGGTGGCGTCCTCGGCCGAGGCGGTGGCCAGCTCCTCGGAGGAGCTCTCCGCGTCGTCGGCCCAGATCGCGATCGCCGCCGACCAGACCCGGGGCCAGTCCGAATCCGTCGCACAGGCGGCCGGCACGGTGGACCACAACCTGAACTCCGTGGCGGCCGGCGCCGAGCAGATGGGGGCCTCCATCCGCGAGATCGCGACCAACGCCCACCAGGCAAGCGATGTGGCGGCCCGCGCTGTCGCCGCGGCCGGCAGCACGAACGCGGCGGTGGCCAAGCTGGGCGAGTCGTCGGCGGAGATCGGCAACGTGGTCAAGGCGATCACCGCCATCGCCGAGCAGACGAACCTGCTCGCGTTGAACGCGACGATCGAAGCCGCGCGGGCCGGCGAGGCCGGCAAGGGCTTCGCGGTAGTGGCCAGCGAGGTGAAGGATCTGGCGCAGGACACCGCCCGGTCCACCGAGGACATCGCCCGGCGGGTGCAGGCGATCCAGCAGGACACCGACGCGGCGGTGGCGGCGATCTCGGAGATCAGCCAGATCATCGAGGCAATCTCGGATCGCCAGACCGCGATCGCCTCGGCCGTCGAGGAGCAGACCGCCACCACGAACGAGATGACCCGCTCGATGCACGAGGCGGCCGGCAACTCCTCCGAGATCGTGGCCAATGTCAGCATGGTGTCCGAGGCGGCGCAGGCCACCTCGGCCGCCATCGACACCACCCGCGGCGTGGTGGACGAGCTCAACCGGATGTCGGCCCACCTGCGCGACACCGTCGCCACCTTCCAGTACTGACGGGCCCGGGCCCGCGCGCCGCCCGTGTGCGGGCCCGCCTAACCTGGCCGTATGGAACTGCGGATCTTCACCGAGCCGCAGCAGGGCGCCACGTACGCGGACCTGCTGCGGATAGCCCAGGCGAGCGAGGACCTCGGCTTCGCTGCCTTCTTCCGGTCCGATCACTACCTCGCAATGGGCGGCGACGGCCGGCCCGGACCGTCGGACGCGTGGGTGACGCTGGCCGGCCTGGCGCGCGACACCAAACGGATCCGGCTGGGCACGCTGGTCACGCCGACGACCTTCCGGCTGCCCGGCCCGCTTGCGATCACGGTCGCCGGCATCGACGAGATGAGCGGCGGCCGGGTGGAGCTGGGCATCGGTGCCGGCTGGTTCGAGGCCGAGCACACCGCCCACGGCATCCCCTTTCCAGACACCCGCGAGCGGTTCGATCGGTTCGTCGAGCAGGTCGAGATCATCGACGGGCTGTGGCGAACGCCCGCGACCAGCACCTTCAGCTACCAGGGCACGTACTACCAGCTCGCCGACTCGCCGGCGCTGCCCAAACCGACGCAGTCGCCCCGACCGCCGATCATCCTGGGGGGCGCGGGCAACCGGCGCTCGGCGACCCTGGCCGCCGAGCGGGCGGATGAGTACAACGTCGCGTTCCGCGGCGTGGCCGACACCGCCGCCGTCTTCGACCGGGTGCGCGCTGCTGCCGGCCAGACCGGCCGAAGCCTGGTCTATTCCGCCGCTCAGGTGGTGTGTGTCGGTGCCTCCGACGCTGCGCTGAACCAGCGTGCGGCGGCCATCGGACGGCAGCTGCCGGAGCTGCGGCAGAACGGTCTGGCAGGCAGCCCCGCCGAGGTGATCGACCGGATCGGCGCCTTCGCCGAGGCGGGAGCGACCCGGCTGTACCTGCAGGTGCTGGACCTGACCGATCTGGACCAGCTCGAGCTGATCGCCACCCAGGTGGCACCGCAGCTGGGCTGAACCGGCGCTCGCGTCGCGCTGGACCCGCGCCGCCAGTCACCCAGCCCGGATGCTGGAGCGGCCCGACCGGCTGCCGATCGTAGCTACGTGGATTCGATAACCGCCTGCCTGATCGTGCGGGACGAGGCCGAACGGCTCGCCGGCTGCCTGGCCTCGGCCGCTCCCTTCGTCGACGAGCTGGTGGTGCTGGACACCGGCTCGCGCGATGACACGGTGGCGATCGCGCTGGCAGCCGGCGCCCGGGTGGAGTGCGCGCCCTGGGGTGACGACTTCGCCGAGGCCCGCAACGCCGCGCTGTCGCTGTGCCGTACCGAGTGGGTGCTCAGCCTGGACGCGGATGAGCAGGTCGCCGGCACGGCAGCCTGGATCAGGCCGATGCTGCGCGCGTGCGGGCCGGAGCTCGACGCGCTCTCGGTGTCGATCGCCAATGCCGGCGGCCCGGACGCACGCGGGCTGGTCGAGCATCGCGAGGTGAAGCTGCTCCGCCGCGAGGCGCTGCGCTGGACCGGCCGGGTGCACGAGCGGCCGGTGCGGCTCGACGGCCGGGAGCCGGTCGCGGCCGCGCTGCCCGATCAGACCCTGCGGCTGGTGCATCACGGCTACACCGACCCGGTGGTGGTGCAGGCCAAGGCCGAGCGGAACGCGCGGCTGGCCCGGCTCTCCTTGCTCGAGCTGATCCGGTTGGATGCGCCGGGCATGGACATCGCTCGGGCCGCCTTGGATGTCGGCCGCAGCGAGCTGGCGTGCGGGCGCCCCGGCGAGGCGGTCGCGGCGTTCCGGCAGGCTCGGGAGAGCCCGCTCGGCAGCGCCATCTGGCAGTGGGCGACGGATTTCCTGGTCCGGCTGGCGCTGGCCAGCGAACGCACCGACGAGGCGACGTTGCTGATCGCGGAGCTGTCCCGCTCGGGCGCACCCGCCGACTACTGCCGGTGGCTGCTGGCGCTCACGCTGGTGCAGCGCGGCGACCTGGCCGGGGCGGCGCACCTGTTGTCGGTGATCACCGCCCTGGTGGACCTCAACGGCAACGTCCTCGACGCAGGACAGCTCGAGCAGGCCCGGCGCGCCTGCGGCGACCGGCTGGCCGGCTGAGCGCGCCGGGTCGGATCAGTGGATGACGCGCAGCTTGATGGTCTCCGGCATCGCGCGGATCTCATCCACGATGGCCTGCGTGGTGCCGCTGATGGAGTCGGTGACCAGGTAACCGAGCTCGCCGCGGGTGCCCAGCAGCTGCGCTTCGACGTTCACCGCGTGCTCGGCCAGGATGCCGTTCACCCGTGCCAGCACGCCGGGCACGTTGCGGTGCAGGTGTGCCAGCCGCAGCGTCCCGCCCCGGCGGGGTAGTACCAGGCTGGGCACGTTCACCGCCATCGACGTGGCGCCCTCGTCGACGAAGTCGATGAACTTGGTGGCCACGAACTGCCCGATGTCGTACTGGGCCTCCTCCGTGGACCCTCCGATGTGGGGGGTCAGGATGACGTTGGGCAGCCCGCGCAGCTCGGACTGGAACTCATCACCCCGACCCTTCGGTTCCACCGGGAAGACGTCCACCGCGGCACCGGCGATGTGGCCGGCCAGCAGGTGCTCGCGCAGCGCCGCGTAGTCCACCACGAAGCCGCGGGACAGGTTGAGGAACAGCGAGCCCTGCTTCATCGCGGCGAACTCGTCCTCGCCGAAGATGTTGGCGTTCTCCGGCCTGCCGTCGACGTGCAGGGTGACCACGTCGGCGTCGTGCAGCAGCTGCTTGAGCGACTCGGCGCGGTGGGCATTGCCCAGCGCCAGCCGGTCCGCGGTGTCGTAGAACAGCACCCGCATGCCGAGGTTCTCGGCCAGCACCGAGAGCTGGGTGCCGATATTGCCGTAGCCGACGATGCCCAGAGTGCGGCCACGCACCTCGTGCGCGCCGCTGGCCGACTTGTCCCACACGCCCTCGTGCATCTTGGCGTTCTTCTCCACCAGCCGGCGGGTGAGCGCGATCAGCTCGGCCAGCACCAGCTCCACCACGCTGCGGGTGTTGGAGAACGGGGCGTTGAACACCGTGACGCCGCGAGCGCCGGCTGCGGCCAGGTCGATCTGGTTGGTACCGATGCAGAACGCACCGATGGACAGCAGCTGCCCGGCGGCGTCCAGCACCCGTTCGGTGACGTGCGTCTTGGACCGGATACCCAGCAGGTGCACGCCGGCAACGGCCTCGATCAGCTCGTGTTCGTCCATCGCCCGGTCGAGCGTGCTCACCTCGAAACCGCGGGATCGCAGCAGGGCGACCGCCTCGGGGTGGATCTGCTCGAGCAACAGGGCGCGCATCGCGCTTGCTTGCACCACGGGAAACCTCACGGCTGACGGCGGGCGGTGAGCTTGCGATTCTATCGGGGCCGTGATTACCGGTTGTGGCCCGTGCCACCGCGCATCCGGCCTACCCTGAACAGGCCTGCCCAGGTCGGACGGGTCGGGAGGGGCGCAGCAGCGATGACGGAGCCGCGATGGCTGACGGCGCGGGAGCAGGCGGCCTGGCGCAGCTTCATCGAGGGCAGCCGCGCGTTGATGGATGCCCTGGACCGGCAGTTGCAGTCCGACAGCCACCTGCCGCACGCGTACTACGAGGTGTTGATTCCGCTTTCGGAAGCACCGGACCGGCAGCTGCGGATGAGTGAACTTGCCGAGCTGGCCCGGTCCTCGCGCAGCCGGCTGTCGCACGCGGTGGCCCGGCTCGAGGAACGGGGCTGGGTCGAGCGGTTGGACTGCCCCACGGACAAGCGCGGCCAGCTGGCGAGACTGACAGACGCCGGCATGGACACCGTCGTCAGGTCCGCCCCGGGCCACGTCGCCGCCGTCCGCAAGTACCTGATCGACCGGCTCTCGCCCGAGCAGCTGCGGGCGTTGGGCGAGATCGGCGAGATCATGCTTGCCTCCACCTCGGAGTGCGTGCTGCCGGCCCGGCCGGTCTGAGCACGCCTCAGCCGCCGACACGATCATGTTCTCTGCGGATGTATTCGGCCAGAACTAGATAGCTGGATACAGTCCGATCATGGATCCGGTTCGCAACCCGTACGCGCCTGGTGCCGGCCAGCGCCCGCCTGAGCTGGCCGGCCGCGACGGGGAGTTGCAGGCTTTCGAGATCGCCCTGGAACGGGTCACCCGTGGCCGCGCGGAGCGGTCGATCATCCTGACCGGCTTGCGTGGCGTCGGCAAGACGGTGTTGCTCAACGCGCTGCGGTCGCAGGCCGTTCGCGCCGGCTGGGGCACCGGCAAGCTCGAGGTCAGGCCGGAGCAATCGCTGCGCCGGCCGGTCGCGGCCGCGCTGCACATGGCGATCCGCGAACTGGGCTCGGTTGCGGGCAAGGATCAGGTGCTCGGGGTGCTCAAGTCCTTCGCGCAGAAACAGCCTGCCGAGGCCAAGCTGCGCGAGCGGTGGCAGCCGGGCATCGAGGTCGCCGCGGTGCCCGGCCGGGCCGATTCCGGTGACATCGAGATCGACCTGCTGGAACTGTTCAACGACGTTGCCGGCCTCGCCGCCGACACCGGTCGCGGCGTGGCGCTGTTCCTGGACGAGTTGCAGGACCTGACGCCGGCCGACGTCTCAGCCCTGTGCGCCGCCTGTCACGAACTCAGCCAGTTGCGGCTGCCGCTGATCATCGTCGGGGCCGGTCTGCCGCACCTGCCCGCGGTGCTGTCGG
Source organism: Jatrophihabitans sp. (assembly GCA_036261575.1). Classification (GTDB taxonomy): domain Bacteria; phylum Actinomycetota; class Actinomycetes; order Mycobacteriales; family Jatrophihabitantaceae; genus Jatrophihabitans_A. Next base: position 8,410 of record DATAKO010000101.1, read on the forward strand.
CCAGCAAGTCCTACAGCGAGCGGCTGTTCCGCTACGCCGCGATCGACCGGCTGGACCGGGCGGCAGCCGACCAGGCGCTGCGGACCCCGGCGACGGAGGAGGGGGCCGACTTCGAGCCGGCCGCGCTGGACAGCCTGTATCAGGTCACCAATGGGTATCCGTATTTCGTCCAGGCCTACGGCAAGGCGGTGTGGGACGTCGCCCCGAGCTCGCCCATCACCGCCGCCGACGTCGCGATGGCCGCTCCGGAGGCCGAGGCCGAACTCGCGGTGGGGTTCTTCGGATCACGGCTGGAACGCGCCACCCCGGCCGAGCGGGAGTACCTGCACGGGATGGCCGAGGTGGCCGGCACGGAGGACGCGCCGGTGGCCACCGCAGCCGTCGCCGAGCTGCTCGGCCGCAAGCCGCAGTCGCTCTCGCCGGCCCGTGACGCGCTGCTGAAGAAGGGCCTGATCTACTCCGGGGAACGCGGCCGGATCGCCTTCACGGTGCCGCACTTCGGCCGTTACCTGCGCGCGCAGAGTGCCGGCTGAGCGCTCGTTCGCGAGGTGTGCCGGCTGCCCGGGCGACCAGCAAGTGGCGCTCGGGTCACGGCAGGATTGCAGTTGCCGTACACCCTTTGGTGATCGTGCCGTTCGGGGGTAGACCTTGAGCATGGTGATCGCCGCCGCGTCGCGTCGAGCCGGCCGGGCCGGCCGGTCGGTGGCGGCCGAGAGCGGCGACCCAGGGCGCCGGCAGCGGCCATTGAAACGGCACGGCTGGGCCGCGGCCACTCAGGACCGCTTTCTCGACGCGGTCGTGCTGCTCTGCGTGCTCACCTTCCTGGCGCTTGCGGCCGGCATCGGTGTGCTCGTGCTGCAGGCGACCTGGCCGCGCTGAGCCGGCGCTGACCCGTACCGAACGGCTTCCGGCGTGAACCTGCTCCGGCCTGCAAGGATCACCCTGGATCGGTGCGCCCGCGCCGGCAACGCCTAACGAGTAGGGCTCTCGTGGATCAGAACCAGCCGCCGTCCGGATCGGGTGCGAGCAACGGCCAACAGCAGCCGCCGTACGGGCAGATGCCGCCGTACGGGCAGCAGCAGTACGGGCAGATGCCGCCCTATGGGCAGCAGCAGTACGGGCAGATGCCGCCCTATGGGCAGCAGCAGTACGGGCAGATGCCGCCGTATGGGCAGCAGCCGTACTACGAGGGCTTCGCGCCCCGACCCGGCTGCATCCCGCTGCGGCCGCTGGGGCTGGGCGACATCCTGAGTGGCGCGATCAGCGCGATGCGCCGCAATGCGCGGGTCATCTTCAGCCTTGCCGCCGGCGTGGTGCTGATCCAGGCGGTGCTGGCCGTCCTGCTACAGATCAACCGCCCGAACGGCAAGGCCCTGGTCGACAACACCGACCCGCAGCATCCGATCGTGCACTGGACCCGGCTGTGGCAGAGCGGTCTGCTGTCGCTGACCGGCAGCCTGATCAGTGGGCTGTTCGCGATCGCGCTGACCGGCATGTTGATCATCGTCGTCACCGAGGACGTGGTCGGCCGCAAGGCCTCATTCGAACTGGTGTGGTCCAAGCTGAAGTCACGGCTCGGCCGGCTGCTGCTGCTGTCGGTGGTGGTTTCCGTGCTCGAGTACCTCGGGCTGGTGTTCTGCCTGGCACCCGGCATCTGGTTGTGGGGAATCTGGGCGGTGGCCGTGCCGGCCCTCATGATCGAGAACACCGGCATCGGCGGCGCGCTCAGCCGCTCGCAGCAACTGGTGTCGGGCCTGTTCTGGCGCACCTGGGGGATCCGGGCCCTGTGCTACCTCATCGCGGCGGTCGCCGGCGGCGTCGCAGGGGTCATCGGCGGGCTGATCGCGATCGCCGTCTCCGGCTCGAACTCGATCCAACTGGGCAGCACCGGTGGGGCGACCGGCAACTTCTCCACCACCGCGATCATCGTGCTGATCCTGGTCAGCGCCCTGGTCTCGCTCGTGGTGGCTCCGTTCAAGGCGGCGGTGGACTCGCTGCTCTACGTCGACCTGCGGATGCGCAAGGAGGGACTGGCCGCTGATCTGCAACGGGCGGCCAGCCAGTCGGCCCAGTCACGGTAGGCCGCGCTGCCGCCCAGGTGGCTGCTGCGACCCTGGGCGGCAGCGGCAGTTAGGCCCCCGGGCGGCGCGCGGAGCCCAGCTACTTGGTGTCCACCTGGCCAGCCTTGCTGCCGTCGTGGTCACCGTCGGCGTCCACCGCACCGGCCGAAGCCTTGGCACGAGCCGCCAGCGAGGCCTTCAGCGCCTGTGCGTACGCCGACGCCGACGCCGACGATCCAGGGCCAACAGGGGAGATGCTCATTGTCGTTACCTACCCTCATCCGGGTACCCGATCGGTACCGCTACGAGGAGCAGATCGGCCGGCAAGCGCGCTCGGTACAGCTGCGCGGCGCCATTCAGAACACTTTGAGAGCACCGTTGGAACCACTGGGCGAGGCGGTGCCACCTCAGGAATGGAGCGGGTGACGGGAATCGAACCCGCGCCGTCTGCTTGGGAAGCAGAAACTCTGCCATTGAGCTACACCCGCGCGCCGGACCGATCGCCATCCGGGCTCCCACATCGTAGCGGAGGCGAGTGACCCCCGGGCGGTTCGGTAATCTCCGGCGCATGCTGCTCAGCGATCGCGATATCCGGGCCGAGGTCGAGGCCGGCGGGCTCAAGCTCGACCCCTGGGAACCGGACCTGGTCCAGCCGTCGTCGGTCGACGTCCGGCTCGACCGGTTCTTCCGGGTGTTCAACAACCAGCGCTACACCCACATCGACCCGGCCCAGCAGCAGGACGACCTGACCAGCCAGGTCGAGATGGCCGACGGTGAACCCTTCGTGCTGCATCCGGGCGAGTTCGTACTCGGGTCCACCTTCGAGGTGATCACCCTGCCGATCCACCTGGCCAGCCGGCTCGAAGGCAAGTCCTCCCTCGGCCGGCTCGGGCTGATCACCCACGCCACGGCAGGCTTCATCGATCCGGGCTTCTCCGGCCACATCACGTTGGAGCTGTCCAACGTGGCCAACCTGCCGATCACGTTGTGGCCGGGAATGAAGATCGGCCAGCTCTGCGTGTTCAAGCTGTCCTCGGCGGCAGAGCATCCCTACGGCAGCGAGCGTTACGGCTCGCGCTATCAGGGCCAGCGCGGTCCGACCCCGAGCCGCTCGTTCCTGAACTGGCGCACCTGGCCCACCAGCTAGTCCGACCCGGTTCAGCCGGCGTCGACCCTGACCTCGGCGTGCCAGCGGTCGGCAGTGGTCAGCTCGCCGCGAAGCGAGACTTCATCGTCGCCGGCCCGGTTCCAGACCCAGCGGTAGAGCTCGCTGGCCAGCCCGAACACGGTCAGGTCCGCGCCGCCGGCGGCCTCGCGGCGGACGTCCACCCCGACCGGCGCGAGCCGGATCGTCCATGACACGTTGACGTCCAGTGGCTCCAACGTGATCGCCATCGGCTCGCCGCCGCTGCGCAGCCGGTCCGGGACCATGCCCATCACCAGCTCGTCGACCCCGTCGGCTGCGAAGTCCGGCTCGAACTCGCTGACCCCGTAGCCTGCCGCGAGCTCGACGTCCACCCGGTGGATGGCCGTCTCGTGTGCCTGCCGGCGCGCCCAGAACAGTCGCGGCGAGCGGGCTGGCCACATCGTCCAGCACGGTCGATCCTCCGGGGCGCGCCGCAACGCCACGATCAGCTCGTCCAAACCGCCCAGAAAGGACGTCAGCAGCTGTTCGTCCGGCGGCCGTTGGTAGCTGAATCCGTCCGGCGAGCCACTGTTGACGATGTGTGCAGCCCATCGCTGCACCTTGCTCAGATGACCGAGCACCCGGCCGACCGACCAGCCTGGGCAGGACGGCACGGCGGCGCCGAGGGTGGTGTATTCCGCCGACCGGGCCAGCGCCAGGCCGTGCTCGTGCAACTGTTCCAGCAGCCGGTCGAAGTCCATCTCAGGCCTGCACGCTGAGCAGGGCAGGCAGGGTCGCGGTCAGCACGGCCAGCAGCTCGTCCTTGCTGATCTGCTGCTCGGCCACCCAGGCGAGCACGATCTCTTCGACCAGGGCGGACCAGCCCCGTGCCAACAGCTGCTCGCGCGGGCCGTCGGTCAGGCCGAACACGTCCATGTTGTCGGTGATCCGCTTGGTCAGCACGGCCCGGGTGTGGTCGAAGATCTCGCGCAGGGTGTCATCGCCGCTGGCCGCGCCCCGCACCAGCGAAAGGTAGGAGCGATAGTTGGCGCTGACGTAGTCGACGTAGTGCGAGACCGATTGCATGAGCCGCGGTATGGGCTCCAGCGCCGGATCGGGTGCCGTGGTGTCGAGCAGGTCGTCCGCCGCGCGCTGCACCACGGCCCGGTGGAAGTCCTGCTTGTTGCGGAAGTAGTGGAACAGCAACCCCCGGGAGATGCCGGCCTCTTCGGCGATGGTCTCGACCGACAGCTCGTCCAGCGTGCGCGTGGTGAGCATCTGCACGCCCAGCTCCAGCAGCTGTTCGCGGCGCGCCTCGGGGCTCAGCCGGATCCGCTTGGCGGCAGTCATGGGCTCATCTTAGAGTGGCCCTATTGACTCAAATTCAATTAACTCGTACGGTGAGCCCATGACGAACCTGTCGGTGCGTGCGCGGCATGTCCACGTGTTCATCGTCGGTGCCGGCTTCGCCGGCCTCGGTGCGGCGATCAAGTTGCAGGAGGCCGGCGAATTCGACTTCCTGTGCGTCGATCGCGGTGCGGAGGTGGGCGGCACCTGGCGGGACAACAGCTATCCCGGAGCGGCCTGCGACGTGCCGTCCCAGCTGTACTCGTTCTCCTTCGCGCTGAACCCGAACTGGTCGCACTCGTTCTCCCGGCAGCCGCAGATCCAGCAGTATCTGCGCGATGTCGCCGAGCGCGCCGGCGTGCTCGACCGGTTTCGCTTCAACGTCGTCTTCGAGTCGGCGGCATGGGACGACGAGGCCGGGCAATGGCGCATCGAGACCTCGGACGGGCCGATCAGCGCAGACCTGCTGGTGGCGGCGGCCGGTGCGCTGTCCGATCCGAAGCTGCCGGCCATCGAGGGCATCGATGTCTTTCGCGGCCGGCTCTTCCACTCCGCGCAGTGGGACCACGGCTACGATCTGGCCGGCAAGCGGGTCGCCGTCATCGGCACCGGGGCCTCGGCGATCCAGATCGTGCCCGAGATCGCCCCGCAGGTGGCGCAGCTCGACGTCTACCAGCGCACCGCGCCCTGGGTCATGCCGCGTCGCGACCGCGCCTACCGGCCCTGGCAGCAGCGGCTGATGCGGCGGGTCCCGCTGCTGCAGCGGCTGGCACGCGACCTCGTCTACTTCCTGCGCGAGGCCACCGTGCCGATGTTCATCGCGCTGCCATCGTTGGGCAAGCTGGCCAGCCGCGCCGCGCTGGCCAACATCGACAGGGCGATCAGTGACCCCGAGCTGCGGGCGAAGGTGCGGCCGCACTTCTCGCTCGGCTGCAAGCGCGTGCTGATCTCCAACGACTGGTACCCGGCGCTGGCGCGGGACAACGTCGAACTGGTCACCGACCCGATCAGCCGGATCACCGAGACCGGCCTGGTCACCGCCGACGGCACCGAGCGAGCGGTCGACGCGCTCATCGTGTGCACCGGTTTCATGCCCACCGAGCTGCCGATCGCGCAGCAGGTGAAGGGGCGTGACGGCCGGACGCTCAGCGACGCCTGGCGCGAACATGGCATCCAGGCCTACAAGGGCGCGACCGTGGCCGGCTTCCCGAACCTCTTCTTCCTGGTCGGCCCGAACACCGGACTCGGCCACTCGTCGATGGTGTACATGATCGAGTCGCAGGTGGCCTACCTGGTCGATGCGGTGCGACAGCTGCGCCGCTTCGGACTGGGCACGGTAGAGGTACTGCCCGCCCGCCAGCGGGAGTGGAACGCCGACCTGCAGCGACGGATGCGGCGCACGGTCTGGAACACCGGTGGCTGCCAGAGCTGGTACCTGGACGAGCACGGTCGCAATGTGACGCTCTGGCCGCGCACCACGTACACGTTCCGGCGGCTGACCCGGTCCTTCGACCTGGCCGCCTACCGCAGCACCGCGCTAGCCGATCGCGGCCGCGCCAACCGGAAGGGGGTGCAGGTGTGAATTCCGACGCGGAAGCAGCCGGGGGGCGGGGCCCGGGGCAGGTCGCCGGAAAGGTGATCGTGATTACCGGCGCCGGGTCCGGTATCGGCCGAGCGCTGGCCGTGAACCTGGCCCGCCGGGGCGCTCTGCTGGCACTCTCGGATCAGGACGAGGCGGGCTTGGCCGACACGGTGGCGATGCTCGGCTCGGCGAAGCTGCGCAGCGACCGGCTCGACGTGCGTGACCGCACGGCGATGGCGGCCTACGCAGCGGCGGTCGCCGAGGAGTTCGGCACCGTCAACGTGGTGATCAACAATGCCGGTGTGGCGCTGACCGGCTCGGTACTGGACATGACCTACCAGGACATGGAATGGATCCTGGACATCGACTTCTGGGGTGTCGTGAACGGCACCAAGGAGTTTCTGCCCTACCTGATCCGCAGCGGCGACGGGCACATCGTGAACCTGTCCAGCCTGTTCGGACTGCTCGGCATTCCCGGACAGAGCGCCTACAACGCGGCCAAGTTCGCGGTGCGCGGCTTCACCGAATCGCTGCGACAGGAGATGGTTGCTGCCCGGCTGCCGGTGCGGGTGACCAGCGTGCATCCGGGTGGCATCAAGACCGCCATCGCCCGCAACGCCCGGGTGGCGGCCGGTGAGGATCAGGCAGCGCTGGCCGAGTACTTCGATCGCAAGCTGGCCAAGATGGAGCCCGAGCGGGCCGCAGAGATCATCGTGCGTGGCATGCTCGCCGGCAAAGGCCGGGTGATCGTCGGGGCCGACGCCAAGGCGCTGCACCTGTTCCAGCTGGTGCTGGGCTGGCGATACCAGAACGTCGTTGCCGCCGTGACCCGCAACCGGGTGCCGCAGCGCAAGGTCGGGCTGCGATGAGCCGGCGTGGGCTGCCGTTCTGGCTGGTGGCGACCTCGACCTACCTCGGCCAGCGACCGGGCATCGGCGGCCCGCTGCCGATCCGCTGGCAGCGGGCATGGCTGGACCTGATGGCCCGCACCCTGCCGGAGCCGGCCGGCACGGTGGTGCGTCCCTGCCGCCTCGATGGCCGGCCCGCGCTGCGGGTCAGCGTCGGTGCGACCGAGCGTCCGACCGCGATCGTCCACCTGCACGGCGGGGCGTACACGGTCGGCTCGCCGCGCAGCCACCGGGCCCTCGGCGCGTACCTGGCCAAGGCCGCCGACAGCGTGGTCTACCTGCCCGACTACCGGCTGGCTCCGGAGCACCCGTTTCCCGCCGCGCTCGAGGACGCCGTCGATGCGGCCGGTGCGGTCGCCGCCGCGCACGACCGGTTCGCCCTGAGCGGGGATTCCGCCGGCGGCGGGCTGGCGGTCGCGACCGCGCGCCGGCTGATCGATGCCCGGACGGACACGTCCGCCGCGCTCGGCCTGATCTCACCCTGGGTGGATCCAGCGGCCGAGCCGACCGGACGCCGGCGCGACCTGGTGGTGCGCGCGAAGTGGGGCCGGCTGAGCGCGCTGCACTACCTCGGCCCCGGCGATCCGGCCGACGCAGGTTTCGCGCCCGGCCGCGGCGAGCTCGGCGAGCTGCCGCCGACCCTGATCCAGGTCAACCGCCGCGAGGTGCTCTATGACCAGGTTGCCGAGTTCGCCGGCCGGCTGCGCGCCGCGGGCGTCGATGTCACCGTGTCCGAGCTGCCCCGGCTGTGGCACGTGGGACACGTGATGGCAGGGGTGCTGGTCGATGCCCAGCAGGCCGTGGACGAGCTGGGCGGCTTCCTGCGCGCCCGGCTCGGTGCCGTCCCGGCGGGTGTTCGCGGCTGAGCCGCAAGGTGTGCGGTCAGCCCCCGCTGCGGCGCATCGGAAGGTGTGGGATGCCGTCCTCGACGAACTCCGGACCTGACGCCACGAAGCCGAATCGCCCGTACCAACCGGCCAGGTGCGACTGTGCGTCGAGTACCACGTCCGCCGTCCCGCTCTCGGCCAGCGCCGCTGCCAGCAACCGTGCGGCCAGGCCTCGCGACCGGGCCGGTCCGGCCGTGGCCACCCGGCCTATGCGCACTGTCGTGGCGGCCGTGCCCGCATCCGTTCCTGCGTTCTCGGGCAGCAATCGCAGCGTGGCCAGCACCTCGCCGTCCTCCTCCAGCCAGAACTGGCGGGCTCCCGGTTCGGCGTCCCGGCCGTCCAGCTCCGGGTACGCGCAGCGCTGCTCGACCACGAAGACGTCCACCCGCAGCTTGAGCAACCGGTACAGCGTGATCGGGTCGATCCGCTCCAGCGGCTCGGCGTGCAGGCGCATGGTCAGCAACAGTACCCAGCTGCCCCGAACACAACCCTGACACTTCCTTGTCCGGCAGTGAACCTGGGTCGGTCAGAGTGAATGGCGTAGTACCGCGGGTCGCGCCGATCGCGCAGCCCGCACACCACCTCGACCAGGGAGAACCCTCATGTTGAAGAAGATCGTGATCGCGGGCTCCGCTGCCGCCGTCGTTCTCGGCGCAGGCACCGCCGCGTTGGCCGCCTCCGGCAGCACCTCGAGCCCGGCCCCCTCGGGCACCGCGCCCTCGAGCACGTCGGGCACGGCCAACCACGCGGCCGGCAAGCACGCCGGCAAGGCACGCGACGAGCTGCGGCGCGCGCTGCACGCCACCTGGGTCACCCGGGACGGCAAGAACTCGACCACGTTCGTCACCCACGACGCCATCCGTGGCACGGTGACGGCGGTGTCGGCCAACTCCATCACCGTCAAGGCGTTGGACAACGTCAGCCAGACCTACGCGGTCACCAGCTCGACCAAGGTGCACAGCCGGGCGGCCGCCAAGGGAGCCACGGTCACCATCAGCTCCGTCAAGACCGGTGACAAGGTGCTGGTCGCAGGCACCGGCACCTCCAGCCTGACCGCCACCCGGGTGCTCGACGCCACCAAGTAGCGGGCGCCTTCCACAGCGAGTGGTGAGGTCGCCCCCGTAACGGTGGCGGACTCACCACTCGTTGCTGGTGCTCACCGGCAACCGGACGGTGAACCGGGCCCCGCCCTCCGGCGCGTGACCTGCCTCCACGGAGCCACCCAGCCGGCGCGCCAGTCCGTCCACGATGGCCAGCCCGAGCCCGGTACCCACCTGGCGCACGCCGCGGTAGCGCTCGTAGAGCACAGAGCGCTGGAAGGCGACTGCAAGGTCCTCGTCGTTCAACCCGGGGCCACCGTCGCGCACCTCGACCACCAGTTGATCCGGGGCGGCGGCGAACGCGGCCAGCACGATCGGCGCGCCGGCCGGGGTCACCCGCAGCGCGTTCTCCAGCAACCCGTCGACGATCTGGCGGACCCGGGCGGCGTCCGTGCGCAGCCACAGCGGCCGTGGCTCGGCTTGCACCGCGAACGGCACCGCGGCCGCGGCGCAGCGGTCGGACCAGACCCGGCCGGCTGCGTACACCAGCTCCGTCAGGTCCACGTCGGACCACTCGATCCGGAATTCCTGGGCGCCCAGCCGGGCCAGGTCGAGCAGGTCGGCCACCAGCCGGTTCAGCCGGCGGGCCTCGGTCAGCATGACCGCGCCCACCCCGGCTGCTTCCTCGGGCGGCACCACCCCGTCGGACAGCGACTCAGCGTACCCGGCGATCGCGGTGAGCGGCGTGCGCAGGTCATGCGAGACCGACAACAAGAACTCCCGCTGCCGGGCCTCGGAGTGCGACAGGGCCGCGGCCAGCGTGTTCACCGCGGTACCGACCTCGACCACCTCGGCCGGTCCCTGCGGCGGCACCGCGACGTCGCGATGCCCAGCGGCAAGCGCGTGCGCGGCGGCAGCCGTGCGTTTGAGCGGGCGGGAGATGCGCACCGCGACCGCCAGCCCGAGCAGAACCGCGATCCCGACGGCGATCAACAGCGCCCAGATGATGCGGCGGACCGCCTGGTCGCCGGCCGCGGTGGCGTCCGCCCGGCGCTGGGCGAGCGCGATGCCGCCGGCCTTCGTCGGGCGCGCCTCGAGCAGCACCAGCTGTCCGGCCACCCGGCGCTGCGCGGAGACGCTGTTGCCAGCGAGCACAGCGGCGATGTCGTGCTTGGTAAGCACCCGGTGCAGCAGCGGGGTGGCCGTGCTGATGCTGCCGTCGCCGGCGATGGCGGCGGTATTGATCTTGAGCACCCGCAGTTGAGCCCGCGCCCGGCTCTGGGCGGCCTCCGGATTGGCGCCCGCGTTCGCGGTCGACTGCGCGACATCGGCCAGCTGCTTCAGCGTGCTGCGGGCGCTGTCGCGCGCGGTGCGCTGGATCAGGTTGGCCGCCAGCAGTCCCGCGAGCAGCGCCGTGATCACAGCAACGGCGACCGCCAGCAGCGAGATGCGCGATGCCAGGCTTCTCACGGGTGGGCCGGCTCCGCGCCGGCCTGGTCGGTGGTGCTGGCGGCGGGCTGATTCTCGGCCGCGTAACCGACCCCGCGCACCGTCCGGATCGGGGACGCGGCGCCGAGCTTGCCGCGCACCTGCGCCACGTGCACGTCCACCGTCCGGGCGCCGGCCACCGAGGAGTAGCCCCAGACCTCCGACAGCAGTTGCTCGCGGCTGTATACCCGGCCGGGCCGGCGCATCAGGAAGGCCAGCAGCTCGAACTCGGTGGCGGTCAGGCTCACCTCGACGCCGGCCGCCCACACCCGCCGCTGCTGCGGATCCAGCCGGATCTGGCCGACCTGCAGGGCCGGATCGCCGCCCGGCCGGCCCTGGGTCCGGCGCAGGACCGACACCACCCGGGCCACCAGTTCCCGGGGCGAGAACGGCTTGGTGAGGTAGTCGTCGGCGCCCAGTTCCAGCCCGACGATGCGGTCCACCTCGTCGTCCCGGGCGGTCAGGAAGAGCACCGGCGTCCAGTCACCGGCCGCGCGCAACCGGCGGCAGATCTCGATGCCGTCCACCCCGGGCAGCCCGATGTCCAGCACGACGGCAACCGGCCGGTGCCGGGCGATCGCGGCCAGCCCGGCGCTGCCGTCCCGCTCGATGTGCACGCCGAAACCCGCCTTGGCGAGGTTCAGCCGGATCACGTCGGCGATCGGGGCCTCGTCCTCGATCACCACGATCAGCCCGCGGGCAACGTCGGTCACGCTGGGAGCGTACTGAGCCGGAGCCGCGCCGCAGTCACCGAAACGTTCGAAACAGGTAAGCGATCAGACCCGGTCGAGCACGACGACCGGGATCTGCCGGTCGGTCTTGGTCTGGTACTCGTCGTACGCCGGCCAGATCGCGGTCATCAGCGGCCAGAGCAGCGCCCGCTCCTGGTCGTCAGCGGTGCGGGCGCGGGCGTCGAACTTGTCCGCTGCCACCTGCACGTGCACCAGCGGCTCCTCGAGCAGGTTGAGGTACCAGGCAGGATGCGTCGGCGCGCCACCCTGGGACGCGACGACGAAGTACGCGCCGTTCTGGACGCCGTAGATCAACGCCGTGCGACGCAGTTCACCGGACTTGCGGCCCTTGGTGGTCAGCAGCAGCGTCGGCACACCCTGCCAGATGTGGCCCTCCGCGCCGTCGGTCTCTACGTATTTCCGGATGTGCTCGTTCACCCAACCGGCCGGGCTGTCGTGTACTTCAGTGCTCATGCCCCCACGGTAGCGAGTTCGGCCGGATGCGGCTGTGCGTGGGCGACACCGCCTCGCTCAGCCGGGTGGCAACGCGGTGAAGAAGTCGCGCGCCAGCACGACGGCACCGGTGCTCGACTGCTCGCCGCCGTAGATGAACACCGAGATGGCCAGGTCCCCGCGGACCCCGACGAACCAGGAGTGGCTCTTCGGTGGCACGTCGGTGCCGAACTCCGCGGTTCCGGTCTTGCCGCGGATGTCTCCGGGCAGGCCGTTCAGCGCGGTGTAGGCGGTGGCGCCGGGCAGGTCCACCGTGGCGTGCAGCAGCGCGTTCAACTTGGCGACCACGCTCGCGTCCAGCGGGGTGCCCGGCGTCCCCGGCTCGGACTGCAGGATCGAGGGGGTGACCGGCTTGCCGGTCGCCGCAGCGCTGACGATGCCGGCCATGGCCAGCGGCGAGACCAGCACCTTGCCCTGACCGATGGCCTCGGCTGCCTTCTCGGTGCCGGTGGCGGTGGCGGGCATGGAGCCGGAGAAGGCGTCCACCGGCAGCTTCCAGCCCGCCCCCAGCCCGAGTGCTGCTGCCGTCCTGGCCATGGTGCCGTCGGGCAGTGCATCGGCGACGGAGATGGCGGTGGTGTTGCAGGAGTAGCCGAACGCCGCCGCGTAGGAGATGGTGCCGTGGCTGAACTTGTTCTCGTTCTCGAACTGGCGGCCATCCACCGTGACGGTTGGCGGACAGGGTGCCTGGGTGTCCTGGCTGTGCCCGGGATTTGCCGTGAGGTCGGCGGCGTAGGTGACGATCTTGAACGTCGAGCCGGCGGGATACTGCCCGGTGAGGGCGATGTCGCCGGGCGCTGACTCGCTGTTGGCCACCGCGAGCACCCGGCCGGTGGAGGGCTGGCTGACCACGATCGCGGCCGGCAACGGTTCGGCCGACAGCACCTGATCTGCCGCCTCCTGTGCGGCCGTGTCCAGGGTCAGCTGGACCGGCTTGCCAGGGGCCGGGGCTGTGATGGTGGCCAGCTTGCTTCCGAGCGCACCGCTGGCGTCGTCGGCCAGGTAGACCGCGAGCCCTGGCTGCCCGCGCAGCTGGGCGTCCAGGGCCAGCTGCAGGCCCGAGGTGCCGACCTCATCGCCGGCGGCGATGGCGCCGCCGGAGCCGTCGATCAGCTGCTTGGTGGCCTCGCCGACGGTGCCCAGGAACTGGCGCGCGAACCCTGAGACCGGCGGCAGCAGCTGGGTGCCCTCCTGGAACTCGGTACCCGGGAGGTTGTAGATGCGCGGCTTGATCGCCTCATAGACCGGGCGGCGCAGCGTGATGACCGGTACGAACTGGTCCTTCGCCGCTGCCTGCACCGCGCTGACGATGTCGTGGGCGCTGCTCTGCAGCTGGGGCACCGCGGCGAGCGCGGCGGCCAGCGCCCCGAGATCGGTGACCTTGGCCGGATCGATGCCGACGGTCACCACCGGCGTCGGCCGGAAGAGCGGGGCACCCTTGTCGTCGGTGAGTGCAGCACGGGTGGGCTGCGTCCGCTTCAGTTGCAGGTGGTGGCCGCTGCTGAGCTCGGGCTGCACGTCGCCGATCTTCCAGCTGACCAGCCACACCTTGTCCGACTTGAGGACGGGCAGCGTGCCGCTGTAGGTCCACGGGGTGCTGCTGCCGGGCAGCGTCCAGCGCGCGTCGTAGTTGGCGGTCGCCGAGGTCGGCGTCCGATCGACCAGCCCGGTGACGGTCAGAGTGCCCTTCGCTCCGGCGCCGAGGCCGGCGAGGCTGGCCGCGATGGCCTTCTGTGCGGCGCTGGCGTCGGTGGTGCTCTGGGCGGCTGCGGTGGCATCAGCGCCGCCCAGGGCGGTCAGATAGGCCTGCGCGGCCAGCTGTTCCGGGGGCGTTCGGTGCCCGTGTGAGCAGCCGGTCAGGACTGCTGCGAGCAGGCTGAGGACGGTGAGCAGCCACGGCGGGCGCAGTCGTCGCATGCCGACGATTGAACCAATTGCCGTAGCTCTGCACCCGGGTGGGCTTGGCCACGTTTCGGCCCCGGGGTATCCGATACCGTCGGTATCGAATACCGTAGGCAGGGTGAAGGGCACCTCGGACGGCCGCTCGGCACGGTGGGACGCCCACCGTCTGGCCCGTCGCGCTGAGCTGGTTCGGCTGACCGCGGCCTGCGTCGAGCACCACGGTGCCGCGGTCGGCATGGATCAGATCGCCGCCTACGCGGGCACCTCCAAGGCGGTGTTCTACCGGCACTTCAGCGACAAGGCTGACCTCTACCGCGCGGTCGGTCAGCAGCTCGCGGGCGTGCTGTCCGACCAGCTCGCTACCGCCATCAGCAGCCAGCAGGACCCCCGCGCGATGATCCGGGCCGGCATCGACGCCTTCCTGGCCGTGCTCGACACGAACCCGCAGCTGTACCGGTTCGTGGTGCGCAACCCTGTTGTGCAGCAGGCCGGTGGAGATGCGGTGGCGGACTACACCGGCCTGGTCGCCGGCCGGCTGGACGAGGTGCTTGCGGGGCTGCCGATGCGCGATCCGGTGCTGCACCGGCCCTGGGGGGCCGCGGTGGTCGGCATGGTGAAGGCGGCCGGTGACTGGTGGCTGGACCATCCCGATGCGATGACCCGGGCCGAACTGGCCGAGAGCCTGACCGTGTTGCTGTGGGGCGGCCCGGGTGGCCTGCGCCAGGTACTGACCGGTGTGCACGCTGCTGCTGAGGAGGAGACGACATGACCGCACCCGAGACGCTCACCACCGATGCCCGCGCCGAGCTGCGCCGGTTGCTGGACGGTCCGTGGTTCGAGCTGCGCGAGCTGGCCCGCAAGCTCGCCGAT
>DATAKO010000128.1:0-27859 GCA_036261575.1 Jatrophihabitans sp.
CGGTGCCGTGCCGGCTGGTCGGTGCCGTGCTGGCTGGTCGGTGCCGTGCTGGCTGGTCGGTGCCGTGCTGGCTGGTCGGTGCTGGACGGGGCTAGCTCGGTGCCGTTGTGACTGCCGGTGCGCCGGAGCCGGCACCTGCACGTCTGTTGCCGCGGGCCGTCCCTGTGGGTGACGTCGCCAGAACTGTCGGTGCGCACGACTAGCGTGCGCGGGTTCGCTACGTGCGATGCCGATGATGGTTATCCACAAAGTGAGATCTCGCGTTGATCTGCCACAGCTCCGATGTTTGTCTCAGGGCCATGAGCAATCGCGCGGACTCCGCAGACGAGCCGGACTGGGCCGCCGACCCGGTACGGCTGTCGCTGCTGTCACCGGCCGAGCAGGTCGCGATCCTCAAACGCTGCGCGCCACGCGGCCGCGACCTGTTCGTACTCGCGCTGATCGATCCGCTGGCGCTGGACGACGCCAGCAGAATCGATCTGCTCACCATGTTCGAGGAGATCTCCCGCTTCGCCGCGGCAGCCCGAGGTCGCGTGCTGGCGGCGGTACACGCCACCGACACCAGCGAACTGCACCTGGCCGAAGAACAGGTCGCCCTGGCATTGACGATTCCCGGCCGCACCGCCCAGCGTGAACTGCAGGTCGCAGCGACGCTGCAGAACCTGCCGGCGACTGCCGCACTGCTGGAAGCCGGCCAGATCTCAGCCAAGCATGCCGACATCGTTGCCGAAGCCTCATGGCAACTGCCACCGGAGCTGGCCAGCGAGCTCGAGCGCGCAGTCCTTGGCCGGGCACCGCACCAGACCCCGACGACCTTCGCGCGCGCAGTCCGGCGAGCGGCCGTACGCCTGGACCCTGCCGACGCCGAGGCACGCCACCAGCGTGCGCGGCTGGACCGTCGGGTAGGTTGCTCCGCGCTCGACGACGGCATGGTGTCGCTTCCGGTGATCCTGCCGGCCGACGAGGGGCAGGCGATCTTCACACGGCTCACCGCGGCAGCTGCCATGCTGCCCAAGAGCGACCAGCGAACCATGGACCAGCGGCGGGCCGATCTGCTCGTCGATGCCGTGCTAACGGGTATCCCGGTCGGGGCACTGCCGCAGCGACAGGGGCGTGCGCCATCGATCCAGGTGGTGGTGAGCGCAGACACCCTGCTCGACATCGACGACGAGCCCGGCCACCTGACCGGCTACGGACCGATCACCGCTGAGACCGCACGCCGGCTTGCCGCCGACGAGTCCGGCACCTGGCGAAGAATGCTGACTGATCCGGGAGGGCGGCTGGTCGACATCTCCGAGCATCGCTACCGGCCCAGCCGCCGGCTGCGCGAATTCGTTGCGGTGCGCGATGACGTATGCAGCTTCCCAACCTGCAATCAGCCCGGTTATCGATGCGAATTCGAACACATCACGCCCTACGGCCAAGGTGGCGTCACCTGCGCCTGCAATGGCGCACTGGCATGCCGCCGGCACAACCGGTGCAAGATTCGGACCGGCTGGCAGTACCGGCGAAACGACGACGGTTCGTTCACCTGGACGACCTCGACAGGTCACGAGTACCGGAGCGAACCGGTTGAGCGCTGGCCCTTGTCGCCGGCGGCGTTGTCCGAGCAACCGGGCGGTCAACCAGGCCGGCCCGGCCATCCGGAGCATGCGGTTCCGCTGGAACAGCCGGATCCCTGGGTACCGCCGGACCACGCGGAACGGCCAGCTCACGAAGCAGTGACCGACACTCGGCGGAGGCCGGACCATCCGGCGCGGGCGGGCGACTCCGCGGAAGTCCCATCGACGTCCGATCTCGGCGAAGGGGCCCCCTTGCCCACAGAGACCGCTGAAGCTGCTGATGCGGCGGGGAAGTCCGAGCCGCCCGAACCGGAGGCAGCTCCGGAGCTACCTCCCTACTGAGAAAAGCTTTCCAGAGTTGGCCAGCTGTCTCGCCGAGTGCATCGTCGAACAGGACGGAGTAGGTGGTGGCGGCCCAGGCCCGGTGGGGGGTGGGGCGTAGTTAACGCCGCCGCCGCCGTCATGGCCGTGGTCACCAGCGAGGCGACAGGGTAGACACAATGCGCCGCGTCCCCGGACCTCCCCGGGGCGCGGACGTGTAGCAGGGACAACTGCACCACTGGTACATGGTGCAGTCCAGCGGGCGCACCACGGTGACCATAGGGTCAATTTCGGCGAACCAGCGCCACGCCTTCGGCGTCCTCCAGCACCCGCAGCACGTTGCCGTGGCACAGCTTGGATAACTCATCGGACGACCAGCCACGCCCGGCCAGCTCGGCCAGCAACGCCGGATAGCCGGTCACGTCCGACAGCCCCTCGGGCAGCTCATCGCAGCCGTCGTAGTCACCGCCCAGCCCGACATGATCGACTCCGGCGACCTCCCGGATGTGCTCGATGTGATCGGCAACCTGCGCGACGGTGGCCTGGGGGCGCGCTGAGGTCCTGGCAAGCTCGGCGAGTGCTGCGGCGAAGACGTCGAAATCCTTCGGGTCCTGCCCCCGAAGCATGACCAACGCGCGCGCCTGCTCGCTGAAGTCGAAGCACTCGGCGCTGACGAAGTAGGGCACGAACGTCGCCATGCACACGCCGCCGTTCACCGAGAGTTCGCCGAGGATGTCATCGGGCACGTTGCGCGGAGACGGGCAGATCGCCCGGGCGGATGAGTGGCTGAAGATCACCGGCGACCGGGTCACCGCGAGCGCGTCGCGCATCGTGCCGGCTGAGACGTGTGACAGGTCGACCAACATACCCAGCCGGTTCATCTCGGCGACCACGTCCCGACCGAAGTCGTTCAGTCCACCAAGCACAGGCGCATCAGTGGCCGAGTCCGCCCACGGGACATTGTCGTTGTGGGTCAGCGTCAGGTAGCGCACGCCCAGCTCGAACAGCATGCGCAGCACGCCCAGGGACGAGTCGATGCTGTGCCCACCCTCGGCACCCATCAAGCTCGCGAACCGGCCCGCCGACCACGCCTGCCGTACCTCGGCCGCGGTCCGGCACAACCTGGTCAGGTCCGGATACCGCCGCACCAGCCCGTGCACGAAGTCGATCTGCTCCAGGGTCGCCGCGACCGCTCGCTCCCCGGCCCAGGCGGACGGCACGTACACCGACCAGAACTGGCCACCGACGCCGCCGGCAGCCAGCCGAGGAAAGTCGGTGTGCGTCTGATCCTGTCGCTGCGACACGTCATAGCGGTCCAGGTCGTAGGACACCAGCTCGCGCAACGCGAACGGCAGGTCGTTGTGCCCATCGAGTACCGGGTTGGCCGCGACCGGTTCGAACAGGCTCACAACGACAGGCTTTCCCCCGGCGTCAGCGCGCAGAAGTCGCTGCCATGTGCTGCTCCGATCGAGGCGATGCGGTCCCGGTACATCGCCAGACCGGCGGGGGCGAGCAGCGCGTCGTGGATTCCGACCGCACGCGGCGCCCGCAGCGCGACCGCGAAGTCCATCGCTTCTGCCAGCTTCGCCCACGGCGCGTGCAGCGGAATAAGCGCCACTTCCACCGGGACGGTCGGCACCGTGTAGGAATCGCCCGGGTGATAGACCACATCCTCGATCGAGTAGGCGACGTTGGCCACCACGGGGATGGAGGAGTGGATCAGCGCATGCTGACCGCCGAAGGTGCGGATGCCGAAGCCGCCGGCCCCGAACGACGCTCCAGCCTCGACCGCGCTCACCCGATCGGCCAGCACCGGATCTGCCGCCAGCTGCGTTGCCACCGCCTGCGGCGCCCACAGCCGCAACGCCGGATTGGCAGCGGCCTGGTCGGCCAGCCGCTTGGCATCGATGTGGTCGGGATGCTCGTGCGTGATCAGCACCGCGTCCACGCCGTCGAGGGCCGTCTCCACCTCGCTGAACACGCCTGGATCGATCGCCAGCGCCTTGTCCCCGTCGCTGATCCGCACGCACGAATGGCCGAACTTGGTGAGCAGCATGCGATGAGCATATCCGCGTACCGTCAACGCCATGCCGTCCGTGATGTGGTTTCGCCGCGACCTGCGACTGCAGGACAATCCGGCCCTGGTCGAGGCCGCCGAGCAGGATCACCAGGTCCTCGGGGTGTTCGTGCTGGACCCGGCGCTGACCAAGCCATCCGGCGCTCCCCGGCTCGCCGTGCTCTACCGCACACTGCGCGCCTTGAACGAGCAGCTGGATGGGCGGCTGGTGATCCGGTACGGCCGCCCCGAGCGCGTGCTGCCCGAGCTGTGCCACCAGGTCGGCGCCGATTCGATCTACTGCGCCAACGATTTCGGCCCCTACGGACGGCAGCGCGATCAGGCAGTGGCCGACGCGCTCGGCGATCGGCAGCTGCATCGGGTCGGCTCGCCGTACGCCGTGCCGCCGGGCCAGGTCCGCAACGGCAGCGGCGAGAACTTCAAGGTCTACAGCGCCTTCTACCGTCGCTGGCGAGACCGGGGCTGGCCCGATCCGGTGCGCTCGGTGCGCCCCGACTGGCTGTCGGCGGATTCGGACCCGATTCCCGACGATCCGGAACTGCCCCCCGAGCTGCAGCTGCCGGAGGTCGGCGAGGCCGCCGCGCGCAAGCATTGGCGGGACTGGCGGGAATCCGGCTTGACCGGCTACGCCGACAGCCGTGACCGGCCTGGACGCGACGCCACCTCGCACATGTCGGTACACCTCAAGTGGGGCACCGTTCATCCGCGCACCATGCTCGCCGACCTCGACGCCCGGCACGAAACCTACCGCAAGGAGCTTGCGTGGCGGGAGTTCTACGCCGACGTGCTCTTTCACCGGCCGGACTCGGCCCGCGAGTACTACCACCCGGAGTTGCGCTCGCTCAGCTACGTCACCGGCCGGAGCGCCGAGGACCGATTCACCGCCTGGCAGCAAGGCCGCACCGGATATCCCATCGTGGACGCGGGTATGCGGCAGCTGCTGGCCGAGGGCTGGATCCACAACCGCGTTCGGATGATCGTCGCGTCGTTCCTGGTCAAGGACCTGCACCTGGAATGGACCGCGGGCGCCCGGCACTTTCTGCAGCACCTCATCGACGGTGACCTGGCCAGCAACAATCACGGCTGGCAGTGGGTCGCGGGTTCGGGGACAGACGCCTCGCCCTACTACCGCATCTTCAACCCGGTGTTGCAGGGCACGAAGTTCGATCCGGACGGCGAGTATGTGCGCCGCTACGTTCCCGAACTGCGTGACGTCGCACGCAAGTACCTGCACGCGCCGTGGACCGACCCCGCCGGCCTGCCCGACGGCTACCCGGGCCCGATCGTCGATCACGACGAGGAGCGCCGGGCCAGCCTGGCCGACTACCAGCGGATCAGGCGGTGACCCGGATCGACCATTCCCCGGTCCAGCGCTGATCCGGCTCCAACCGCACCAGATCCTCGCCGCTGTTGAAGGCATCCGCCGGGCAGCTCATCGGCTCCAGCGCGATCGCGTTGCGGCCCGGCGTGACGAAGGGCGGCGTGAACACCTGCAGGTTGTGAAAGCTGCGGTCCCAGTGCAGTTCCACCGTGCGGGCAGCGGTGGTGAGCACCGCGGTCGAGCCGGTCAGCCCGGTGAAGTTGTGATCCAGCCGCAGCTCGCCGAGCGGACGCAACCGGCGCAGGTCGTACCCGGTGCCCGCGACCGGCAGCGTCTCGACCGGGATCCGCTGCTCGTCGGTACGCCGGACCGACTCTGCCGGCACCTGCAGCTGCGCGTCGTCCAGAGCGGAGGTGCCGAGGTCGAAATAGGGGTGGAAACCCACCCCGAACGGTGCCGGTCGCTGGCCGGTATTCGTTGCCGCGAGCCGGACCGTCAGGCCCTCTGCATCGAGGATGTACAGCAGGTGCAGCCTGATCTCGAACGGGTAGCCCGTCTGTGGCACCAGGTCGCAGCTGAGCAGCACCGAGCTCTCGGTCTGCTCCAACAGCTGCCAGCGGCTCCAGCGGGCCAGGCCGTGACTGGCGTTGTGCAGCGCCGGCTCGGTCAGCGGCAACTGGTAATCCACGCCGTCGAAGCGGTAGCGGCCGTCCCGGATCCGGTTCGGCCAGGGCGCCAGCACGCAGCCGGCCGACTTGGGTGGCAGCTCGTCCGCGCCGGTGTCGACGATGACCGGCTTGCCGTCCAGCCACAGACCGGCCAGCGCCGCGCCCACCTCCGACACCTCGGCGGTGTACCCCGAGGCTGTGATCGCGTACCGCTCACCTGACAGCGTCATGGCGAAACGCTATCAGCGCCAACCGGTTCGCCGCCGCGTGCCGCGTCATACCTGCGGAACGGCGCGACCATCATGGTGGCGAGCACGACCACGACCGCGCACAGCACGCCGCCGCCGACCCAGGACACCGTCGGCCCGGTCACCGCCGAGGTGGCGCCGGCACGCAGGTCCCCCAGCCGCGGGCCGCCTGCCACCACCACCACGAACACCCCTTGCAGCCGCCCGCGCAGCTCGTCGGGGGCGTAGGTCTGCAAGATCGTCTGCCGGAACACAGAGCTGACCAGGTCGGCGGCTCCGGCCAGCGCCAGCAGCAGCACGGCAAGCCAGAGCGAGCGGGCCAGGCCGGACACCGCGATTGCCACGCCCCAGCCTGCGATCGCGACCATCAGCGCGATGCCCTGCCGCCGCACCCGGCCGATCCAGCCGCCGGACAGCCCCGCCAGGACCGAGCCGATGGCGATCGCCGCGTACAGCGGGCCGACCTGGCCGTGAAAGCGGTCCGCCGCCACTTGCGGGAACAGCGCCCGCGGCATCGCGAACACCATCGCGACCAGGTCGACGGCGAACGACATCAGCAACACCGGCCGGGTGACGATGAAGGACAGCCCGCCGAGCACCGACCGCAGCCCGGGCACCGGCTTGGCCCCTTCCGGCGGGATGTGCGGCAGCCGCGTCGCCGAGTACAGCGCCAGCGTGAACAGGATCGCGTCGACACCGTAGGCGTATTCGAAGCCGTGCGGGCGGGTCACCAGCACCCCGGCCAGCAGCGGCCCGATCACCGAACCGACGTTGCCGACGGTGAACGCGATGGTGTTCGCAGCCGGCACCAGCTCCACCGGGACGATCCGTGGCACGATCGCGCCCCGCGAGGACGAGGCCACCGCGAAGAATCCCGCCTGCAACGCCACCAGCGCCAGGATCAATGGCACATTGCCGACGCCGGCCAGCGTCTGCAGCAGCAGGCCCAGCGTCATCACCCAGCTGGCGATGGAGCTCACGAGGTACAGCGTCCGCCGGTCCATGGCGTCCGCGACCGCGCCGCCCCACAGGCCGAATGCGACCAGCGGCAGGAAGCCGACCAGTCCCACCAGACCGACCTGCAGCGAGGAGTGCGACAGGTCGTAGACCTGCACCGGTACCGCAACTTGAGTCAGCATCGAGCCGATGAACGAGGTGCCCTGGCCCAGCACCTGCCGCCGGAACGGCGCAATCGCCAGCGGCCGAGTGTCGATGGCGTGCCCGCGCAGCCTGCTGGTGCGGGTACCGGGCGGCGGGACCTCCGCGACCGCCGGGCCGGCCAGTTCTGAGCTGCTGACGGGGTCCGGACCAGTCACCGCACGGCCGTCATGGTGCCAGCCGCTCGACCAGCCAGTGGCCGGAGTCAGCCAACCGGTACCGGAGCCGGTCGTGCAGCCGGAACTCCCGTCCTTGCCAGAACTCGACGGCCACCGGGCGCACGCGATAGCCGCCCCAGCGGGGCGGCGGCGGGATCGGTGGATCATCGTCGGCCGCGCCGAAGCGTCGTTGCACCTCCGCCAGCGCCTGCTCGAGCTCCTCGCGGCTCTGCAGCACCTGCGACTGCGCCGAGGCCCACGCCGCCAGCTGCGAGCCGCGCGGCCGGCCTGCGAAGTAGGTCTCGGTCTCGGCCCGACTGACCCGCTCGACGGGTCCGCGCAACCGCACCTGCCGTTCCAGCGGCAACCAGGAGAACACCAGCGCGGCCACCGGGTGCGCGGCCAGCGCCCTGCCCTTGGCCGAGTCGTAGTTGGTGTAGAACTCCACGCCGGCCTTGCCGAAGCCGCGAGCCAGCACCGTCCGGACGTCGGGTTCGCCGGCGTCATCGACTGTCGCGACCTGCATCGCGTTCGGTTCCGGGATTCCTGGATCGGCTGCCGCCTGGTCGTACCAGTTCTGCAGTTGCGCCAGCCAGGTAGGTGCGAGCTCCGCCTCGGTGAGCGCGCCGCTGCGGTAGGAACTGGTCACCGCCCGCGGGTCGGCGTGCGGCTGCTCGCTGGTCGGCTCACTCACGCTCACCATTGTGTCAGCTGTGCGGGGCCCACCGCCTGGCTGGCCGGGGTGACGATGGGGAAGAATGGCAGCAACGAGCGCATCCAACGAGGGAGATCCCGCATGGCCTCCGATTACAGCCCCGGACTCGAGGGCGTCATCGCATTCGAAACCGAGATCGCCGAGCCGGACAAGGACGGTGGCGCGCTGCGCTACCGAGGGGTCGACATCGAGGACCTGGTCGGACACGTCACCTTCGGCAACGTCTGGGCGCTGCTGGTCGACGGCAAGTTCGGGCCCGGCCTGCCGCCGGCCGAGCCGTTCCCGATCCCGGTCCACACCGGTGACGTCCGGGTCGACATGCAGGCGGCACTGGCGATGCTGTCCCCGATCTGGGGCTACCGGCCGCTGCTGGACATCAGCGACGACGAGGCCCGCGAGCAGGCTGCCCGAGCTTCGGTGATGGCGCTGTCCTACGTTGCTCAGTCCGCCCGCGGCATCGGACTGCCGGCCGTGCCGCAGTCGCGCATCGACCAGTCCCGCACCATCGTGGAGCGGTTCATGACCCGCTGGCGGGGCGAACCCGACCCCAAGCACGTGGACGCGGTGGACGCCTACTTCGTCTCCGCCGCCGAGCACGGCATGAACGCCTCCACCTTCACCGCGCGGGTGATCGCCTCCACCGGCGCCGATGTGGCGGCTGCCATCTCCGGCGCCATCGGCGCCATGTCCGGCCCGCTGCACGGCGGAGCGCCGGCGCGGGTGCTGCCGATGCTCGACGCGGTGGAGAAGACCGGCGACCCGCGCAAGGTGGTCACCGACATCCTCGACCGCAAGGAACGAATGATGGGCTTCGGCCACCGGGTATACCGTGCCGAGGACCCGCGCGCCCGGGTGCTGCGCCGCACCTGCAAGGAACTGGGCGCGCCGCGCTACGAGGCGGCCGCCGCGTTGGAGCAGGCCGCCCTGGCCGAGCTGCGCGAGCGCCGGCCCGACCACCCGATCGAGACCAACGTCGAGTTCTGGGCGGCTGTCATCCTCGACTTCGCCGAGGTGCCGCCGCACATGATGCCGGCCCTGTTCAGCTGCGCCCGCACCGCCGGCTGGGCGGCCCACATCATGGAGCAGAAGAAGACCGGACGCCTCGTCCGCCCGTCGGCGCGCTACGTCGGCCCGGAGCCGCGCAGCCCGAAGGACGTCGAGGGCTGGGACAACATCGCGCACGCCTGATCCCCGGGTAGGCATCCGGGCTGGCTCATGACAGGCGTCATGACGAACCGTCATTTGCGACGCCTGTCATAGCGCGGGATGTGCCGGCAGGATCGAGGCAATCATGACCATCGGCTTCGTGGCTTTGGGGCTGATGGGCGAGCCGGTGGCACTGCGGCTGAGCCGGGCCGGCGTACCGCCCATCGTGTGGAACCGCACCCCGGCAAGGCGATGGTCAGGTGTGGCCCGGTACCGCAGGCACTGCTGACGAAGCTGGCGGTGAGCCTGTTCCTGATCACCATGGTGACCGGACTGACCGGCCACTTCGGCGCGCAGGCCGCGGCAGCCGCCGTGTTGAAGAACAACGAGCTCATCGGGGCCGCCGCACGCCGCGCGGGGTGGCCAGCCCGCTGCTCGATGGCTGCCACGAGCTGTTGCGCGAGACGGTGCAGCTCGGGCATGCCGGCGCCGACATGGCCGCGGTGATTCACGCAATCGAGGCCCGGACACACCGCCTGCTTCCGGCATGAGGTCCGGGCAGCCCTCGCTCCACCCCGGCCCGATCCCGGGCTGGATCAACGATGGGCCGCGAGCAACGGCGTGAGCTCGCGCACCACGGTGGTGAGAGGTGCGACGTCCCGGTGCACCCGGGCAAGCATGATCGCGCCTTCCAACGCGCTCAGGATCAGCGACGCCAGGCTGCGCGCAGAACGCGCCGGCACGCCGAGGGCGGACAGCTCGGTGCGTAACGCGGCTTCCCAGTCCGTGGCAGCTGCCCGCAGCGAGTCGGTGACGGGCGACTGGCCGCCGGCCAGGTCGCCGGCCGCGGCCATAAGCGGGCAGCCGCGCTGGAAGTCTCGCCGTAGCAGCTCCTGCTTCCACGGCTTCACCACGTGTGCGAGCAGCCCCTCGGCGCTCGGCCGCCGGGCCTCGGCGCGGTAGCGACGCACCCAGTCGGCGGCGTAGCGGCCCGACCACACAACGGCCTCCCCGACCAGCTGGTCCTTGCCGCCGGGAAAGTAGTGCTGGAAGGAACCGCGCGGCGCGTCGGCGCGGCGGACCACATCGCGCACTCCGGTCGCCGCCACGCCTTGCTCGCGCACCAGCTGCGCAGCGCTGTAGACCATCCGCTCCCGGGCCGGGTGCTCACTCGCTGGCACGTCGCTCCCCCATGACCAGTGTCATAGCGAGCGCGCTGCGCGCACGCGGCTCATCCGTCTCATTGCCTTCGCGCACGCAGCTCATCCGAAATTCTTGCCTTCACCGCGATACGTCGGCACCGTGTCCAGCCGGGTCGCACCATCCACCAGCTGCACCGCGTCGAACCGCTCCAGCAACTCCCCCGCCTTCGCATGCCGGAACCAGACCCGGTCGCCGATGCCGAGCCGAGCCGCCGGCCGGCCCCGCACCGGTGTCTGCACCTCACCCGCACCCTCGGTTCCCAGCAGCGACAGGTCGGCGTCCACCGGCGCGGGAACCCGCGAGGCACCGGCCGGGCCGGAGGCGATGTAGCCGCCGCCGAACAGAGTTGCGATCTCCGCCGCCGGCCGTCGCACCACCGGCAGCGCGAACTGCATCGCGGGCACACCGCGGAACTGCCGGTACCGGTCGAACAGGGTCGGCGAGTACAGCCCGCTGCCGGCGGTCAGCTCCGTCACCGAGGGATCGGCTGCCGAGATCTCCAGGCTGCCCGTGCCACCCGCGTTGACGAATGCCAGCCGGCCGACGACCGAGCGAACCGCCTGCACCACCGCGGTCCGGCGCTGGGCCAGCTCGGCCACCGAGCGCTGCTTGACCAGTGCCACTGCCGGCGAGGTGTCGGGCAGCCCGGCGATCTGAGCCTCGTAGAACATCACCCCGGCCAGGCCGAACCGCTCGTCGGCGACAATCCGTTCAGCCAGCCGCGCAGCTTCGGCTGGGCTCCGCACCGGCGAGCGGCGCACCCCCAGGTGCACCTTGCCGACCCGCAACGAGGCGTCCACGTCCAGGCACAGCCGGATCGGTGCGGCCGGCCGGCCCACCACGTCCCGGATGAACTCCAGCTGGCGCACGTCATCGACCATCAAGGTGATCGCCTGCAGCAGATCCGGATTCGCGGCCAGCTCCCGCAACGCCGCCCGGTCCGCGGTCGGATAGCCGAGCAGCACGTCGGCGGCGGTACCGGTCCGGACCAGCCAGATCGCTTCTGCCAGCGCGTAGCCCATCACCCCGGCGAACCCCGGCCGCGCCAGCACCTGCTGCAGCACCCAGCGGCAACGCACCGATTTGGCCGCCACCCGGATCGGCGTGCCGCCGGCCCGCCGAACCAGGTCGTCGGCGTTGCTGAACAGCGCCGCGGTGTCCAGCGCGACCAGCGGCGGATCAAGGTCGGCGGTGGCAGCGTTCAGCGCGGCCGGATCGATGCGCACGGCACGACTGTAGGGCAGCCCGGCGGCCAGCGCCGACGCGTGCGTCCTATAGTCGGGAGCATCATGGGCGGCCGGGGTTCGCAGCGCAGCGAGCAGCAACACAGCTGGCAGAACTGGTCAGGCACGGTGACCGCCAACCCGGCGCGCATCGTCAGCCCCCGCAGCGCCGAGGAAGTCGCCGACGAGGTGGCCCGCGCGATCGAGGACAATCTTTCGGTCAAGGCGATCGGTTCCGGCCACAGCTTCACCGACATCGGCGCCACCCACGGCGTGCTGATCGACCCCACCCGGTTCACCGGCATCATCAGCGCCGACCGCAACACCGGGCTGGTCACGGTCGCCGCCGGCACCACACTGCGGGAACTCAACATCGCGCTGTGGAAGATGGGCCTGGCGCTGACCAACCTCGGTGACATCGACGTCCAGACCATCGCCGGCGCGATCTCCACCGGCACCCACGGCACCGGCCGGGCTTTCGGCGGGCTGGCCACCCAGGTCCGCGGACTGCAGTTGGTCACGGCCGACGGCAGCCTGCTGGACTGCTCCTCGACCCAGCACCAGGACGTCTTCGCCGTGGCCCGGATCGGCCTGGGTGCCCTGGGCATCATCACGGCCGTCACGCTGCAATGCGAGCCGGCCTTCGTCCTGCATGCGGTCGAGGCCCCGGCCGACTATGACGACCTGCTCGAGGTGCTGGGGGTGATGGAGTCCAGCGATCATTTCGAGTTCTACTGGTTCCCGCACACCCGGCGCGTGCTCACCAAGCGCAACACCCGGCTGCCGCTGGATACCGAGCTGAAGCCGCTGGGCAAGGTCCGCGGCTGGCTGGACGACGAGTTCCTGTCCAACACCGTCTTCGACGGCATCAACCGGATCACCACGCTGCGACCGAAGCTGGTCGTGACGGCCAACCGGATCGCGGCCCGGGCACTGACCGAGCGGGAGTACACCGACCGGTCCTACCGGGTCTTCACCTCTCCGCGGCGCGTGGTGTTCCGCGAGATGGAATACGCCGTCCCGCGCAAGTCGCTGGCCTACGTCATCGACGAGATCGACGGTTGGCTGCGGCGCAGCGGCGAGCTGATCGGCTTCCCCGTAGAGGTGCGCACCGCGGCGGCCGACAACATTCCGCTGTCCACCGCCTACGGCCGCGACACCGCTTACATCGCGGTGCACCAGTATCACCGGCGTCCGCACGACGCCTACTTCAGCGCGGTCGAGGCAATCGCCCGCAGCGTGGAGGGTCGGCCGCACTGGGGCAAGCTGCATTACCGCTCCGCCGAGGACCTGGCCCCGGCCTACCCTCGCTTCGCCGACTTCATCGCGGTGCGTGATCGCCTCGATCCCGAGCGCCGGTTCAGCAACGACTACCTGCGCCGGGTGCTGGGTAGCTGATCCACGACGAGGAGATTCGCGTGAGCTTTGCCTTTGACCCCAAGTCCGAACTGCCGCTGGTGCTGGGGGGCAACGTGTTCGGCTGGACCGCCGACCGGGACGAGTCCTTTGCCGTGCTGGACGCATTTCTGGCCGCCGGCGGCAGCCAGATCGACACCGCGGACAGCTACATGTGGCGCGCGCCGGGCAACTCGGGTGGTGAGTCCGAGACGATCATCGGCGACTGGCTGGCCAGCCGCGGCTGCCGCGAGCAGATCTTCCTGGCCACCAAGGTCGGCTCGCTGCCACCGTATGACAACCTGCGGGCGGGCACCATCATCGACGAGGTCGAGAACTCGCTGCGCCGGCTGCGGACCGACCACATCGATCTGTACTGGGCGCACAAAGACGATGCCGGCACGCCTCAGGAAGAGACCCTGGCCGCCTTCAACCGGCTGGTGGCGGACGGCAAGGTGCGCTTCCTCGGCGCCTCGAACTTCTCAGCCGAGCGGCTCGCTTCGGCGCTGGCGCTGCCGGTCTCGGCCAACTACGTCGCGGTTCAGCCGCACTACAACCTGCTCGAGCACGCCGAGTGGGAACAGGGTGCGGGCCGGGTGGCGCTGGCACACGGGTTGGCCACCTGGCCCTACTACGGGCTCGCCGCCGGATTCCTGACCGGCAAGTACCGGCCCGGCAACACCGACGTCGAATCCGCGCGGGCCGGCTCGGTCGCGCAGTACTTCACCGGCCGGGGCTGGCGCACCCTGTCCGCGCTGGACGAGATCGCCGCCGCGCACGCGGTGAGCCCGGCCGCGGTCGCGCTGCGTTGGCTGGCCCAGCAGCCGGGAGTGCTGGCGCCCATCGCCTCGGCCCGAACCCCGCAGCAGTTGACCGACCTGCTCGGCGTCGGCCGGTTCGAGCTGGCCGAGCCCGAGCTAACGGCGCTGCGCGCGGCTGCCAGCGGCGCCGACGACGGGTCCTGAAACAATGCACCGGTGACCGAGCTGCGCCTGCCCCAGCACCTACTCCCGCGTGACGGCCGCTTCGGCTCCGGGCCGTCGAAGGTGCCGGCCGGGCTGCTCGCGGCCTTCGCCGAGCACGGACCGCAGGTGATGGGCACCTCCCACCGCCAGCCGCCGGTCAAGGATCTGGTGCACCGGATCCGCGCCGGGCTGGCCGAGCTGTTCCAGCTGCCCGAGGGCTATCAGGTGGTGCTGGGCAACGGCGGCTCCACTGCCTTCTGGGACGCGGCGACCTTCAGCCTGATCCGTAGCCGCTCCCAGCACGTGCACATCGGCGAGTTCTCGGCGAAGTTCACCGCGATCACCCGCGGCGCCCCGTTCCTTGACGAACCGTCGGTCCGCTTCGCCGAGCCCGGGCAGGCCATCGAGCCGGTAGCCGAATCCGGCATCGACGCCTACTGCTGGCCACAGAACGAAACCTCCACCGGCGTGATGCTGCCGGTACGGCGGGTCGGCGATGGCCTGCAACTGGTGGACGCGACGTCGGCTGCGGCGGGGCTGGCGGTGCAACTGGACCAGACCGACGTCTACTACTTCGCACCGCAGAAGGGCTTCGCCGGTGACGGCGGCCTGTGGCTGGCCCTCTGCTCGCCGGCGGCACTGGCCCGGGTCGACGAGCTGGCCCACAGCGAGCGCTGGATCCCGCCCTCGCTGGACCTGCAGCTCGCCGTGCAGAACAGCGCCAAGGACCAGACCTACAACACCCCGGCGATCGGGACCCTGTTCCTGCTCGCGACTCAGATCGAGCACCTGCTGGCGGCCGGCGGGCTGGCTGCCGCCGTCGCCCGCACCGCCGAGTCCGCCCGGCACCTCTACGGCTGGGCCGAGCAGTCGGAGTTCGCGACGCCCTTCGTCGCCGATCCGGCCGCCCGCAGCCAGGTGGTGGGCACCATCGACTTCGGCCCCGAGGTGGATGCCGGCCGGCTGGCGGCCACCCTGCGCGCGAACGGGGTGGTCGACACCGAGCCCTACCGCGGCCTGGCCCGCAACCAGCTACGGATCGGCATGTACCCGGCGGTGGACCCCGAGGACGTTGCCGCCCTGACCGCCTGCATCGACTGGCTGGTACCTCGGCTCGGCTGAAGCTGGCGAGTGGTACAGAACCGGGCCCCGGCGCGGCGTGGAAGCTGGGAAGTGGGCGCCGGTGAACGTATGGTCTTGTCCATGCAATCGCTGCGGGTGGTGGGTCCAGCAGCCGACGGTGCCTACGTCGTGCTGGAATCCCTCGACGGAGCCGAGCGATTCTCCCTGCCCCTGGACGAGCGGTTACGAGACGTGTCTACCCACGAAACCCCCCAGCCCGGCCCCGCCGAACCGGGCACCGAGCTGACCCCGCGCCAGATCCAGACCCGGGTGCGGGCCGGCGAATCGGCCCAATCGGTGGCCGACGACGCTGGGGTGCCACTCGAGCGTGTGATGCGTTTCGCCTTTCCGGTGCTGGCCGAACGCAGCCGAGTGGTGGACGAGGCACGCCGCTCGCGGGCACGTCGCAACGGCCTGGACGCCGGGCCGATCGAGTTCGGCGAGCTGATCGACCAGCGCTTCAGCGCGCACGCCATCAACCCTGCCTCGGTCGGCTGGGATGCCTACCGCCGCGAGGACGGCGGCTGGACGGTGGTGGCCGCCTTCAGCGCCGTGGAGCAGAACCGGCTCGCCAAGTTCAACTTCGCCCTGCACACCCGGGCTGTCTCCGCGCTGGATGCGTTGGCGGCAGACCTGCTGTCCGACCGGCCGGTCCGGGCATTGCTGCCGCAGCAGCCCGATCCGGTCACCGAGCTGTCCGAACGCGATGTACGGCCGTCGCCGCCACGGCTGGCCGCGGTGCCCGACCCGACCGACGCGGAGCTGGCCGAGGAGCGCGGCGGACCGGCCAGCCCGGCGCTTCGGCCGGCCCGCCGGCAGAAGGCGCACACCCGCCCGATCCCGGTGGAGGCGGACGACGAGCTGTTCGACCAGGACGCGCTCGACCTGGCCGAGGCCCCGGGCTGGCACGAGCCACCGCTGCCCTTCGAGCCAGCCGGCGACCCCGCGGCTACCCGCACGGCGGCCGGCGGTTCCGCGGCTGGGGGTCCTGCTGCTACCGGCTCTGCTGCTACCGACTCAGCCGCCACCGGCCCGGCGGGCGGCGAACCGGACGACGGCGCGGATGCCCGGCACAAGCGCCGGCGCGGAGACAAGCCGCGGATGCCCTCGTGGGACGACATCCTGCTCGGAGTCCGGCACAAGAACGACTAACTCTGCTCACCAAGCACCGTGCGGCGCACGAACTCGTTGGTGAACGTGCCCGACGGATCGTGCTCGGCCATCAACGCGGCGAACCGGCCCAGCTCCGGGTGCAGCTGGGCCAACCGGTCCGGCGCGGTGAGGAAGTACTTGCCCCAGTGCGGCACCGCGTCGAACTCGGCCAGCCGGGACTCCAGCTCCCTCAGCACCGGGATCAGCGCCGCCTCGTCCCGGATCCAGGTGAAGTGCAGCGCCACCCGGTCCCGGCCGTAGCAGGGGCTCAGCCACAACTCGTCGGCGGCGATCGTGCGGATCTCACTGATCTGCAGCACCGGCTGAAGCTGCTCGGCCATGCTCTGGACCGCCGCGAACGCCGGGGCGGCGAGCGCCCGATCGACGAAGTACTCCGACTGGATCTCGGCTCCGCTGCTCGGGGTGAATTCCAGCCTGAAGTGCGGCAGCCGTTGCTGCCACGGTCCCGGCACGCCCAGCTGCTCCGTCGCCGAGCTCAGGTCCCCGTCCGGCAGCGGGTGCCGGGTGCCGGTGGCCGGCCGGGCGCCGAAGAACGGCTCGTCCGCTCGTCCCTGCTCGCTCTTCAGCCATAGCTGGGCGCCGTCCCGCCAGCGCGTGAACGCGGAGACGCTGTACGCCGCTGCCGAGATCTGCTCGAAGCCGTCGGCCAGCGTTGCCAGGCTCAGATCGTCATAGACGTACTGGCGAAGCTGAAACGCCGGCACCAGCGCAAGGGTCAACTCGGTGACCACCCCGAGCGCCCCCAGTGCCACCACCGATCCCGCGAAACCCGCGTCGGCCACCGTCAGCTCGACCAGCTCACCATCGGCGCGGACCAGCTGCTGGGCCCGGACCGCGGCGGCCAGCACCTGGTTGGCGTTGCCGGAGCCGTGGGTGCCGGTGGCGCAGGCCCCGGCGACCGAGATGTGCGGCAGCGATCCCAGATTGGAAAGTGCGAAGCCGTGCTGATCGAGAAAGGGAGCCAGCTCGCCGTACCGGGTGCCGGCGCTGACCCGGACGGTCGCGGCCGCCGAGTCCAGCTCCAGCACCCGTGGCAGCGATCGCACGCTCAGCAGGCTGATCGGGCTGTCCGCTATGCGGTTGAACGAGTGCCCGGTGCCGAGGACGCGCAGCCGATCATGGGACGCCACCAGCTGTTGCAGCTGCGGCATCGAGGTCGGCTCGAGCAGCTCAGCGGCCGTGAACACCACGTTCTTGGCCCAGTTCGTCAGCGTCGCCATGCCACTGAGTCTCACACAGCCCGCCGACGCAGCCGGGCGGCCGGTTCAGCCGGAGCCGTCGGCGACCCGCTCGCGCAGGCCCGCGGCCAGTCCCAGCACGGTCAGCCAGTCCAGCACGCCACCGGCGTAGCGGGCCAGCCGGCGATGCCGCACGCCGCCCAGCCGGAGCCGCAACTGCACCCGGCTGCCGCGGGCCTCCGGCCGCAGCACCACCGCCCAGGTCAGCTGCAGCCGGCCGCGGCGGGACCAGAACACCACGTGCGCGCCGGCGGCCAGGTCGACCACCGTGAAGGTGGCTTGCCGGCCGCCCCAGTCGGGCACCACCGCACCCACAGCCAGCTGCTGCCACGCCGGTTCGATCCGGCGCGAGGCGCGCCGCGGCAACCAGCGCTCGACCGGCCGGGGCAGGTACCAACCGGCGCGCCGCTTGCCGAGTTGCACCAGCCATGGCCACACCTGCTCCGGCGGGGCCGGCACCGTGAAGCAGCGGTCCATCACCACGTCGGCGCGCGCGACCAGCTCATCGCCGGGCAATGGTTCGATCCGTTCGGCAGCACTCGGCTGCACGCTGATCCGTCCCATGGCCGCCAGTGAACTACACCGCGGGCGGCCACCCGCGCCCGGCGGCGAGCAGCGAGTTCGACGGCAACGCCGGCAGCGAAATTGACTCGCCGTTGTCAGAGCCGAATCGTAGGGTGGGTCATCGTGGCGAACGGGGTTATTCAGACAGCATCAGCGGCCCCGGCGAGCCCCGGATCGACCGCGGTGCACGACCCCTACGACGGCCCCGCCGAAGGCACCCATGCTTCGCTGGCGATCTTGTGGCGGCTGTGGCCGTGGCTGCGGCCCTACCGTGGCTACCTGATCCTGATGCTGGTCTTCGCCACCGCCGCCATGGTCGTGCAGTCGCTGCTCCCGCTGATCACCGCCGCCATCGTGGACGGCCCGATCGCACGGCACGACACCTCCGGCATGCTGCCGCTGATCGGCCTGGCGCTGCTGTTCGGCGTCGCCGAGGCGGTGCTGTTCGCGCTGCGCCGGCGCGCCATGAACGTGTCCTCGCTGGCCATCGAGACGGACCTGCGCCGGGACTTCTACCGGCATCTGCAACGATTGCCGGTCACCTTCCACGATCGCTGGCCGTCCGGTCAGCTGCTGTCGCGGGTCAGCTCCGACCTCGCCACGCTCCGGCGGTTCGTCGGCTTCATGGCGGTGTTCGTGATCGCCAACCTGACCATGATCGTGGTGGTGCTGGCCCTGCTGATCCGGCTGCAACCGGTGCTCGGGGTCGCCGTCGCGATCGTCATGCTGCCGCTGGCTTACATCACCCGCCGCTACGAGAAGCTCTACAACGAGCAGGCCCGCCAGGCCCAGGACCTGACCGGCGATCTGGCGACCGAGGTCGAGGAATCCGTGCTCGGTATCCGGGTGATCAAGTCCTTCGGCCGCCGCCGCAGCCTGCTGGCCGGCTTCAGCCGGACAGCCGAGCGGCTACGCCAGGCCGAGCTGGCCAAGAACCGGACGCTGTCCAATCTGTGGACGGTCATCGGCACGTACCCGCAGCTGGTACTGGCCGGGGTCACCTGCTGCGGCGTCATCGCCGTCGCGCACGGCACGCTTTCCCGCGGTGATCTGATCGCCTTCATCACCCTGCAGTTGCGGCTGAACTGGCCGTTGATGGCGATGGGCTGGCTGCTGGCCGGCACCGAGGAGACAGTGGCGGCCACCGCCCGGCTGTTCGAGGTGCTCGATGCCCGCAGCACCATCCTCGATCCGGCCAGGCCGGTCTCGCTGCTCTCGGCAGCCCAGCCGACGGCGCCGGCCCGGCTGGAGTTCGACGACGTGAGCTTCCGCTTCCACGGCGCGCAGGACTACGCGCTGGAGCACGTCCGGCTCGCCATCGAGCCGGGCGAGACGATGGCGCTGGTGGGCGCCACCGGCGCCGGCAAGACTGTGCTCACCTCGCTGGTGTCCCGGTTACACGATGTGTCGGCCGGGGCGGTGCGTATCGACGGCGTCCCGATCACCGAGCTGGCGCTGGTCGAGCTGCGCCGCACCGTGAGCGTGGCGTTCGAGGAGGCAACCCTGTTCTCGGCGAGCGTGCGCGAGAACCTCACGCTGGGGCGACCGGAGGCCAGCGAGCAGGAGCTGGCCGAAGCAGTCGAGGTCGCGCAGGCCGCTTTCGTCTACGACCTGCCGCACGGGCTGGACACCCGGGTGGGTGAGCAGGGGCTGTCGCTGTCCGGCGGCCAACGGCAGCGGCTGGCGCTTGCTCGTGCCGTGCTCGGGCGCCCGCGCGTGCTGGTGCTCGACGACCCGCTGTCCGCGCTCGACGTGCACACCGAGGCACAGGTGGAACGGGCGCTGCGGCGGGTGCTGCAGCAGACGACCGCGCTGGTGGTCGCGCATCGCGCCTCCACCGTGCTGCTGGCCGACCGGGTTGCGCTGCTGTCCGGCAAGCACGTCGTCGCGGTCGGCACCCACCGGCAGTTGCTGGCGAGCAACGCCGAATACCGCAACCTGCTGTCCCAGCACGCCGAGCAGGCGACGGTATGAGCACGTCCTACGATGCGGTCCGGCCTGATGACGAGGAACCGACCACCGGCATCGAACTGGCCGACTGGCGCGGGCACCTGGACCGCTCTGACGACACCGACGACACCGCCGACACCGCCGACGCGCATGCCGATGGCCGGCCCCGGCTGCGCAGCGAGGCACGGCAGCTGCTGGTCGAACTGATCCGTCCCTATCGGCGCCAGATCCTGGTGATCTTCGCGCTCGTGATCGGCCAGGTGCTGGCCACCATGGCCGCCCCGCTGCTGATCGGGCGGGTGATCGACAGTGGCCTGCCCGCCGCGGTTGGCGGCCACTATGCCGAGCTGCTGCGGCTGACCGGCTGGCTGGTGGCAGCGGCAGTGCTGTCCGGCATCCTGCAGTGGATCTTCCTGCGCCGGGTCGGCACCGTCGGGCAGGCGATCCTGTTCGGCCTGCGGCGACGGGTATTCGACCATGCCCAGCAGCTGTCCGTCTCCTGGCACGAGCGATTCACCTCCGGCCGGGTGATCAGCCGGCTCACCTCGGACGTGGACACGCTGCGGGAACTGCTCGACGCCAGCCTCGACGGGCTGCTGCTGGCACTGCTGAACATCCTGGTCATCTCGGTGCTCATGCTGGTGCTCGATCCGTGGCTGGCGGTGATCGCGTTGAGCGCGTTCGTGCCGCTGTGGTTGCTCTTCCGCTGGTTCTCGGCGGCTTCCACGGTGGCCTTCCGCCGAACCCGCGAGACGGTGGCGCTGCTCATCGTGCAGTTCGTGGAGACCTTCAACGGCATCCGCGCGGTGCAGGCGTTTCGCCGCGAGCCGCGCAACGATGTGATCTTCGAGCGGCTGTCGGGCGATTACCGCGACGCCAACCGCGCGGTGTTCGGGCTGCACACGATCTTCATCCCCAGCGTCACGCTGATCGGCAACGTGGCCACCGTGGTGGTGCTGTTCGCCGGCGGCGTGCGGGTCGCGCATGGCGGGCTGGCACTCGGCGTGCTGACTGCGTTCCTGCTGTACCTGCGCCAGTTCTACGGCCCGCTGGAGGACGTGGCGATGTTCTTCAACTCGCTGCAGTCGGCCACCGCGGCGCTGGAGAAGCTGTCGTTGGTGCTGGCCGAGCAACCGTCCGTGCCGGAGCCCATCGACCCGGTCGCGCTACCCGCCGACGTCGCGGGCCGGGTGAGCTTCGAGGGGGTGCGCTTCGGCTACACCGGCGATCGGATCGTGCTGCACGAGCTCGATCTGGACATCCCCAGCGGCCAGACCGTGGCGCTGGTCGGAGCCACCGGCGCGGGCAAGACCACCATCGCCAAGCTGATCAGCCGGTTCTACGACCCGACCGCCGGGCAGGTCCGGGTGGACGGCGTCCCGCTGCCGGCCCTGGCTGATCGGGACCTGCGCCGGGCGGTGGTGATGATCACCCAGGACGGTTTCCTGTTCTCGGGCTCGGTGGCCGACAACATCGCATTCGGCCGGCCCGAGGCGAGCCGGGACGAGGTGGTCGCGGCCGCCCGGGCGGTCGGTGCCGACGAGTTCATCCAGCGGCTGCCCGACGGTTACGACACCGACGTGCGCAAGCGGGGCGGCCGGCTGTCGGCGGGACAGCGACAGCTGGTGGCATTCGCCCGCGCGTTTCTCGCCGACCCGGCCGTGCTGATCCTGGACGAGGCCACTTCCTCGCTGGACATCCCCAGCGAGCGTGCCGTGCAGCGCGCGCTGCGCAGCGTGCTGCGGGGCCGGACCGCGCTGATCATCGCGCACCGGCTGTCCACCGTCGAGATCGCCGACCGGGTGCTGGTGCTCGACGGCGGGCGCGTGGTGGAGGACGGCACACCTGAGGTCCTCACCGCGACGGCAGACGGCCGGTTCGCGGCGCTGCACACCGCGTGGCGAGACTCCCTGGTCTGAGACCCTCAGGCAGCACGGCGGCCCCGGTCCGAACTGGACCGGGGCCGCTGATGCGTACTCAGTGCGTACTCAGGCTGCGTGTTCCCCGGCTCGCCCCGCGGGCTGTGCTGCCGGCTCCAGCGCGAGCTCGATGACCTCGCGGACGTCCGACACCGGGTGAATGTTGAGCGCGTCGCGGACCTCGGCCGGCACGTCGTCCAGGTCGGGCTCGTTCCGGCTCGGGATCAGCACCGTGGTGATACCGGCCCGGTGGGCTGCCAGCAGCTTCTGCTTCAGCCCGCCGATCGGCAGCACCCGCCCGGTCAGCGAAACCTCACCGGTCATCGCCACGTCCGAGCGGACCAGCCGGCCCGACAGCAGCGAGGCGAGCGCGGTGGTCAGCGTGATGCCTGCGCTCGGACCGTCCTTGGGCACCGCGCCCGCCGGGAAGTGGATGTGCACCCCGCGCTCGGCCAGCGAGGCCACCGGCAGGTTCAGCTCGGCCCCGTGCGATCGCAGGTAACTCAGCGCGATCTGCGCCGACTCCTTCATCACGTCACCGAGCTGACCGGTCAGGCGCAGCTCGGTGGAGCCGGTGCCGGCGTCGGCCAGCGAGGCCTCGACGAACAGCACGTCACCACCCAGCCCAGTCACCGCGAGCCCGGTCGCCACGCCTGGCACCGCCGTGCGCTCCTCGGTCTCCGGAGTGTGCCGCGGCCGACCCAGGTACTCGCGCAGGTCAGCCACGTCCACCGTCACCGGCTGCGCGTCGTTGCTGTCCGACAGCGCGGACTTGGCGGTGACCTTGCGCAGGATCCGGGCGATCAGCCGCTCCAGCGACCGGACACCGGCCTCCCGGCTGTACTCGGCGGCCAGCTTGCGCAGCGCCTCCGGCGTGATGCTGACCTCGCCCGGTTCCAGGCCGGCCCGCTCCAGCTGGCGCGGCAGCAGGTGATCGCGAGCGATCGTCAGCTTCTCATCTTCGGTGTAGCCGTCCAGCGTGACCAGTTCCATCCGGTCCAGCAAGGGGCCAGGAATCGAGTCCAGCACGTTGGCCGTGGCCAGGAACAGCACGTCGGACAGGTCCAGCTCGACCTCGAGGTAGTGGTCGCGGAAGGTGTGGTTCTGAGCCGGATCCAGCACCTCCAGCAACGCGGCGGTCGGGTCGCCCCGGTAGTCGGAGCCGAGCTTGTCGACCTCGTCCAGCAGCACCACCGGGTTCATCGAGCCGGACTCCTTGATGGCTCGCACGATCCGGCCGGGCAACGCGCCGACGTAGGTACGCCGGTGGCCGCGGATCTCCGCCTCGTCCCGGACACCGCCGAGAGCGACCCGGACGAAGTTGCGGCCCATCGCCCGAGCCACTGACTCGCCGAGGGAGGTCTTGCCCACCCCGGGCGGCCCGACCAGGGCCAGCACCGCACCGCTGCGGCGGCCACCGATCACGCCGAGGCCCCGGTCCTGCCGGCGCCGCCGGACTGCCAGGTACTCGATGATCCGTTCCTTCACATCGTCGAGTCCGGCGTGGTCGGCATCCAGTACCGCGCGCGCACCTGCGATGTCGTAGGCGTCCTCGGTGCGGACGTTCCACGGCAGGTCCAGCACGGTGTCGAGCCAGGTGCGGATCCAGCCGCCCTCAGGAGACTGGTCGGAGGTGCGCTCCAGCTTGTCGACCTCGGCGAGAGCTGCCTCGGCGACCTTGTCCGGCAGGTCGGCGGCCTCCACCCGGGCCCGGTAGTCCTCTTCCTCGGTCTCGGTCTTGCCGTTGAGCTCGTTCAGCTCCTTGCGGATGGCGGTCAGCTGCTGTCGCAGCAGGAACTCCCGCTGCTGCTTGTCCATGCCCTCCTGGACGTCCTTGCGGATCGTCTCGGCGACGTCCAGCTCGGCCAGGTGATCACGGCCCCAGCCGATCAGCCTGCGCAGCCGCTCAGCGACGTCCGGGGTCTGCAACAGCCAGCTCTTCTGCTCGTTGTCCAGGTATCCCGCGTAGCCGGCCAGGTCAGCCAGCGCAGCCGGATCCGTCATGCTCTGCACCGAGTCGACGAACTGGAAGGCCCCCCGCTGCTGCAGGATGGTGGTGGCGATTCCCTTGTATTCCTTGGAAAGTTCGCGCACATCGTCGGTGAGGCGCTCGTCCACGACGGTGGCCTCGACCCAGAGCGCGGCGCCCGGCCCGGTGGTCCCGGTGCCGATCCGGGCGCGGTCGGAGGCTCGCACCACGGCCGCATGCTCACCCCCGCGCAGCCTGCCTACCTGCTCGATCACGCCGACGGCGCCGAATCCGGAGTACTTGCCGTCCAGCCTCGGCACCAGTAGCACCCGGGCCGGGTCCGAGCCGGCCGAAGCCTGCGCGGCCTCCACCGCCGCCCGCACGTCGGCGTCGGACATCGAAACCGGGACGACCATCCCGGGCAGCACCACGATGTCGTCCAGCGGCAGCATCGGCAGTGCGAAAGTGTCAGTCATTCCTCGTCCTCACTTCGGTCAGACCCGCGTTGCAGAAAGTTGAGTCACTAGCACTCAACTCAACACACTGCCGATCTGTTCCGCAGTGCACGTTCGCCGTGAGCGGACGAGACGTCCAGCCATCGCCCCGTCGCCGAGGCCACCACAACGCTGGGTCGGCTCGGACTCAGCGGTCAGAGGCTCAGCGGTCAGAGGCTCAGCGGTCAGTGGCGGGCCCGTCGGGGACGGAGCGGTCAGTGGCCGCCCAGGAGGTTGCTGTTGCTGGACAGCGCGATGCCCAGACGAAGCTCGTCGGCGGACTTGTCCACCCCAGGAGCCTGCTCGAAGTCGGTGTCGCGTTCAGTGCGGCGCGCCCACGCCCACAGCCCGACGAGGGCCAGCACGAACAGGCCCAGCGCGATCAGTGCGAACACCATGGCGGCCTCCCTCAGCTGCTGTCGACGGTACTCCTGCGGGATGTCCCGACGGGGTGAAATAGGCACCAATAGTTACTGAGCGGTCAGGTGTGCCAGCGCGATAGCCCCGGCGGTGGCCACGTTCACCGAGTCGACCCCGGGGGCCATCGGAATGCGCACCCAGTGACGCACGTGCGCCAGCGCGGCCTCGGACAGTCCCGGCCCCTCCGCGCCCAGCAGCACTGCCCATCGGGCCGGGGGCGCCAGCGTCGCAAGCGCCGGCGCCTGCGGCCGCGGCGTCAGGGCCAGCACCTCCACCCCGTGCTCGGGCAGCAGTTCCAGTGCCGCGGGCCAGGGCTGCGGCAACCGCGCGAACGGCACGCCGAACACGTTGCCCATCGAGACCCGGACGCTGCGCCGGTACAGCGGATCGGCGCAGCGTGGGTCGAGCAGCACGCCGTCCACGCCGAATGCGGCGCAGTTGCGGAAGATCGAGCCGAGGTTCTCGAAGTCGTTGATCGCCTCCAGCACCACCAACCGGCGGCCGGCTGCGATCAGTTCGACCGGGTCCCGCTCCACCGGCCGGTCCGCCGAGGCGAGCACACCGCGCGTCACCCGAAAGCCCACCAGCTCGGACAGCGTCCACTTGTCCAGCTCGTAGACGGGTAGCTGCAGCCCGGCCAACGCCGGCGCGAGCGCGGCCAGCTTGCCCGGCACGCCGACGATGGCACGCGGCCGGTAGTCGGCCGAGCGGAGCAGCCGCTCGACCACATTGACCCCCTCGGCGATGACGATGCCGCGTCGGTCGGGCCGGACGTCGGCATCGGTCAGGTCGCGGAAGTCGTGCAACCGCGGGTCATCGGCGGCCAGTCCGGCGGTCAGCATCCGCTCAGTGTGCGAGCTCGAGCCGGCCACGCAGCTCGGCCAGCCCCACCCCACGGCTGCGCGAGACCCAGCCGCCGATGAGCACGGTGGCGAGCAGGCACACCACGCCACCGCCGAGCATGCCCCAGCGCGGGCCGAGCACCTCCGACAGCCAGCCGACGATAGGCGCGCCCAACGGTGTGCCGCCCATGAAGCACAGGATGTAGAGCCCCATCACGCGCCCGCGCATGGTCGGCTCGACGCCCAGCTGCACCGTCGCGTTCGCGGCCTGGGCCATGGTGATCATGGCCAGCCCGGCGGGCACCAGCGCGAGCGCGGTGCCGGTGAAGTTGGGCATCACGGCGGCGACGATCTCGGTCACGCTGAACGCGACCGCAGCCAGGATGAGGAACAGCCGGGTCGGTCGCCGGCGGCGGAAGGTGGCCGCCACCGCCCCGACCGTGGCGCCGACCGCCAGTGCGGTGGAGAGCAGGCCGAAGGAGTCCGCGCCGCGGTGGAAGACCTGCTTGGCGATCAGCGCGATGGTGATCTGGTAGTTGTAGCCGAACGTGCCGAGCACCAGGATCAGCACCATCGGCAGCATCAGATCCGAGCGGCGCCGCACGTAGGCCAGCGCGTCGCGGTACTGCCCCGGCTGCCGGTCCACCGGTGTGGACGGGAACAGCTCGGCGCGGCGCATCAGGCTCAGCGCGAGCAGCACGGCGATCGTGGAACCGGCGTTGCCGAGGAAGGCCCAGCCGGTACCGAAGGTGCTGATCACCACGCCCGCGATCGCCGGGCCGATGATCCGGGCCAGGTTGAAGGTGGTGGCGTTCAGCGCGACCGCGTTGGGCAGTTCCGCGGGGCCGACCATCTCGACCACGAACGACTGTCGGATCGGCGTATCGATGGCCGACACCACGCCCAGGATCGCCGCCAGCACCATCACGTGCCAGATCCGCACGGTGCCGGTGACATCGAGCAGGCCGAGTGCGAGCGCGGCCACGCCGATGCCGGTCTGGGTCGCCAGCAGCAGCTTGCGCTTGTCGCCACGGTCGGCCAGCGTCCCGCCGTACAGCGACAGCAACAGCGCGGGCCCGAACTGCAGCGCGGTGATGACGCCCAGCGCGGTGCCGGAGTTGGTCAGCTGCAGCACCAGCCAGTCCTGAGCCACCCGCTGCGCCCAGGTGCCGGTGAGCGAGACCAGCTGGCCGGAGAAGTACAGGCGGTAGTTGCGCACCTTCAGCGAGCGCACCGGGTTCACCCGCGGCCGGCGGGTGGGGCTCGGGCCGGGGATGCCGGCCTCGGCCAGCGGTTCTGAGGTCTCGGCCAGCGGAGTTGCGCTCACTCCGAACCCAGCCGGTCGAGCACCACCGCTGCCTCGCGCAGGATGCGGAGCTCGTCGGATGAGAAGTCCTGCAGCCGCTGCGCCAGCCACGAGTCGCGCGCCTGGATCTCGGCCTCCAGCAACGCCTGGCCCGCCGCAGTGATGGAGATGATCGACTGCCGCCGGTCCTCCGGGTGGGGCGCTCGCTCTACCCAGCCCTCCTGTTCCAGCGAGGAGAGGATCTTGGTCATCGACGGCGGCTGCACCCGCTCGATGGTCGCCAGCTCGCCGGCGCTCATCGGCCCGCACTTGTCCACCGTCGCCAGCGCCGAGAGCTGCGACAGGGTGACGGCGGTGTTCACCCGCTGCGACCGGATGCGCCGGGCCGCGCGCAACACCGCCAGGCGCAGCACGGAAGCCAGTTCCGGGGTGGTCTGGGAGGACGCCGTCGGCCTGCTCATATCGTTAGTCTAGCTAACGATATGAGGTAGGGCCAACCGCCGGCCGTGCTCAGGAAATGCCGAACAGCGTCTTCAGCGGCTCGATCGCGAAGTAGACGGCGAAGAAGGCGGCGATGACCCACAGCAACGGGTGCACCCGGCGCGCCTTGCCGACCGCGGCCTGCAGGATCACGTAGCTGATGAAGCCGGCGCCCACCCCGTTGGTGATGGAGTAGGTGAACGGCATCAGCGCGATCGTCAG
>DATAKO010000140.1:0-12862 GCA_036261575.1 Jatrophihabitans sp.
CCGAGCTGGTCGGCTGCCTCGCGGCTCATCAGCGAGACGATCCGGAACGGGCCCGCCTGCAGGTCGACCTGAGCCATTACCGTGTCGCGGACGACCCTGGTCACCAGACCGACCAGCTGGTTGCGAGCCGACGTGCCGGCGACGCTGTGCGGCCCGCTCGCCGGCGCCTGCTGCGCCAGCGTCTGCGCGAACTCGGCCAGCGCCGCGCCGTCGATGCTGAGCCGGCCATGCTCGGTGCTCGCCGGCAGCCGGCCGGCGTCGACCCAGCGACGGACCGTGTCGTCGCTGACCCCGAGCAGTTGCGCGGCGTCACGCACTCGATAGGCAGGCACGGCGCCAGCATAGCCATGCTGTCGCAACTGCGTCAGCAACCCCGACTATCGGTCCGCACTTGCGATCGATGGTGGGTCCGCGTGCTGCGCGGTCGACCGGGCATCCGGGCCGGCAGCGACCCCGGCGAGCACGATGTCGAGGTAGAGCTCGAGCCGGGCGCGGGTGGGCAGCTTCTGATGCGTGAATCCCGCTGCCAGGATCGGCGCGACCAGCAGATCGTGCACGGCGGCCAGATCTACCTCCGGCCGGATCAGGCCCTCCGCGACGCCGCGCTGGAGCACGTCGCGGATAACCCGGCGCCGTGGCCGGATGAGCCGGTCACGGAATTCCACGTACAGCTCGGGACGGTCCCAGCCCTCGACCGACAGCTGGTGCATCAGCCGACCGTGCCGCCCGTGCGACCACTGGTCGCGGATGTGCGTGAGCAGGTAGAGCAGGTCGCCCCGGACGCTGTCGCCCGGCGGCGTCTGGACCGGCCCCTTGAACCGGGACAGTGCATCGAGCACGAGCTCGTCCTTGCCCTCCCAGCGCCGGTACACGGTCGTCTTGGCGACGCCCGCCCGGGCAGCGACCGCCTCGATCGACAGCGAGTGCATGCCCGCTTCGCTCAGCAGCTGCAGGGTCGCCTCGATGATCGCTTGCTCGGCCTGCTCGCTGCGCGGCCGGCCGGGCCGGCTCACGGCTGCTGCCCGGCCACCAGCTCGGCAGCCGGAATATCGTCCTGCTGGTGACTGCCGGCCTCATGCGATCCGGCCGCCGACCGCCGCCGTCCCGGCAGGAACACGAAGCCGATGATCGAGCCGAGCAAGGCGATCACCGCTGCGTAGCGCGAGGTCACGTTCATCGCGTGCACGAAGGAGTCCTTGGACTGCTGGACGAAGCCCGTCAAGACGGCGGTGGCTTGCCGTTGCTGCTGGCCGGTCGGCGGCTGGGCAGCGGCTGCCCCACGCGACTGCAGTGCCTTGCCGGCGGACTGGACGAACTCCAGCGCCGCGCCGATGGACTCCGACGTGTCCTTGTGCACCAGCGGTGCTACTTGCTGACCGGCCGGCAGCTGCTGCACGACGGAGGCCGGCTGATCCAGGCGCTGCGCAACCTGCTGCGGCGTTGCGGTGCCCAGGTGATTGCGGAACACGACTGCCAGCAGCGAGCCGAGCACGGCCACGCCGAGGGCGCCCGCCACCTGTCGCACCGTGTTGTTCACCGCGGAGCCGGCACCCGCCTTCTCGCGCGGGACCGCGCTCATGATGGCCGTAGTTGCCGGCGCCATCGTGATGCCGAGCCCGAAACCGAGGCAGAACATGAGGACCTCGATCATCCATTGCGGTGTCGATTCCTTGGCGAAGCCGTAGCCGGTCATGCTCGCGGCGACCAGCAGCAGTCCGGACCCGATGACGTTGCGCGCGCCGAAGCGAGCCGACAGCCGTGACGACTGCGGCGCGCCGATCATCTGCCCGGCCGCGACCGCAATCAGCGCCACGCCGGCGGCCAGGGCCGTGTAGCCGCGAATCGCCTGCAGGTAGTACGCGAGGTAGAAGGTGGCACCCTGCAGGGCGAAGAAGGCCAGTGCGATCACCAGGCCGCCGGAGGCGAACTGCCGGTTCTTGAACAGGCTCATGTCGATCGTCGGGTGACTGCTGCGCCGCTCCAGCTGGACGAAGGCGACCATCAGCAGAACCCCGAGCACGATGGCGCCGAGGCTGTTCCAGCGCAACCAGTCGTTGCTG
This sequence comes from Jatrophihabitans sp., assembly GCA_036261575.1. GTDB lineage: Bacteria > Actinomycetota > Actinomycetes > Mycobacteriales > Jatrophihabitantaceae > Jatrophihabitans_A. The sequence continues at coordinate 2,061 of DATAKO010000140.1, forward strand.
TTGCCGCCCTCGATGATGCCGTAGACCAGGACGCCCAACCCGGCCATGGACAGCAGGATGCCGGTCGGGTCGAGGTGGCCCGGGCGCGGATCCTTCGAGTCGGGAACGACCATGGCGATCGCGAGCACGCCGACGACCACCAGCGGCACGTTCACCAGGAAGACCGAACCCCACCAGAAGTACTTCAGCAGCGCACCGCCGGCCAGCGGGCCGATCGCGATGCCGAGCCCCGCGGCGCCGGCCCAGATGCCGATTGCCTTGCCCCGCTCTTCCGGCTCGAAAACATTCTGGATGATGGACAGCGTCTGCGGCTGCACGGCAGCGGCGCCGATGCCCATCAGACCCCGGAAGATGATCAGCTCCGTCGGGTTCTGCGCGAACGCGGTGAGCGCCGACATGGCACCGAACATGAGCAATCCGCCGAGAAGGATTCGCTTGCGACCGATGCGGTCACCGAGCACTCCGAACGGGATGAGCAAGCCGGCAAACACCAACGAGTAGGAATCGACGGCCCACTGCATCTGACTTTGCGAGGCGGACAGATCCTGCTGGATCGTTTTCAGCGCCACGTTCAGGATGGTGTTGTCGAGGATGACCACCAGCAGGCAGACCACGAGTACCCCGAGGATCGCCCACCGCCGCCGCTGGATCGTTTCGCTGTCCACCGCTACCGCACTCCCGCTCACCCGAACCTATCGCTACGCAGTCGTAGCGATATCCAGTGAAGCACGACCGACTTGCGCTACGCCACCGACGCGTAAGTTAGTGATCGAGAACGCATCGCGCGGATCAGTGCAGCAGTAAGGTCGCGACTTCGGCGCCGGCGGCGGGTGAAAGACCCGGCGGCACCCTGACCAGTGCGTTGGCGCGCGCGGCGGCAGACAGCTGATGCGACCCCTGTTTGAGCAACGGCTGGACCCGCAGCCGCCCATCGGGTCCGAAGTGGGCCGTCGCGCGCAGGTAGCCGGTGCGGCCGTCGTCGGGCTGCGCCCCGAAGTCGGCCTCGGCGATCGCTGGGATGAACTCCGGCTCGACGTTGTGGTAGCCCAGCAACTGCCGCAGCACCGGCGCAACGAGCAACGTGAAGCTCACCAGCGCCGACACCGGGTTACCGGGCAGACCCAGCAGCATGGTCGGCCCGTCCAGCAGGCCGTAGGCGAACGGCTTGGCCGGTCGGATCGCCAGCTGCAGCCAGTTGAGCCGGCCCAGCTCCTCGAGCACCGCCTTGATCGGGTCGGCATCTCCCATCGACACCCCACCGGAGGAGACGATGACGTCGCACTCGGCGATTGCCCGGCCCAGCCGGGTACGCAGGCCCGACACCTGGTCCGGAGCGATCCCGAGATCCACCGGATCGCAATTGAGCTTGCGCAGCAGCGCCATCAGCATCGCCCGGTTGGACTCATAGATCTCGCCGGGCGCGAGCTCGCGGGCCTCGGTGACGAGTTCGTCGCCGGTGACCAGCACGCCGACCCTGGGCCGCGGCTGCACCGTCACCGTGTGCGCGCCGACGCTGGCCAGCACTCCCAGGTGGGCCGGGCGCAGCACCGTGCCGCGAGGAAAGACCAGCTCACCGCGGGCGGTGTCACTGCCGGCCAGGCGGATTCCGGTGCCCGGGGCCGGCGCGGCGTAGAGCTCAACGGAATCGCCGGCAGCCGAGCACGGATGCGCCTTGGTTGCCGAGCTGTTCTCGACCATGACGACCGCGTCGGCACCGGCTGGAAGCGGCGCGCCGGTCATCACCTTCCAGGCCTGCCCCGGGCCGACCGGAGAGGCGGCAGCCGAACCGGCCGGCACCATGCCGAGAACGGTCACCCTCGCCGGATGCGCCTCGGATGCCCCGGCCAGATCCGCCGAGCGGACGGCGTAGCCATCGAGGCTGGTGTTGTCGAACGGAGGCACCGCCACCGCCGAGACGACATCCTCAGCGAGCACGCAATCGATCGCATCGGCGCTGGCCAGTTGGATCGGATCCAGCCTGGGGCAGGCTGCCAGCAACTGCTCGCGGGCCTCTGCCAGTTCGATCATGCCGTCACTGTAACGGCGCCGGCAGCGGGTCTCCCGCTCAGCGCGGTCGCCTTGGACCAGACCGAACGTCCGGCCGCCGGCTCGGACGCAACCTGCTGGGAACCCGATCGTTACTACCGTATGTAATCGCCTCATAACGGAGGGTCGCAATGTCAGGCTCGGTGAGCGGCGGACGGTGGCGACACCGGTTGATGCTGCTTGCCCTGGCCCTGGGTGGTCTCTGGTTGCTCGGCCTGTGGGGTCACTCCGCCCGAGCGGAAGCGGCGCCGCAGCCGGGCTCGGCGCCGGTCGTGGCGCCGCTGACCGGCACGCTGCGGGCCGTGCTGGACGCGGCCCGGTCACTGCCCGCGCACGCGGCTCCTCCGGCCGCCAACGCGACTCCTGCACCCCCGGCCGCGCTGCCCCGCCTGAGCAGGCTTGCCCCCGCCACAGCCGGGGCTGGCGCGACAGGTTCCGGTCAGCCGACTGCCGCCACCATCGTGCAGCCCGTCGTCACCGGCATCGTCCAGCCCGTCGTCACCGGCATCGTCCAGCCCGTGGTCACCGGCATCGTGCAGCCCGTGCTGGCGGGTGCGCAGCCGCTGGCACCGCCGGCGAGCCCGACCCATCCGGTGCGCGCGACGGGACGCACGTCGAGGCCATCGCAGCTGTTGGTGGCCGCGCCGAGTGCCCTACCGGTCGGCATAGGCGTGCTGCATCCGGCAGCCGAACCGGCCGCGCTTCGGATGAGCGTCCGCGCAACGTTGCCGGCTGCATCGACCCCCGATGCGCCTGCACCGGCGCGTGCGGTGACGGCCGCGCGCGTGCCGCAGCCGGGGCCCGCACCGACGCCCGGCACCCCCGATCAGACCCCCGGCACCATCACCCCGACCGCCTCCACTCCAGCCGGATCGTACGGACCGACACTCCAGTCCATCGCCTGCGAACCACCCGAGCGCACCGCCGGCCAGGGCGTCCGTGCTCGCGCGGCCGACACCCTCGCTGTCCGCGCCCAGGCCTTCCAGCCCTCGGTCTCGCCTGACTGAGCGGGTCGGAGCTCACCAGTTCCGGTTCCCATCTCAGTCAGGAGAATCCCATGCACCATCTCGCACGACGATGCCTTCAGGCCGGCTTGTTCGCCGGTGGCATCTGGCTCATCAGCACCGGTGTGGCATCGGCCGAGGCCAGCCACACCGCGGTCCCGGGTCAGCCGCACCAACTGCTCTCGCTGCCGGTGCAGGCCCCGATCACCATCGACGGCAACGCAATCTCGTTGCTCGGCGGCTCGGCGGGCACTACCGCACCGGTCGCTCACCCGGCCTCAGCACCGTCCCACGCCGTCATCTCGGTGCCCATTGCTGCACCGGTCACGCTCGGCGGGAATGCGGTGTCAGTGCTCGGCCATCGAGCCACTGCCGCGGCGGCTCCCGGCCCGAGCACCGCGCCGGCTCCGGGCAACGCGGGCACTGGCGCGGCGGGCGATGACGACCGCTCGCTGCTGAACGCCCCGGTGAACCTCCCGGTCACGGCCTGCGGCAACGCGGTCGGTGTGCTCGGCCGGTCCGCAGCCGGCTGCTCGCCTCAGAGCAGCGGCACGCAACCGGCTACCGGTTCAGCCGTGACCGCACCCGTCACCGTGCCGGTCACGGTCTGCGGCAACGCGGTCGGTGTGCTCGGCCGGTCCGCAGCCGGCTGCCCGGCCATGGCGCAGCCTGGCGGATCCGCTGCCGGTAGCTCCGGCGCCAGCGGCGTCAACGCTCCGGTCGAGCTACCTGTCACGGTCTGCGGCAACGCCGTGGGCGGCGCGGCCGCCTGCAGCACCGGCACGCCGGGCAGCGGCAGCGGCAGCGGCGGAGACTCGAACGGCACCAGCATCAACCTGCCCGTCACCGCGCCCGTCACCGCCTGCGGCAACGCCGTCGCAGGCACGGCGGCCTGCGGCACCGGCAGTTCCGGGAGCACAAGCAGCACCGGCACACCCACCGGCGGGCTGATCTCACTGCCCGTCACCGCGCCCGTCACCGCCTGCGGCAACGCCGTCGCAGGCACGGCGGCCTGCGGCACCGGCAGTTCCGGGAGCACAAGCAGCACCGGCACGCCCACCGGCGGGCTGATCTCACTGCCGATCACCGCGCCCGTCACCGCCTGTGGCAACGCCGTCGCAGGCACGGCGGCCTGTTCCCCCTCAGGTGGTGCCCCCGGTTCGCCGTCCGGCCCCGGAACGCCCGGAGACCCGGGACAGCCGGGCACCCCGGGTACTCCAGTCTCGACCGGCGGCGGCCAGTCCGGCATCGAGGCCGCCTCGGCCACGCGAGCACTCAGTCCCGCGCCGGCTGAAGCGACTGTCACCGAGACCGGCAACACCACCCTTGCCTACACCGGCAGCAACCCGTGGGTGGCGGGATTGCTCGGCCTCGTGCTCGCCGGCTTCGGCTTGCTGCTCTGCCGCCGGCCGGCCCGAGGAGCCAACCGGTAGCCCGGAAGATCACGGGGAGGCCGACCGCCGTCCGCAGTGCCGGACCGCGATTGGCCTCCCCATCCCGGCATGCGGTAGTTGTTGAGGGGTGGAGCAACGTGAGATCACCCGGTTGGGCCGTTCCGTTTCGGTAGTAGGGCTGGGCACCTGGCAGCTCGGCGCTGACTGGGGAGCGGTCTCCGAACAGGATGCGACCGCGGTGCTGGCCGCGTCGGTCGAGGCCGGGGTGACGTTCTTCGACACCGCCGACGTCTACGGGGACGGGCGCAGCGAGCAGCTGATCGGCCGTTTCTGCCAGGACAATCCCGGACTGGACCTATTCATCGCAACCAAGATGGGCCGCCGGGCCGAACAGGTGCGCGCAAACTACACGCTCGAGAACTTCCGGGCCTGGACCGACCGGTCCCGGGCCAACCTGCAGGCGGACGTGCTCGACCTGGTTCAGCTGCACTGCCCGCCCGAGGACGTCTTCAGCGACGACCGCGTATTCGACGCGCTGGACACGCTGGTCGCCGAGCAGCGCATCCGCGCCTACGGGGTGAGCGTGGAAACCTGCGCGCAGGCGCTCAGCGCCATCGGCCGGCCGGGTGTGGCGAGCGTGCAGATCATCCTCAACGCCTTCCGGCAGAAACCGCTGGACGAGGTGCTGCCGGCAGCCCACGCTGCCGGAGTCGGCGTCATTGCCCGGGTCCCGCTCGCGTCCGGCCTGCTGTCCGGCAAGTACCGGCACGACACCACGTTCGCCGCGGACGACCACCGCAACTTCAACCGACAGGGCGAGGCATTCGACGTCGGTGAGACGTTTGCCGGGGTCGACTTCGACAAGGGCGTTGATGCGGCGCAGCAGTTTGCCGAATTGCTGCCGACGCAACTGCGCCCGGCGCAGGCCGCCCTGCGCTGGACAATCGACCAGCCAGGCGTCAGCACGGTGATCCCCGGCGCGCGCAACGTCTCTCAGGCTCGCTCGAACGCCGCGGCCGCCGACCTGGCGCCGCTGACCGCCGAGCTGCAGGCCGGCATCCGTGACCTGTACGACCGGCAGTTGCGCCCCGATGTCCACCAGCGCTGGTGAGGCTGAACATCCCGTTCACGCAGGGGTGATCTCCCGGGGGCCGCTGCGCGAGCTGCCGATCGAGGTCGGGGTGCTGGCGGCGGTCGCCTTCTTCGTGGCTGCCGGCTTCGGCATCGTCGCGCCGGCGATCCCGGTGTTCGCCCGCAGCTTCGGGGTGTCGCGCGCAGCGGCCGCCGCCGTGGTGAGTGCCTTCGCGTTGATGCGTCTGGCCTCCGCACTCGGCGTCGGCAGGCTGGTCAACCGGATCGGCGAGCGGGTGGTGCTCGGCACCGGCATCGGCATCGTGGCGGTGAGCAGCGCGCTGGCCGGGCTCTCCCACGACTACGTCCAGTTGCTCGTGCTGCGCGGCGCCGGCGGGGTGGGCTCGGCGATGTTCTCGGTGTCGGCAAGCTCGCTGCTGCTGGGGGTCACCACGTCCGGACAGCGGGGACGGGCGATGGGCGCCTTCAGCGGCGGCTTCCTGGTGGGCGGCATCGCCGGGCCGGGGCTGGGTGGTCTGATCACCGGCTGGTCGTTGCGGGCGCCGTTCTTCATCTACGCGGCCACGCTCGCCGCCGCCGGGGCGGTAGGACTCGCCCTGCTGCCGCGGCGCGGGGCCAGGGACACTCAACAGTCAGGCCCGCACAAGTCGCCGATCACCGTGCTGCAGGCGCTGCGACTGCCCACCTTCCAGGCCGCAGCACTGGCCAACTTGGCAGACAACTGGGCATCGCTCGGTGTCCGGGCAGCCATCGTGCCGCTACTGGTGGTTGAGGTTTTGCATCGCTCACCGATCTGGACCGGCATCGGCCTCACCGTGTTCACCGTGGGCAACGTGGCGACGCTGCTGCTCGGCAGCCGCTTGACCGACCGGCGGGGGCGCAAGCCGGTGCTGCTGGCGGGCTGTTCGGGTAGCGCGGCCGGCTGCGCCATGCTTATCCCGCATCCGTCGCTGTCGCTGTTCCTGGCCGCGATGCTGGTGTTCGGCGCCGGCAGCGGCCTGCTGGACGTGGCCCCCGGGGCCATGCTCGGCGACGTGGTGGGGGGTCGCGGCGGCACCGTCGTTGCCAGCTTCCAGATGGCGGGCGATCTTGGCAGCCTGGTCGGCCCGCTCGCGGCCGGCTACCTCGCCGACACGGCGGGCTACGGCGCCGCCTTCGGCGTCACCGCCGCCGTGCTGGTGCTCGCGGCGGCCTTCGGCGCCCGCGCACCGGAAAGCCTCGTGCGCAGCGCACCCGCCGCGGCTGGCGAGCAAGGCGGAGCTTGACTGGAGCCCGACTAGCCGCCGAGGCCGGCCCGGCGCAGTGCATCGGCCATCGCGCCGGTCGGCGCATCGCCGCCTCGGCCAGCCCCGCCGCGCCGCTGCCCGTCACCACGCTGCCCGTCACCACGCTGGCCGGAAGCACGCTGCCCTGTCCCGCGCTGCCCTGTCCCGCGCTCGCCGTGCCCGCGCCCTGACGAGACCCCGGCTCGCGGTGCCTCCGCGGCGCCGCGCTCCCGCGATCCGGCACCGACCTCGTCGGTCAGTCGCAGGCTGAGCCCGATCCGCTTGCGCGCGACGTCGACCGACAGCACCTTCACCCGCACGATGTCGCCGGGCTTGACCACCTCGCGCGGATCGGAGACGTAGCGGTTCGACATCGCCGAGATGTGCACCAGCCCGTCCTGGTGTACCCCGACGTCGACGAACGCGCCGAAGGCGGCCACGTTCGTCACCGTGCCCTCGAGCACCATGCCCGTCCGAAGATCGGTGAGCTGCTCCACACCCTCAGCGAACCGGGCAGTCCGGAAGGCCGGCCGCGGGTCCCGGCCGGGCTTGTCGAGCTCGCTCAGGATGTCGGTCACGGTGGGCAGCCCGAACCGGTCGTCGACGAAATCGGCCGGTCGCAAGGTGCGCAGCAGCGTGGCGTTGCCCAGCAGGCCGGGCAGGTCGGTTGCGGTGGCCGCGACCATCCGCCGCACCACCGGGTACGCCTCCGGGTGCACGCCCGAGGCGTCCAGTGGGTCGTCGCCACCGCGTATGCGCAGAAAGCCGGCCGACAGCTGGAATGCCTTCGGCCCCAGACCACGCACCTGCTGCAACGCTGTCCGGGAGCGAAAGCCGCCATGCTCGTCGCGGTGCGCCACGATGTTCGCGGCCAGGCCCGAGCCTATGCCGGATACCCGTGACAGCAGCGGCACCGAAGCCGTGTTCAGGTCCACTCCGACTGCGTTCACGCAGTCCTCGACCACCGCGTCCAGGGACCTGGAGAGGCTGAGCTCAGGCAGGTCGTGCTGATACTGCCCGACCCCGATCGACTTCGGGTCGATCTTCACCAGCTCCGCCAGCGGGTCCTGCAGCCGGCGGGCGATGGACACCGCCCCGCGCAGTGACACGTCCAGCTCCGGCAACTCGGCCGAGGCGTAGGCGGACGCGGAGTAGACCGAGGCCCCCGCCTCGGACACGACTGCAGCGCTCAGGCCGAGATCCGGCTCGTCGGCCAGCAGCTCGGCGGCCAGCCGGTCGGTCTCGCGGGACGCGGTGCCGTTACCGATTGCGATCAGTTCCACCTTGTGTTCCCGGGCCAATCGCGCCAGCACGGCACGTGCTTGGGCCCACTTGCGATGCGGCGGGTGCGGGTAGACGGTGTCCGTGGCGACCACCCGGCCGGTGCCGTCGACGACCGCCACCTTCACCCCCGTACGCAGGCCGGGATCCAGTCCCATGGTCGCGCGGCCACCCGCGGGTGCGGCCAGCAGCAGATCCCGCAGGTTCTCCGCGAACACACGGACCGCTTCATCCTCGGCTGCCTGCCGGAGCCGGCCCCGAAGGTCCATCGCCAGCCGGTCATAGATGCGGGTACGCCAGGCCCAGCGCACCGAGTCCAGCAGCCAGCGATCAGCCGGCCGGCCGGCGTCGCGGATGCCAAACCTGGCAGAGATCCGCCTCTCGTACTCCGAGCGCCCCTCGACCACCTCCTCCGGCTCGACCGCCAGCTGCACCACCTCCTCCTTCTCACCCCGGAACAGAGCGAGGATCCGGTGCGAGGGCAGCGTGGTCAGCGGCTCGCTGAAGTCGAAGTAGTCGGCGAACTTGGCACCGTCCTGCTCACGCCCCGGACGGACCTGGGACACCATCCGGCCCTGGGCCCACAGGCGCTCGCGCAGCTCGCCGATGAGATCCGCGTCCTCGGCGTAGCGCTCGACGAGGATCGCCCGGGCGCCGTCCAGCGCGGCCTGGGCATCCGGGTACCCGTCGGCCAGGAAGGCGGCCGCCGCCGCCGACGGATCCACCGTCGGGTCCGCGAGCAGCCCATCGGCAAGCGGCTCCAGTCCGGCCTCTCGAGCCAGCTGCGCCTTGGTCCGGCGCTTCTGCTTGAACGGCAGGTAGATGTCCTCCAGCCGGGCCTTGGAGTCGGCGGCTCGGATGCGCTCGGCCAGCGCCTCGTCCAGCTTGCCCTGCGCCTGTATCGCCTCCAGCACCGCGGCGCGGCGCTCGTCCAGTTCACGCAGGTACCGAAGCCGCTCTTCCAGGGTGCGCAGCTGTGCATCGTCCAGGCCGCCGGTTGCCTCCTTGCGGTAGCGCGCCACGAACGGCACCGTGGCGCCGCCATCGAGCAGGCCGACAGCAGCCTCGACCTGGTCGGTGCGCACCGCGAGCTCGGCGGCGATCTGTTCGGCAACGGTCAGGGTGCGGTTCGAGGTCGACACGAAGATGCAGCCTAGGACACGTGTGCGGCAGCACCTTCGGTTGTCCACACGCCAGACCTGCCACACTCGACGGGCCGGCCACCCGCCCCGCGGCGGCCGGCGCATTCCCCCTCCACCGGCCCGCTCATCCGCGGCCCGGCGCGACCGAAGGTGATTGATGTGCACGGTGATCTGCTGGACCTGCTGTTGCTGGCGTTGGCCGTGCTGGCCGGCATCGGCGGCTACCGGCGCGGGCTGATCTGTTCCATCACCTCGTTTCTCGGCTTCCTGGCCGGCGCGGCGATCGGCGTGCAGCTCGCACCCGGCTTGGCCCGAGGACTGTTGAAGGCGCCCAGCAATGCGATCGCGGCCGATCAGGCGATCGGGCAGCGAATAGTGAGCCTCGGCGTCGTGCTGGTGCTGGCTGCGATCGGCAACTTCCTCGGACAGCTGGCCGGCCGTCGGCTGCGCGCGCTGGTCGAGAAGACGCCCTTCGGGCCGGCTGACGGGGTCGGCGGCGCGCTGGTGTCGGTGGTCTCGCTACTGGCTGTGGCCTGGCTGTTCGCCCTCGCGCTGGCTTACGCCCCGGCGCCGACCCTGGCCCGTCAGATCCATCGCAGCGTGGTGCTGCAGACCATCGACCGGGCGGTGCCCAACCAGGGCCAACAGGTCGTGTCGGCCCTGCTGCGAGAGGTCCAGCAGCATGATCTACCGGCGGTCTCCGGCCCGTTCGCGACCCTGCTCGCACCCTCCGTCGCCGCCCCGGACCCGGCCGTCGTGCCGGGCGCAGTGCGGGTGGCCGCCAACTCGATCGTCAAGGTGACCGGGGACGCCCCCTCCTGCAGCCGCTCCATCGAGGGCACCGGCTTCGTCTACAGCAGCCAGCACATCCTGACCAACGCCCACGTGGTGGCCGGCGTGCGCAATCCTCGGGTGCTCGTGCCGGGGGGAGGCCAGCTATCGGCCAGGGTGGTGCTCTACGACGCGGATCGCGACATCGCGGTGCTCTACGTGCCCGGCCTCGCCCGGCCGGCACTCCGGCTGGCCGGCGCCGCCACCAGCGGCACCTCTGCGGTGGTCGCGGGTTACCCGCAGAACGGGCCCTTCACCGCGGTGGCCGCCCGGATCGCCGCCAGCACCAAGGTGAGCGGCCCGAACATCTACCAGAGCAAGACGGTGACCCGGCAGGTCTACACCATCCGGGCGAGCGTGCGTCCCGGCAACTCGGGCGGCCCGCTGCTGGCCACCGACGGCTCGGTGTACGGCGTCGTGTTCGCCGCCAGCGTCGACCAGTCCAACGTCGGCTATGCCCTCACCAACGGCGAGGTCGCTGTCGATGTGGCCGCAGGCCGGTCCGCCACCACCGCGGTCAGCACGCGCGGCTGCGACTGAGGTTGCCAGGACTGCTTCAGCGGGTGTGAACGGCCGTCCGGGCGAGTGCCAGGCACGCCAGGTCTTCAGCAACCGCGCCCGGCCAGTCGCTGCCGATCCGGCCGGCGGCGCCTGCCCGCCAGGACGCTCCGGCCCGGGTGCCTGCCCACGCGGCGGCGGCACCGGTCAGGCCGGCCAGCACGATACGGGAACGCGGGCCACTCGAGC
>DATAKO010000146.1:0-11682 GCA_036261575.1 Jatrophihabitans sp.
GTGGTCAACAACGCCGTCACGCCACCGATTCTTCGGGACAACCAGCCCGACACCCCGCAGCGACTCGCAAACTAACTCTGGACATCGCAAAGTCCTTCGCAACCTACCTCCGGACCTCGCAACCTTCGCCCGGACGCGACACCTCCGATCCCATCCCTCGCCCCAGCGAAGGACAGTTCGCCAAGTCCTACACGTCTGGCACTGAAGGTGCGCGCTGCGCGGATGCTGCGGCCGGGTTGGGGTAGCCGGTGGGTGGTGATGTCGATTCGGCGTATGAGTCTGGGTGCCGGGTACCGGTATTTGATGGCCAGCGTCGCGCGCGCCGACCTCGACCGGGGCACGTCGGGTCTGACGAAGTACTACGCCGTATCTGGGACGCCGCCGGGCCGTTTCCTCGGCGCCGGCCTGGCCGGATTGAACGGCGGCAAAGGCGTCGCGGCAGGCGCAGTCGTGTCCGAGGAAGCGCTGTTCCGCATGCTCGGGATGCTGCAGGACCCGGTCATTGGCCAACCGCTCGGACGCGCCCCCTCCGCTTCGGCGGTGGCCGGGTTTGACCTCACGTTCAGTGCCCCGAAGAGCGTGAGTGTGCTGTGGGGGCTGGCCGATGACGAGACCCGGATGCGGATCTCCGAGGCGCACCAGGCAGCGTTGCAGCAGGTCATCACCCACGCCGAGCTGCACGTGTTCGCATCCCGGACCGGTGCCGGCGGGCCGCTCACGGTGCCGGTCCGCGGTGTCGTGGCGGCTGGGTTTGACCATTGGGACTCCCGCGCCGGCGACCCCCAACTGCACACCCACGTCGTCATCCTGAACCGGGTGCAGGGGCTGAATGGGGTGTGGCGAACCCTGGACTCCAAGGCGCTGTTCGCGCAGGCGGTCGAGCTGTCCGAGCTCTACAACGGCTTGCTGGCCGACCACCTCACCGCCACCCTCGGCGTCGCCTGGACACCAGGGAAGCGTCTGCACAGCGACGTACCGAGGTGGGAGATCAACGGCATCCCGGCCGCGCTGCGGGACGAGTTCTCGCAGCGCAGCCATGACATCAATGCCGAGAAAGACACGCTAATCAGTCGTTTTCGTGCCGCGCACGGCCGGCCACCGACCTCGGATGAGGTGCTCCGGCTCCGGCAGCAAGCCACCCTCGCGACTCGTCCGGACAAGCAGGCCCACTCCCTCGGGGAACTCCTCGATGACTGGCGTGATCGGGCTGAGCGGCTCGGCGTCGACCCCAACGTCATCGCAGCCAGCGCACTGGGTCGCAAAACCCTTCCCCTGCTTGCGCGGACCGGTTTCGACTCCGAGATGCTCGCCACCCTGGGGCGGAACGCGCTGGCCGCGGTCGCGGACAAACGCGCAACGTTCACCCGCTCCAACCTCGCCGCCCAAGTGCTGCGCCAGCTACACGGCGTGCGCCTGGCCGACCCAACCGACCGAGCCCGGCTCACCCACGACATCACTGATCGGGCACTGAAAGAGGCGCTGCTCCTGCAGCCGGCCGGCCCGGAGCCGACACCGTGGACTCGGGGCCGGGATCGCTTCACCACGCCAGCGATACTCGAGGCCGAAACGCGGGTGATCGACCTCGCCCACGACTTGACCGCCCCGACCGCGCCCACCGCCGAACTCACCGATGCCCCCGTAGGGTTGTCGGCGGATCAAGCCGCCGCGATCGACCAGATCGCGATGTCCGGTCGCACGGTCGACCTACTCATCGGCCCGGCCGGAGCCGGGAAAACCACCACCCTCGCCACCCTACGCGCCCGGTGGGAAGCCACCCAGGGACCCGGCTCCGTCCTCGGCCTGGCCCCGTCCGCGACCGCTGCCCACGTCCTCGCTGACGAGCTCGGGATCTCGGCCGACAACACCGCAAAGTGGCTCACCGAAACCACCAACAACCACGGCCGGCGCGCTCAAATCGAGCGCTACCAGGCGTTGCTGCGGGAACCGCGGAACTCCGTCGCGCACCGCCGGATCCGCGACCGAATCGACCAGGTTCAAGCCGAGCTGAACCGCTGGAGCATCCAGCCCGGGCAGCTCGTCATCCTCGATGAAGGCTCCCTGGCCGGCACCCTCATCCTCGATGAGATCGCTTGCCAGACTCGAACCGCGGGAGCGAAGCTGCTGCTGGTCGGCGACCCCGCCCAACTCGGCTCAGTGCAAGCCGGCGGCATCTTCGCCCACCTAGCTACCCTCCGCACGGACGTCCCTGCCCTGACCGAGGTCCACCGCTTCACCCACGACTGGGAGAAGAACGCCACCCAGCGCCTGCGCGCCGGCGACCCGACCGTCATCGCCGACTACACCGAACACAATCGCGTCCACCCCGGCAGTCGAAACGAGCTCCTGCGCCAGATGCTGACCGCCTGGGACCACGACAGCCACGCAGGCCTCTCCTCGCTCATGATCGCCGCCGATCACGCCACCGCGACCGACCTCAACCGCCTCGCCCGCCAACACCGGATCGACCGCGGCGACATCAGCGCCGACGGCGTGCCGCTACGAGACGGAACCAGCGCCGGGGTCGGCGACCTCATCGTCACCCGCCGCAACGACCGCACCCTCCGCACTAGCACCGGGTGGGTCAGAAACGGCGACCTTTGGACCATCACCGACCGCCATCCTGACGGCAGCCTGCGCCTGCGCAGCACTCGTGCCAAAGATGAGGTGACCCTACCGCCCGGCTACGTCGAGCAGCATATCGACCTCGGCTACGCCACCACCCTGCACCAAGTCCAAGGCCGCACCAGCGACACCGCCCACGCCTACCTCACCCCAGCAACGCAGCAGAACCAGCTCTACGTCGCCGCCACCCGCGGCCGCCACGCCAACCACCTCTACCTCGACACCAGCTGGGACCCCGACCCCGACACCCGCCACGACCCAGCCTGCCGTACCGCCGCCGCCACCGCGACCCTAGCCGGCATCATCACCGCGCCGACCCTCGACCAGCGGCCGGCCAGCAGCTGGCCCCAGCTCACACCCCGGAGTTCCCTCCCGTGGCGGCCGGAGGCAGCACCCGGCGTCCACCAGCACCGCTCCATAGGGATTTGACTCGTCCGGCACTCCCGGATTCGACTGCGCACCGCCTCTGGTCACGGAACCGCCCATTCGAGCCGGTGCGAGAAACGCATGCCGATGAGCGGTCGCGTGGCGGATGCGAAATCACCGCGCTCCGTCCGCGCCGCGATGCGGCCGTGCATGATGAGGGCATGTCCTACGACTTGGCCGTGTGGGTTGGCCGCCGGCCCCGAGACCGGGCGGCGGCCGCGACGTCCGCGCTGTACGCAGTGAGAAAGTGGCGCTGTGACCACCGATGCCGCTCCGCACCACGTTGACCAAGAGCATTGGTGGCCGATCTCTGTTACGGCGATGACAGAGGCTGACGCGATCAGCGCGGCGCGCGAAATCCCACAAACGCTTTCCTGAAGTCTATGCGGATGCTGTTGATCCGAAGGCCTTCATGACGCTTCATATCGATCGGTGGACAGCTCAACTCACGCGCGATTGGCTTAGCGGTTCTCGCAGGCAGCGGGCGAGACTGCGGGAACATGCTCGGGGAATTCGATTCTTGGCTTGCTCAGTGACGTGGACCCCGTCGCCGTCGTCGGTTCAGGTCGCCAGGGTGTGTAGGTTCTCGCGTTCCGGGTTCGGCCGACAGGTGGCGGCGACTTCGGTTGGGGGTGCGGTAGCCGATCCCGGAGTGGGGCCGGTGGTGATAGCGCCCGATGTAGTCGCCGATCTCCTTCCTCGCCTGGTCGATCGTCTCCCACTCCGCGCGCCGGGCGCAGCGTTTCTTGAACTGCCCGAACCAGGACTCGATGAACGCCTGCGACTCGGGATCGCGGTAGCCGCCGAGACGATGGGTCACGCCACGCGCGGACAGATGCCGTCGGAAGTCGCGGCTGGTGAAGTGGCTGCCGTTGTCGGACCCGAGGGTAAGCCGCCCCGGCGGGACAGCCCGCTCGAGAATGCCCTGCTCGACACAAGCGATCGCCTCCCGCGACCGAGTCCGCAGGTCGACCCGCCAGCAGGCGACCTCCCGGGTGCAGCAGTCCACGGCGACGTGCAGATAAACCCAGCCGTGGGCCGCGGTCCAGACCTTGGTCATATCCAGATGCCAAAGCTCATCCGGGCGGGTGACCCGGAAGAAACCAGGCCGGCGCCGCCGGTCGGTGTTGCGCGAGCGCTGCAGCAGCCGGTGCTGGCGCGACCGCGTGGACGCCCGGTCCGTCCATCCACCCGACCGTGAGGCCGCGGCCGCTGGAGGTGTGGGCACGGAAGCACGTAGCGGGGAACCTGGAGCGCAGTGCAGTAACGGCGCCAGCGACCTGAAGTGCCCTCACCGAAGCGTGGTTGTCACTCATGGAGGGGATGGTGCCGGACGGTGCGCTCCCGGCAATCAGCTACCGCCGTATCGCTGAAGCCTGACTGGGCGTGTCCCTATTCGCAGCTGGCCGGCCCACGAACCGCCCGGACACGCGGATGAACGCTCACGTTCAAATCTCCCGCACGGAGTGCCTCTCAGGCGAAGACCCGAAGCTGGCACGGCGAAACGTGCAGCGAACCGGGCCTTGCGCGGCCACAGCGCAACGACATCAGCTGGACTGGCCACCCCGGGTTTACGGGCTCGTTCCCTACCGCCATAATCGAACGCATGAGCGAACGCCGTAGTCATCGTGGGGTGTTCCGCACCGACCAGCAGATTCTCGCCCATTTCGGCGACATGCAGCTGATCGAAGCTGCCGGGCGCGGTGACCTATCGACCACGCCGGAGCTGCGTCCGGACTTGGCCC
This sequence comes from Jatrophihabitans sp., assembly GCA_036261575.1. GTDB lineage: Bacteria > Actinomycetota > Actinomycetes > Mycobacteriales > Jatrophihabitantaceae > Jatrophihabitans_A. Next base: position 4,794 of record DATAKO010000146.1, read on the forward strand.
GGCTCGCGCGCGAGGACGTGCTGCTCGCCGGATTCGGGACAGGCGTCGCCGTCGTGCTCCTCCCCCGCGGCAGTCGGCTTCTAGCCACAGCGCGCGGCGAGCACGGCCTGCTGCCCGAGTGATGCCCGCGCACCGGCATCGGTATCGCTGGCGCGAATGTCGTCTCCTCGCGAGAGAAAACCGATGCGCCTCCGACTGTGAGACGCTGGCGCTAGCATCGCTTGCGTGACAGACCGCAAGCTCACGAAATCCACCGGCGAACACTGGGTCTGCACCGTGCTGTCCGGTCTCGGCTGGGCCGTCGCGCTCACCCGCGACGGAATTGAACGCACCGATGTCCTCGCCGCCAGCGCCGACTCGTCGATCATGATCTCGGTGCAGGTGAAAGCCTCCCGTTCGCATCAGAAGCCGAACTGGGTCCTCGGCGCGAAGAGCCTGCTGCCTGCGAGAACAGACCGAGAGTGGTACGTGCTGGTCACGCTGCCGCCGACAGCGTGGGAGGCGCCCGTCAGCTTCGTCGTCCCGCGCGACCACATCGCCGCCGGATTCTGGATCGCCTATCGCAACTGGCTCACCGAGCCCGGTGTGCCGGCAGGGAAACGGAACACTTCTGTTGCCGCCGCGCACACTTTCGAGCCGGTGTTCCGCGGTTACCGCGACCGGTGGGACCTCTTGGAGGCACCCACCTCTGCGGCACCTGTTCTGCTTCCTCCGGACTACCGGCCACTGGCCCTCGACCCGCGCGTCGGCCTACCGGCCGGTCATCCCTGGCAGGGCACACTCCCGGCGTGGTGACCGCCGGCACTACGCATCGTGCCGCGCTCAGGCCTGTGCGGGGCGTGCTGGCAACACGGTTGCCTGCCGGGGTCAGGTCCAGTGCCTAAGCATGGAGGCGATGAATTCGCGGCCCTCGGGCAGTGTCATTGTGCGTTTCGATGGCTGTTTCCGCGGTACGGCGTGGCGGGCGTCGAGGCCGCTGACCCCGGCGTAGTTCGCGCTGCTGGTGAAAGCCGAAACGTGGTTCTCCGACACGCCTGCGTGCGCCGCGATTGCCACCAGCCGCGTGCTGCAGCAGCTCAAATACCTTGTACAGGTCGACCCATTTCAGGTCGGGTGGAGCCGAACAGCTCAAGCGCCGCGGCGTAGTGGGGATCGCTGTTGGCGTGAGCGAACGCGGCGGCCCGGATCCGGGGCCCGGGGTCACCGCCTACGGTGAAAAGGGACTTCGAGAGGTCGACACCCGGGCGCGTGGATTCGTCCGGACGTGCGGCCCGCATACGGCCGGTTGCGCAGGGTGCAGAGTGCTAGGGCGGTTCATCGGGCACCGGTGTGTAGGTGACGAATTTCCGGCCTGCCTCGTCGGGCTTCGCCTGGTCAGCAGAGGCCGGGTCTGAGCCTGCTTTCCCGCTGTCGTGTGACCTGTCGAGCAGGACGCGGAGCAGGTCGGCGAGTTCAACGCAACGGAAACGTTGCGGGCCAGCGGGATGTTCAGCCATGCGATCACGGTCGAGGGTGCACCCACAACGGGTCGACACAACGCAAGTGCAGCACTACCGATCTCGGAACATCGGAACGACCCCGTGCTATCCGCCCGCGCTCACGGAGGGCGGCCCAAAGCCGCCCGAAAGGATCCGCGGGCTGACTGCATGAATCCGGCGGGACCCAGATCTCTGGGCCCCGCCGAATGCAGGATCAGCAGTGCGGGTTGCCGTCGTCGCCGTCGGCGTTCCAGATGGCCGCCGCGCGCACCCATTGCCCTGACGCGGTGCGCCCGAACCAGACCCATGTCTGGTATGTGCCGTAGTTGTTGACCACGTAGCCCGGGCCGGACTGCGCACACGACACCGCGACCTGAATGCCATCGGCCACCCATGTGCCGTCGCAGTTGTACTGCCGGTACCAGGTGCCGCCGGTGGCGGAATTCTGTAGGCAGGACCCGCCTAGGATGGCATCATCGACCGCGTAGGAACGGGTAGGCGCCTGTGACGGCGGCGGGGTCGAGGCCGGCGGCGGTGTAGCCACGGTGAGCTGGTTGGACTCGACCCCGCCGACGGTGACCCACACGTGATCGCCGGCCTGTTGATCCATACAGGTCTTGCCGTTGTCGTAGAACACGGACCCGGCCGGAAGGGACAGCGAATAGGGCCCGTAGACACCGTCGGAGAAGTGGCATACGAACTGGTTCTGCCCAAATGTGAATCCGGACAGGTCCATGGTGATCCAGCCCGGATGCGTGGTGCTCCAAGCACGGGCGATGATATGACCACGTTCGTAGCCGGCAGCGAGCAGATCAGGGTAAAGCGGGTATCCCGCCTGTCGGGTGCGGTCGCGGGCTAGGGCTTCGCCGGGGACCATGCGCCATGCGGCCACGGTTCGCTCCTCCCGCCCGGGCGCCGAGCTGTGGCTGTCGAACAGAAACGTCGTCTCGACGTATATTAATTCGACAAGATCAGCGTCCGGGTAGGCCCGTCGGTTCGTGGGCCGCTTGGTCGGCGAGCCCGGCGCGGGGCGATGAGCTGGAGGCGAGCACGAACCACTGGGCCAGGTCGTCGCTCGAGCTGGCGGGCTGTCCCATGCACGAAAGGTAGGCGCCGTTGGGCATCGGACGCTACAACCGGGCGGAAACCGACAGACCCCTCCCCTAGGCTCGGTCGCGTGACGACGACAAACGGTGCCCAGTGCTGACGGTGCACCGTGCTGAGCGGGCCGACGCCCTCGCTCTTGGACTGGCTCACCTACTCGCACAGCCGAATCGCGACCCGTTCGCCCCGGAGGTGGTTGCGGTGCCGAGCCGGGGTGTGGAGCGGTGGCTGGCGCAGCAGTTGAGTCACCGGCTGGGCGCAGTCGATGGTGACGGAGTGTGCGCGAACATCCGGTTCCCGCTGTACAAGCAGGTGCTGGACGAGGCGCTGGCCGGCGCGGATGAGCAGTACCGGGCGAGTGTGGAGGCGTGGGCGCCGGAGCGGCTGGTGTGGCCGCTGATGTCGACGATCGACGCGGTCGCCCCCGATCCGGCGTTCCGGGTCCTCGCCCTGCACCTGGGAGTAGGGGCTGACCGGGGCCGTCGGTACGCGGTCGCGGCGAAACTGGCCCGGCTTTTCGGCGCGTATGCATCGGCCCGACCGGACATGCTGACCGGCTGGGCGGCCGGGAGGGATGAGCAAGGTGACGGGTCCCCGCTGCCGCCCGACCTGGTGTGGCAGGCCCAGTTGTGGCGGCACCTGCGATCGGAGGTTCAGGTGCCCGCACCGGCGGAGCTCCTTGACGATGCGTGTACGGACCTGGCCGTGCCGGGCCTGCCGGAACGGTGGTCGGTATTCGGCCTGTCGCGGATGTCGCCGTCCCGGCTACAGGTGCTGGCCGCAATCGCGCGCCGACAGGACGTGCATCTATGGCTGCACCATCCCTCCCCCGCGCTTTGGGACACCGTCAGCAGCTCGGCGTTAGAACCGGGACCGCGGCGCGGTGTGGTGAGCCCGGCCGCGAACCCGTTCCTGGCGTCGATGTCGCGCGACATGGTGGAACTGCACACGCTGCTGCGGCTGCACGCACCAGAGACCGGGAACGAGCACCACCCAGGCCCAAGCCGGCCGGGCACACTGCTGGGCCGGCTGCAGGCTGACCTGACCGCCGATCGGCCGCCGGCCCCGACCGCGGCCGTGGACGGCTCGGTCACGGTGCACGCCTGCCACGGCCGAGCCAGGCAGGTCGAGGTGCTGCGAGAGGCCATCCTTGCGGCGCTGGCGGCCGATCCGGATCTGGAACCTCGGGATGTCGTGATCATGTGCCCGGACATCGAAACGTTCGCGCCGCTGATCGCGGCGTCGTTCGGGATGGCCGAGCAGTCCGGTGGGCATCCGGCGGCGGTGCTGCGAGTGAAGCTGGCCGACCGGTCGTTGCAGCAGACGAACCCGATGCTGAACCTGCTGGCCCAAGTCCTGGACCTCGTCCGGTCGCGGGTCACCGCGACCGGACTACTAGACCTCGTCAGTGCGGGGCCGGTCCGGCGCGCGTTCGGCTTCGATGACGACGGCGTGGAGCGGATCCGCGGCTGGGCGGTCACCGCGGGAGCCCGGTGGGGCCTGGATGCTGCGCATCGTGCCCCGTACGGCCTGGACCGGTTCGCGCAGGGCACGTGGCGGGCGGCGCTGGACCGGGTGCTGCTCGGCGCGGCCATGGAGGAACACGGTGTCGCGGTCGGTGAGACGTTGCCGCTGGATGATGTGGACAGCGGCGATCTCGACCTGGCGGGCCGGTTCGCCGAGCTGCTGGACCGGGTCGAGACCGCGGTGGAGGCGATGGCCGGCGACCACACGATCGGCGAATGGGCCGCACTGCTGGCCGACACGGTCTTCGGGCTCGGTCAGGCTGAGCAGACGTGGCAGGACATTCAAGTTCGCAGCGAACTGGACGAGGTCGCCGAGACCGGTGCCGGCTCGGCCGTACGCCTGGGCATCGGCGACGTCGCCAGCCTGCTCGCGCACCGGCTGGCCGGCCGCCCGACCCGGGCCAGTTTCCGGACCGGCAGCCTGACCGTCTGCACGCTGGTCCCGATGCGGTCCGTGCCGCACCGCGTCGTGTGCCTGCTCGGCATGGACGACGGCGCGTTCCCCCGGCACGGCATCAGCGACGGCGACGACGTACTCGCACGAGCGCCGCGAACCGGCGAACGCGATGTGCGCAGCGAGGACCGGCAGCTGTTCCTCGACGCGATCATGGCCGCACAGGACAAGCTGATCGTCACCTACACCGGCAGCGACCCGCGCAGCGGCGCGGACGTCCCGCCCTGCGTGCCGCTCGCCGAACTCCTCGACACCATCGACGCCACGACCGCCGCCGGCTCCGTCGTCACGCGGCATCCGCTGCAGCCCTTCGATGCCCGCAACTTCACCCCAGGCGAGCTGACCGGCACCGCCGACCCGTTCTCCTTCGACCCGGTCGCCCTCGCCGGTGCCCGCGCCGCCGCCGGGCCCCGCACCCCGGCCCCACCGGTCCTGGCCCGGCCACTGCCGGCGGCCGCAACGGGCGATGTGAACGTCGATGACCTGATCCGGTTCTTCCAGCATCCAGCGAAGGGATTCCTCCGGCAACGGCTTCAGGTCTCGACCGTGACCGCCGATGACGACCCGTCCGACGACCTGCCGATCGAGCTCGACTCGCTGGAGAAGTGGGGCGTCGGTGACCGCATCCTGCGCCGGCTACTGGAAGGTCACACGATCGAGGACATCGCCCGGCTGGAGTTCCTCAGCGGCACCCTGCCGCCGGCGCGGCTCGGCCGGCTCGTGCTCACCGACGTCGGGCCGACAGCCAAACGCATCCTCGACGCCGCCGCCGTCGAACTCGCCCTACCCGCGACCGCCGCCGACGTGCACGCGCAGCTCGCGGACGGCCGGAGACTGACCGGGACCGTGACCGGCATCCGGGGCCGCGACATCCTCACCGTGATCTACTCCTCCCTCGGCGCGAAGCACCGCCTGGCGGCGTGGATCCAGTACCTGGCGCTGACCGCCAGCAACGCCGATGTAGCGGGTGCGGTCACGATCGGTCGCGGCAGCGGCGGCGCCCGCCGCTCCTACCTCTCTGGGCTCGACGCCGAACAGGCGCGAATGGTGCTGACCTGGCTGGTGCAGCTGCGCGACCGGGGCCTGACCTCTCCGCTGCCGATGGCGATCGCGACGTCGGAGGCCTATGCCGACGCTCGCCGCCGCGGTTTCACGCACGACAACGCACTCAGTAAAGCCAGCCAGAAGTGGGCCGGGATGTTCCCGGAGAACACCGATCCCGAACATGTCCTGCTCTACGGCGGCGCTGTCGGCTTGGACGAGCTCCAGGCCGGTCCGCTCGCGCAACAGGAGACCGGGCTGTTTGCCGACGAGACGACCCGGTTCGGCGTGCTGGCCCGTGCCGTGTGGGAGCCGCTCCTGTCACATGAGCAGGTGAGCTAATGAGCGCCATATTCGACCTGTACGGCCCGCTGCCGACCGGCACGACCGTTCTGGAAGCCAGCGCCGGCACCGGCAAAACGTTCACCATCGCCGGACTCGTCACCCGCTATGTCGCCGAGGGCGTCTGCCAGCTCGACGACATGCTCGTCGTGACCTTTGGCCGCGCCGCCACCCAGGAACTTCGCGACCGGGTCCGGGAACGCCTCGTGACCGCCCGCGACGGCCTGAGCGACCCGGCCACCGCCCGCACCCAGACCGGCGACGTCCTCCTGCGCCACCTGGCCATCGGCGACGACACCGAAGTCGCAAACCGTCGGGCACGGCTGGCAACCGCGCTGGCCGGCTTCGACGCAGCGACCGTGGCCACCACACACCAATTTTGCCAGCAGATGCTCATCGGCCTGGGCACCGCGGCCGACCTCGACGCCGACGCGACCCTGGTCGAAAGCATCGACGACCTCGTCGACGAGGTCGCCCGCGACCTGTACGTGCGGATGTGGGCCGGCGACTACGTGACATTCGTGCCCATGACACAAGCACAGGCGCTCGAGGTCGCCCGCGCCGCCGTCCACGACGAACAGGCCACCCTCGTCCCCGACACCGCCGCCCGCGACAGCGCTCCCGATCTGCGGGTCCGGTTCGCACGCAAAGTCCGCGAGGACGTCGACGCCCGCAAGCGAGCCCGGCGCATCCTCGGCTTCGACGACCTTCTCACCCGCCTGCAATCCACCCTCACCGACCCGGACACCGGCCCGGCCGCCGCCGCCCGGCTGCAGGGCCGGTACCGGGTCGTGCTGGTGGATGAGTTCCAGGACACCGACCCGGTCCAGTGGGACATCCTGCGGCGGGCGTTCCACGGGGCCGCGACGCTGGTGCTGATCGGCGACCCGAAACAGGCGATCTACGCCTTCCGCGGCGCCGATGTGCATGCCTACCTGGACGCG
>DATAKO010000150.1:0-23401 GCA_036261575.1 Jatrophihabitans sp.
GCCGAACCTCACCGGCGGCGAGGTGATCGACCTGCTGGGCGGACTGCGGGGCGGCCTGGATCGTGGCCGTCGCGCCGAGCTCATCGAGCGGTTCCGGCTGGACCCGACCCGGCGTTGTCGCAGCTACTCCAAGGGCAACCGGCAGAAGGTCGCGCTGATTGCCGCGCTCGCCGGCACCGCGGAACTGCTGATGCTGGACGAGCCCACCGCCGGACTTGATCCACTGATGGAGAACGTGTTCGCCAGCTGCATCCAGCAGGAGCGGGCGGCCGGGCGCACCATCCTGCTCAGCAGCCACATCATGTCCGAGGTCGAGGCGCTGGCTGACCGCGTCACGATCATCCGGGACGGCCGGACGGTGCGCAGCGGCACGCTGGCCGAGCTGCGGGCCGGCGGCCGGATCCGGGTCGAGGCAGTCGTCCGGCAGCCCCTGGCAACGCTGACCAATCAGTTTTCCGGCGTGCAGGTAAGCGGGAACCGCATCAGCGGCACCCTGGCGGCCGCCGAGCTGGACGCATTCCTGGATCGCGTCAGCAGGCTCGGCGTGCAGTCGCTGACGAGTCAGCCGCCGTCCTTGGACGCCGTCTTTCTCAGCCTGTACGACCAGGAGCCGACGTGACCCTGCTCCGGTTGGCGCTGCGCCGCGACCGGGCGATGCTGCCGGCCTGGGGCTACCTGCTGTTGGCCGTCATGCTGGGCACCGCTTTCAGCTTTCGCTCCCTCTACCCCACTCAGCTCGATCGCGATCAGTTCGCAGCGGCGCTGGCCGGCAGCCGCGCGATCACCGCAATCTACGGACCGCTGCCGCTGCCGGCCTCGCTCGGCGACCTGGTGAGCTGGCGGTCGCTGGTCCTCGGCGCGGTGCTGCTGGCCTGCCTGGCCATCCTGTTGGTCGTTCGCCACACCCGCGCCGACGAGCAGAGCGGCGCCCTCGAACTGCTCGCCGCCACCGCGGTGGGACGGGCCGCACCGCTGGCAGCAGCGCTCTGGACTGTTGCCCTTGCCGTTGCCGCGCTGGACGTCGCCGTGGTGCTGGGCGGACTCGCCGCCGGGCTACCTGCTGCTGGTTGCCTGACCTACGCCGGAGCGTGGGCCGGGGTAGGCCTGTGCTTCGCCGGCGTCGCCGCCGTGGCCGCCCAGCTTGTCGAGAGCGCCCGGACCGCCCGCGCGCTGAGCCTGCTGGTGCTCGGCTGCTGCTACGTGCTGCGGTTGCTGGGCGACACCGAGGTCGGCTGGCTCGGCTGGTTGACACCGCTCGGCTGGGCAGAGCGGATGCGTCCCTTCCACGGCGACCGCTGGTGGCCGCTGGTGCTGCCGCTGCTGGCCGGCGGCGCGCTGATCCGGCTCGCCTTCGTGCTGCAGCAGCGGCGCGATCTCTTCTCCGGGATGCTGGCGGCCCGAGCCGGGCGTGCCACGGCAGCGCCGTGGCTGCGCAGCCCGGTAGCGCTCACCGTGCGGCTGAGCCGGACCGGCTGGCTGAGCTGGCTTGCCGGTGTACTCGTCTTCGGTGCCCTGTTCGGTGGCCTGGCCTCCTCCGTCACGGCCCTCGGTGACAGCGCCGCGACCAGGCGGCTGCTCACCGAGCTCGGCGGCTCCTCCGATCTGGCCGACGGGTTTCTCGGCTCCTCGCTCAATGCCGGCGCGCTCATCCTGACCGGGTACGGCCTGGCGGCACTGGTCGCCGCCCAGGCCGAGGAGGCGTCCGGCCGGCTGGAGCTGCTGCTGTCCGGATCGGTCGGGCGCCGCCGCTGGTTCGCGACGCAGCTGGTCGCGGCGCTGCTCGGGACGGCCGGGTTGCTGGCCGCGGTCGGTCTGGCAGCGGGCGTTGCGCGCGGCGAGGCGCTCCGGCTGCTCGGCACCAGCCTGGTGCTGATACCCGCTGCCTGGACGGTCATCGCGGCGTGTGCCTTGCTCTACAGCGTGCGTCGCACTGCGGCGACCGCAGGCTGGGCGCTGCTCGGCGGCTGCGCGGTGCTGGGGTTGCTCGGGCCGGTGTTGCGACTGCCACGGTGGCTGCTGGACCTGTCGCCGTTCACCCACGTGCCGACCGCACCGGGCGAACCGGTGCCGGCGGCGGCCGTCAGCACGCTGCTGGTCGTCAGCGCGCTGGCGGCCGCTGGGGCGGTCTGGCAGCTGGGTCGGCGGGATCTGGGCTGACCACGCCCACCGCGGCCGGTGCCGGGCGCACCCGGCGGTAGCGCCAGTAGGTGAGAATCGCCAACGCGAACAGGGCAGAGCTGCAGCCGGCGAGCGTCAGCACGGTCTGCTGTCCGAGCAGGCCGGTGAGCGGGGTTGCGGCCGCCCCGGCGAGGAAGGGCAGCCCGCCGGCCAGCGACGACGCCGCGCCCGGTGCCCGCCGGCCCGCTTCCAGCGCGATCACCGTCGTGCCGGCGATGCTGAAACCCATCGGCCCGACCATGCCCGCGAGCAGGATCCACACCAGCGCAGCAGGCGGCTGGAATCCAGGCGACAGCAGGGCGGCGGCCAGCAGCAGGAAGATCGCGGTGGCCGAGATCGCGATGCCCAGCCGCCGCAACAGGTGCGGGCCGAAGCGGTCGACAGTCAGCCGGAAGATCACCGCAGCCGACACCATCACCACCGCGTTGGTGGTGAACAGCAGCGCGTAGCGACGGGGGCTGAAGTGCAGCTGCGACTGCAGGACGAAGGAAGAGCCGCCGATGTAGACGAAGAAGCCGGCGGTGAGCAGGCACTGGATCAGTACCGGCCCGCGGAAGGCCGGGTCCGCGATCAGGTCCTGGACCCGCAGCCAGGTAAGCCGGAGGCCACCGCCGTGTCGCGCCTGCGCCGGCAGCGTCTCGGGCAGCCCCAACACCGACATCAGCGTCATGACGACCCCGATGACCGCCAGGAACAGGAACACCACCCGCCAGCTGCCGAAGGCGAGCAGGCTCGCCCCGATGCCGGGCGCGATCACCGGACCGAGCAGGCTGACCGAAGCCATGGTGCCGAACACGAGCGCGGCACGCCGGCGCTCGTAGGAGTCGGTCACCATCGCCCGGCCCACGGCGGTGCCTACCCCCGCGGCCAGCCCCTGCACTGCACGGTCGGCCACCAGCAGCAGCCCTGAGCCGGCGAGCATGCACAGCAGCGAGGTCACGGTGAACACCACGCAGCTGACGATCACCATCCGGCGCCGGCCACGAGCATCGCTGATCGGGCCGGACAGCAGCTGGCCGGCCGCGGAACCCGCGATGAACGCGGTCATGGTGAGCTGGGCCAGCGCCGCGGTCGTGGGCAGCGTCCGTTGCACCTGCGGCAGCGAGGACACATAGGTGTCCGTGGCCAGCGCCCCGACGCCCGTCACGGCGATGAGCGACGCGATCCGTGGCTGCCCGCTACTCGTGATGACCCCTCACCCAGACCATGAAACGCCGGCAGAGACGCGAATTCGGCGTGCCCCGGCAAACGCTATCGCGCACCCGGGACACGCCGAATGGGGGCTGACGGCTACTTCTCGCCGGCCTCGCGGATCGCCTTGGCCGCGGTCGCGGCGGAATCCGGCGTGCCGGAGATCTGCAGGACCATGCCCATGGTCGAGTGGTCCAGCCACACGCAGGTCGCGATCGGCTGGGCGCCGCTGGGCAGCGAGCCACACTTGAGCACGCCGCCGAACTTGCCCGCGTCGTAGTCCTTGGCATCGGTCAGGCCGGCGCCCTTGAGCACAGCCTTGGCCTCGTCGGACACCGAGTGGGTGCCCATCTCGCGGGTGAGGCCCTGCGAGTCCGCCACGTTCAGGCCGAGCAGGATGACCTCCGGCTCGCCGGTAGCGTCCTTGCCATAGACGCCGATCTTCGGGTTGTTCCAGACGCCGTCGGTGTCGGAGTTCTTGAGGCTGTCCAGCATCGCGGAGCTGACCTGGTTCGCGCTGTCGTTCTTCTGCAGGACGTAGCCGCCCGCGCTGTTCGGCACCTCGAAGGAGTGCTGCCGGGCCAGCTTGTCACTGTGCTTGTTCACCAGGCTTGCGATGATCACCGCGGCGACCACCACCACGACCAGCGCGCCGCCGACGATCGCGAGGATCTTGCCGGTGCTGCGCTTGGCCGGGGCTGCGGCAGGATATGCCGGCGGCGCGTAACCGGCGGCCGGCGGCACCGCACCCGGCTGGCCGTAGCCGGCCGGCTGCCCGTACGGGCCGGGCTGCTGGTAGCCACCCGCCTGCTGGTAACCGCCCGCCTGCTGGTTGCCGGGCTGCTCGTGCCCGGAGGGCGGCGGATAACCGCCCTGCACCGGCTGGCCGGGGAGGGGCGGCTGCTGCTGAGCGGGACGCGACCAATCGGGCTGGCCGGAGTCGGGGTGGTTCGGGTCAGTCATGTGTGGATTCCTTAAGTAATTGCTGCGACCCACACACCCTGCCACACCAGCATGACAAGCCTGGCAACACCACTCCAATCGTGATCAAGCCGCGAGCGCGGCGTACCGCCCGTTGCGTGCGAGCAGGCTCTCGTGTGTGCCCGACTCCAGCACGCGTCCGGCGTCTATGACCACGATCTGGTCCGCGCTGCGCACGGTGGACAGCCGATGCGCGATCACGATGGTGGTGCGCCCGGCCGCCAACTCGTCGAAGGCCTGCTGCACGGCGCGTTCGGTCTCGGTGTCCAGCGCGCTGGTCGCCTCGTCCAGCACCAGGATCTTCGGGTCGCGCAGCAGCGTGCGCGCGATCGCGATCCGCTGCCGCTCGCCGCCGGAGAAGCGATGCCCGCGGGAACCGACCATCGTCTCGTAGCCTTCGGGCAGGGATGAGATGAGCTCGTGGATCTGAGCTGCCCGAGCGGCCTGCTCGATCTCGGCATCGGTGGCCGCGGGCTTGGCGTAGCGGAGGTTCTCCCGCACCGTCGTGTGCATCAGGTAGGTCTCCTGGCTGACGACGCCTACCAGCTCGCTCAGCTGCGCCAGCGAGAGCTCACGCAGATCCACGCCGTCGATGCTCACGCTGCCCCCGGTCGGGTCGTAGAGCCTGCTGATGAGGGAGGCGATGGTGCTCTTGCCCGAGCCGGTCTCGCCGACCAGCGCCAGTGTGCTGCCGGCCGGGACGTCCAGGTTGAGGCCTGCCACCGCAGCGGTGGCACTGCCCGGGTAGGCAAAGGTCACCTCGCTCAGCCGGACGTGGCCGCGCGGGTCGGCCAGCCGTCGCGGCTGGACCGGATCGGCGATCTCCACCGGGAGGTCCAGATACTCGAAGATGCGAGCGAACAGCGCCAGCGAGCTGGTCAGGCTGACGCCCACATTGAGCAGGCCGAGCAGCGGCCGGAACAGGCCGTTCTGCAGCCCGGTGAACGCGATCAGGGTGCCGAGGCTGAGCCGGCCGGCGGTGAACGGCAACCCGGCGCTGAGGTAGATGACGGCAGGGATCGCAGCGAACAGCACGCTCATGAACGCCATCCGCCAGCGACCGGCGAGCTCGGAGCGCAGTTCGAGGTCGATCAGCCGCGCGGAGGACTCGGTGAAGCGCTGGATGAGCGCCGCCCCGGTGCCGAGCGTCTTGCTCAGCTGGATGCCTCCGACCGACAGCCCCTCCTCGATGGTCACGTTCAGGTCGGCCAGTTCTCGCTGGCGCTGCGCGGTGATCTCGCGTCGTAGACCGGCCACCTTGCGAGTCAGGTAGATCGCCGGCGGCATCACCACCAGCGAGATCAGTGACAGCTGCCAGGACAGGGCCAACATGGCCACGGCGGTCGCGACCACAGTGGTCAGGTTGGCAGCGATCGAGGTGGCAGTCGAGGTGACGACACCTTCCATACCGCCGATATCGTTGGTGATCCTCGACTGCACCTCACCGGTGCGGGTGCTGGTGAAGAAGTTGAGCGATTGCCGCTGCAGGTGGGTGAACACTTCTGTGCGCAACCGGTGCATGACCTGCTGACCGACCCGGGTGGAGATCCAGGTCTGGATCACGCCGAGCACCGAGGTGACGGCGGCGACCGCGATCATCCCGGCGACCAGCCAGCTGAGCAGCGAGACGTTCTGCTCCGGCAGGGCGCGATCGAGCACCGCCCGCAGCAGGAAGGGCGAGGCCATGCCGACGATCGAGGACGCGACGATGATCGCGACCACGATGGCGAGCGGCAGCCGGTATGGCGTGAACAGCGCGCCGACGCGTCGCAACGAGACCTCGCGCGCCTGCTTCTTCTCCGCAGCGCTGGGTTTGGCGCCGTGTCCGAGCCGGCGGGGATGTGGGCTTGTCATGGGCAACCTCCGACGTTCGCAGCAAGCCACCTCGGCTGGGACCTGAGCCAGACTTACTGAGGTAACCTCAAGATGAGGCTACAACATCTTCTTGCGCTAGGCTATTCCGCATGGCGCACGAGCGGGTCGACCCGGACGAAGCAGGCCTGCCAGAGCTGTTCTGGGCAGTGGCGCGCCGCCTTCGGCACGCCTCGAAACAGGACCTGGCGCGGTGGGACATCTCGCCGTCGCAGTCCCGCGCGCTGATGGTGCTGGCCCGGCACGATCGGCTGCGACTGAACGAACTGTCCGAGCACCTTCGGATCGCACCCCGATCCACCACCGAGGTGGTGGACGCACTGGAGGCCAAGGGACTCATCGAGCGCCGGCCGGACGCCCGTGACCGCCGGGCGACCCTGGCAACGCTGACCGCCGCCGGGCAAGCGCTGGTCGGCGAGCTGCATCGCGCCCAGGCCCGGGCGACGGCCGCGCTGTTCGAGCCGCTGTCCGCGGCCGACCGGGATCGGCTGGCAGCCATCCTGCGCAGCCTCGCCTGAGGATCAGCAGTCCGATGCCTCAGGCCGGCCGGCCACCCTCCTAGCCCGGCTGGCTGGCCGCGACCTAGGGAATCTGCCCGATGCCCGGGGCCTGCTCAGGCGAGCATCGTCTCCGGTGTCAGCAACGAGAACCGGAAGGCACCAGCCATGAGCATGCACGACATCATCGGGACCGACGCCGAGATCAGCTACCGGCAACAGCAGGTCGCCCGGCAGTACCGGACCGCCGCCCGCCGCAGCCACCACCGCGGCCGGCTGCTGCGCTGGCGGGAGATCCGCCGGCACCACGCAGCCTGACGCAGGCTCGCCGAAATGACCGCGACGATGTCGGAGCCGGCCGCCAGAATGGTGGACGTGCCCCGACCCAGGACCCCGCTCGTCGGACGCGAGCAGCCACTGGCCGAACTGTCCGCCGTCCTGGAAGCGGCCCGGGACGGTTCGGCCGGTGCCATCGTGCTGTCCGGCGAGGCCGGTGTCGGCAAGACCCGGCTGCTCACCGCACTGATCGAGGCGGCCGAGCGCGACGGGGTACGAACCCTGGTCGGTCACTGCGTCGACTTCGGCGAGACGATGCTGCCCTTCCTTCCGATCAGCGAGATCTTCGGACGCCTGGCCGAGACGGAGCCGGAGCTGCTGGCCGAGGTGCTCGCCGTACACCCGGCCGCCACCCGGCTGCTGCCGTCCCGACGACGCAAGTCCGCTGAGAGAGCCGCGGCCGCGGCCGATGGGGCGGCCGCCGGGGACACGGCCTCAGCCGCACCCGCCGACGATCGGATCGACCGCGCGGCCGTCTTCGACGCGGTCAGCGCTACCTTCGACCAGCTGGCCGAGCGGGCGCAGCTGCTGGTCATCATCGAGGACGCACACTGGTCGGATCAGTCGACCCGTGACCTGCTGACCTTCCTGTTCACGCGGCTGTCCCATCAGCGGCTGACCATCATGGTGTCCTACCGCAGCGATGACCTGCACCGCCGGCACCCGCTGCGCCGGACGGGGGCCGAATGGTCCCGCCTGGCCCAGGTCAGCCGCCTCGATCTGAGCCCGCTCCCCGCCGCCGAGGTGGCCGAGCTGGTGCGGGCACTGAACCCGGAGGTCACGGCGAGCGAACTCCGATCCATCGTCAGCCGCGCCGACGGGAACGCCTTCTTCGCAGAGGAGCTGGCGACCGCGGACAGCACGCTGCCCGCCGAACTCGCCGACCTGCTGCTGGTCCGGGTCGACCGGCTGTCCGAGCTGGCCCACGACACGGTCCGCCTGCTTGCCGTGGCCGGCCGGCCGTGCCGGCACGAGCTGGTCAGCGCGCTGTCCGGGGCCACCGATTCGGCGTTGGAGGAGGCGCTGCGAGAGGCCGTCGATGCGCACCTGGTCGAGGCCGTGCAGTCGAGCGCGTACGGGTTCCGGCACGCGCTGATGGGTGAGGCCGTCTACGACGAGCTGCTGCCAGGCGAGCGGGTACGCCTGCACGCGGGCTTCACCCGGGTGCTGCAGGAGCACCCCGAGCTCGGCTCCGATGCCGAGCTCGCGTTCCATGCGCGCGCGGCACACGACCTGCCGGTGTCGCTGGCCGCTGGCATCCGCGCCGGCGACGAGGCGATGAGCGTCGGCGCGCCCGCCGAAGCGGCGCAGCACTACGAGCTTGCGCTGGAGCTGCTCGATGCCGAGCTCGCCTCGCCGCGGCCCCGCTGGCAGCTCGTTCGTGCCGCCGCCGAGGCTCGGATGAGCGCCGGCTTCCCGAGCCGGGCCCGGGAACTGCTGACTGCCGAGCTGGCTCACGTCCCCGCAACCGATCGCGCCGCCCGGGCAGCGCTGCTCGCCGAGGCCGCTGCCGTGTCGCTGGTGCTCGATCACCTGCTGGCCGCCCGCGACCTGGCCGACGAGGCGCTCTCGCTGGTGGCCGACCAGCGGCCGGGCGCCATCACCGTCACCCTGCTGGGCCTGCGGGCCCGCATCCTGGACGCGCTGAGCCAGTGGCGTGAGGCGGTGTCGGTCGCCGAGCGGGCCGTCCAGCTGGCCGACGAGCTCGGCGATCCGGCCTCGCAACGGGCCGCTGCGGACGCCCGTACCACCCTGGTCGTGTTGCACCGCCGGGTGCAGCGGCCGGCCGAGGCGATCGCAAGCTTGCGGCAGCTGGCCGACTCGGCCGCAGCGGCCGGGACCTCGACCACCGAGCTGCGGGCCCGCTACAACATCGGCACCGTCAGCTACGAGGCCGGCGACTTCGACACCGCGATCGCTGCCTACACCGAGGCGCTGGCGGTGGCCGATGCGGCCGGCCTGCGCTGGTCCCCGTACGGCACAGTCATCCGCTGCACCCGTGCCATCGTGCGCTTCGAGGCGGGCGACTGGGACCAGGCGCTGGCCGAGCTGGACGAGCCGACCGCGCCGATGGCCGCGGCGCACCTGTTGGCCGCCGTCCGCGTGCAGGTGGTGGCGGCGCGGGGCGAGCCGGCGCCGAGCCCGGCCGAGGCCAGCCGGGCCGAGTGGTGGCGCGACCCGCAGATCGCGGTCTGGGCGGCGGCTGCCGAGGCCGAGTTGCTGGCGCGCAGCGCGCCCGTGGACTCGGCACTGCAGCACCTGGACGAGGCCATGACGACAGTGACGCAACGCTGGCGGCAGCCGGTCTTCTTCGCCCAGATCAAGCTGATCGCGACCGGCACCGCGCTCGCCGCCGACGCGGTGGTCGCCGGCGCCGACCCGGCGCGGCTGCTCGCCTGGGCCGCCGCGCACGAGCCTGCAATCGAGGCGTTGCGGCACAAGAGCACGGACAAGCCATACGAGCTGGGTCCGGAGGGACGTGCCTGGTTGGCCCGCTGGCATGCCGAGCGGGGGCGGCTGCTGCATGCCGCGGCAGCGCAGAACGCGCCCTCGCTGCCGGAACTCCTCGAGTTGTGGAGTGCCGCGGCAGACGCCTTCGGCTACGGGGCCCGGTACGAGCGGGCCCGCAGCCTCGCGCGAATGGCCTCCCTGCAGCGCGCCACAGGCGATCTCACCGGCGCGACCGCCAGTGCCGCCGCAGCGCGGGACTTCGCCCGCTCGGTGGGCGCCCGGCCACTGCTCGACCAACTGGCCACCCTCGCGGTACCGGCCCGTCGAAGCCCGGATGCGCCGGCGGCGCTCACCCCACGGGAGCGCGAGGTGCTCGGGCTGATCGCAGACGGGCGCACCAACCGACAGATCGCGCGCAGCCTGTACATCTCGGAGAAGACAGTGAGCGTGCACGTGTCGAACCTGCTGGCCAAACTGGGCGCCGCAGGACGCACCGAGGCGGTCGCAATCGCCCGCCGCGAGCGGGTACTGAACTGAGCAGCCGGCCGCCGGTCGAACAGCTGCCTCCGCCGACACCGCAGCGTTGAGTACGTTCGTGCCATGGACTTTCCGACCGAGATCCGGGCAGCGGTGCTGCGGGCCACCGATCAACCGATCGCGCTGGAAACGATAAGACTGAAGGCGGTTGCCGCCGACGAGGTGCGGGTCCGCATCGACGCGACCGGTGTCTGCCACAGCGACCTGTCGCTGGCCCGCGGCCTGCTCGCGCAACCGCTGCCCGCGGTGCTCGGCCACGAGGCGACGGGAACCGTGCTCGAGACCGGGAGCGAGGTGGATCGGGTGTCCCCCGGTGACCGGGTGGTGCTGCTCTGGATCAGCCCGTGCGGCGACTGCTTCTTCTGCCAGAACGGCGAGCCGCACCTGTGCGTGCACGGCAACGATCGCGCGGCCGAACCGTATGCCATCGATTCGGCAGGGCAGCCGGTGCATCCCGGCCTCGGGGTTGCCTCCTTCGCCGAGCAGACCGTGGTGCGCCAGAACGCCGTGGTGCGCGTTCCGGACGATGTCGATGACACCTCGGCCGCGCTGCTCGGCTGCGCGGTGACCACCGGCGTGGGCGCGGCCAGGAAGGTGGCACGGGTGCACAGCGGCGCCTCCGTGCTGGTGCTCGGCCTGGGCGGGGTGGGATTGTCGACGGTGATGGGCGCGCGGCTGGCCGGTGCGGCGCGGATCATCGCGGTCGACCGCAATCCCGATCGCGGCGGGTTGGCCGAACAACTGGGCGCGACCGAGTTCGTGCTGGCCGACGACGGGCTGCGCCGGGAGGTCCGCCGGCTGACCGGGCCGGGCGCGGATTACGTCTTCGACTGCGTGGGCTCCGCGCGCACCATCCGGGACGGCTGGGGGCTGGCCCGACGCGGCGGCACCCTGTGCGTCGTGGGCATCGGTGGGCAGGCGGACAAGGTGGAGTTCAGCGCGCTGGAACTGTTCCACTTCGCGCGCACCCTGGTCGGCTGCGTCGGCGGCTCGCTGGACGCGGCGGCCGACCTGCCCGGCTACTTCGAGCTGATCCGCAGCGGCACCCTCGACCTCGCCCCGCTGGCGACCGGCACCGCGGGCATCGCCGACATCGAGGACTGCTTCGCCGAGCTGGCGGCCGGCCGCGCGGTCCGGACCCTGTTGCGGCCCGGCGCAGCGTGATCACCGCCGAGCACGCAGGCGGGGTGACCGTACTGACCATCGATCGGCATGAACGGCGCAACGCCGTCGACCTGGACCACTGCCGGCAGCTTCAGGCGGCCGTGCAGCAGGCGCCCGGCCGAGCCGTCGTGCTGACCGGTGCGGGCAGCGCGTTCTGCGCCGGAGCCGACCTCACCGGCGTGTACGGGGCCGAGTTCCGGCATGCCCTGTACGACCTGCTTGCCTGCCTCGCCGACCGGCCGGTGCCGGTCATCGCCGCGATCAACGGTGCCGCGATCGGCGCCGGGGTACAGCTGGCGCTGGCTTGTGACGTGCGCGTCGCGGTCGACGCGGCGCGCTTTGCGATACCGACCGCCCGCAACGGCCTGGCCGTGGACCCTTGGACGGTGCGCCGCATCGCCGAGCTGGCCGGCGGCGGCACCGCCCGCGGGCTGCTCATCGGCTGCGAGACCTACTCGGCGGACTTCGCGCTCGCCCGGGGGCTGATCGACCGGATCGGCACCGTCGAACAGGCGCTCGACTGGGCCCGTGAGCTGGCCGAACTGGCCCCCCTGACCCACCGCTACAACAAGCTCGCACTCGCCGGCATCGACCCGGACGGGCCGTCGCCGGCAGCGGTCGCGGCGGCTTTCGAGGCGTGCTGGAATTCCGCGGACCGGGCGGAGGCCGAGCAGGCGCGCCGGGAAGGCCGAAAGCCCCACTTCACGGGACGCTGAGCCGGCCGCGGGGACTGCCTACAGTGGACCCATGAGCCAGCCGCATTTGGGACAGCGCCACCGTGTCGTCATCATCGGATCAGGCTTCGGCGGCCTGTTCGCCGCCAAGGAGCTCAAGCATGCCGATGTCGAGGTCACCATGATCAGCCGGCTGAATCATCATCTGTTCCAGCCGCTGCTCTACCAGGTGGCGACCGGCATCCTGTCCGAGGGCGAGATCGCGCCGCCGACACGGGACGTGCTGCGGCGGCAGAAGAACGTCCGGGTGCTGCTGGGCGACGTGACCCGCATCGACGTGGCCGCGCGCGAGGTGCACTCCACGGCCGCAGGCATCGAGACCGTGACGCCCTACGACAGCCTGATCGTGGCAGCCGGCGCGGACACATCCTACTTCGGCCACGACGAGTTCGCCGCCGATGCGCCGGGCTTGAAGAGCATCGACGACGCGATGGACCTGAGGGCGCGCATCTTCGGCGCGTTCGAGGCCGCCGAACTCGAGACCGACCCGGCCAAGCGTGCCGAATGGATGCGCTTCGTCGTCGTGGGCGCCGGGCCCACCGGGGTCGAGATGGCCGGGCAGCTGACCGAGGTGGCCCGCCGCACCCTCAAGGGCAACTTCCGCTCGATCGATCCGGCCGACGCGAAGGTGGTGCTGATCGACGCCGCCGACTCGGTGCTCGGCTCGTTCGGGCACAAGCTGTCCGCGCGCACCGTGCAGCAGTTGGAGAAGCTCGGCGTCGAGGTCTGGCTGAACGCCATGGTCACCGGGGTCGACGCCACCGGCATCGACGTGCGGGACACCCACGACCACATGACCCGGATCGCGACCCGCTGCGTGGTCTGGGCGGCAGGTGTGCAGGCCTCGCCACTCGGCCGGCAGCTCGCCGAGCAGACCGGCACCGAGATCGACCGGGCCGGCCGGCTTTCGGTCAAGGATGACCTGACGCTGCAAGGCCATCCGGAGATCTTCGTGCTCGGCGACATGATCAACCTCAAGCACTACCCGGGGGTGGCACAAGTGGCCATCCAGGGCGGCAAGTACGCCGCGGAGCAGATCCAGCGCCGGCTGAACGGGCGCGCGCCGAAGGGCGAGTTCCGCTACTTCGACAAGGGCAGCATGGCAACCATCAGCCGGTTCCGCGCTGTCGCCAGCGTGGGCGACTTCCGGTTCTTCGGCTTCCTCGCCTGGCTGCTCTGGCTGGGCGTGCACATCGTCTACCTGATCGGCTTCAAGAACCGGGTTTCCACCGTCTTCCACTGGGCGATCAGCTTTCTCGGCGACGCCAGAGCACAGCGCACCGGCGTGCTGCAGCAGGCCCGGGTGCACCCGCCCGACGAGCGGCCGGCTGCCGTCCCGACAGGTGACCAGTCGCCGCAACAGCCCTCGGACCGGCAGCAGCGGCCGGCCGGCGACGGGTAGCCCGGCAGCGCACGTGGCCCGGGTCGCGCTCAGCCGGCCCGGCGCTTGAGCTCGTACAGCACGACGGCCGCCGCCGCGGCGACGTTGAGCGACTCGGCGGTGCCTTCCATCGGGATCCGCACTCGGGAAGCTGCCGCTGTCACCAGGGATTCAGTCAATCCCGCGCCCTCGTTACCGAGCAGCAGGAGCAGCGGTCGCGGCAGCTCGGCCTGCCACAGATCGGTCGAACCGGCGCCGGTCAGCGCGCACACGTGCAGCCCTGCACCACGCGCCCAGGACAGCAGCTCCGGCTCGGTGGGCACCGCGGCCAGCGCCACCGAGAACAGCGATCCCATCGATGCTTTCACCGCGGCCGGGGACAGCGGATCGGCGGTGGCGCCGAGCAGGATCACCCCGCTCGCACCGGCCGCGTCGGCGGTCCTGACGATGGTGCCGATGTTGCCCGGCGTGCTCAGCTCGTGCAGGGCCAGGAACACCGAATCATGCGTCACCGTAAGGGTATCCAGCCCCGCCACCCCACCGCTGACGATGGCGAGCAGGCCGGCCGGCCCATCCCGGTCGGAGAGCCGGTCGAACAGCTCGGCGGTAATCCGGACCACCTGGGTGCCCGCTGCGGCCAGCTCGTCCACCATCCGCACCGCGGCTTCGTTACGCAGCAGCTCCGGCGCGCACACCACCGTCTCGATCGTCGCGCCGGCCGTGACCGCCCGCCAGACAGGCTGCACACCTTCGACGACGTAGGCCTGCTGGCGACGACGGTGCTTGCGGTCGGCCAGCGCCCGAACCCGCTTCACCGTCGGGTTCGCGGCACTGGTGACGATCTCGGACATGCCCATCACCTTCTCACAGCAACAGCCGGTCAGCGCGAACCAGCGAGGGCCTGCCACCGCGCAGGTGGCAGGCCCTCCAGGCCGTAACTCTTCCGGGCTGCCGGCCCACACGTCCTTCAGGCGCAGGACGGCTCGCGGCTGACTAGTCGACCAGCGCCAGCTCCGGCTCGGCGATCTCGGCGGTGCGCGGAGTGCGGACCGTCAGCGCCACCAGCACGATGGCCGCGACCACGAACAGCGTGCCGACGACGAAGGCGGTGTCAGCGGCGTGCACGAACACGTGGTTGGCCTGATCGAGCGCGCTGCCGTGCGCCAGCGGGGTCACGTGCTTGGCGGCCGAGCCGAACACGGTGACCAGCACCGCGACCCCGAGGGTGCCACCCAGCTGCTGGGCCACATTGATCAGGCCGGACGCAGCCCCGGCATCCTCCGGCCGGACGCCGGTCAGCGCGGCCGTGGTCAGGCTGACGAAGGAGATGCCGTTGCCCAGCCCGAACAACACCAGGCTGATCAGGATCTGCAGGTAGGACGAGTGCGCGGTGAGCTGGCTGGACAGTCCCAGACCGATGCCGGACAAAGTGAGCCCGGACATCATCAGCAGCTTGCCGTTGATCCGGTGCACCAGCACCCGGCTGGTGAGCTGGCTGAACAGGAACACCGACAGCGGGATCGGCAGGAAGCCGAAGCCGGTCTTGAGCGGGCTGTAGCCCAGGACGTTCTGCAGGTACTGGGTGAGGAAGAAGAACATCCCGAACATGCCGGCGATGAGCAGGCCGCGGGCGGCGTTGGCACCGTTGCGAGCTGCGTTGTCGAACAGCCGCAGCGGCGTGATCGGCTCGGCGGCACGGGCCTCGATCAGAACGAACGAGACGAGCAGCACCGCGCCCAGCACCATGGAGCCGATGGTGATCGGGTCCGACCAGCCGTCGGAGGCGGCGCGGACCAGGCCGTAGACAAGGCCGCCCATACCGATGGTGGAGGTGAATGCGCCACCGAGGTCGAAACGACCCTTGCGGCGCGCGGTCTCGGGCAGCACGAACCGGCCCACCAGGAAGACCACGAAGCCGATCGGGGCGTTGACGAACAGCACCCAGCGCCACGAGGCCCACTGGGTGAGCATGCCGCCGGCCATCAGGCCGATGGCGGCGCCGCTGATCGAGACGACGGTGAACAGGCCGATCGCACGGATCCGCTCGCGTCCCTCGGGGAACATCGTGGTCAGCAGGGCCAGGGACGACGGAGCGGCCAGCGCGCCGCCGACTCCCTGCAACGCGCGGGCGGCGAGCAGGAACCAGCCGGCGGTCGCGAAGCCACCGACCAGGGAGGCGAGGGTGAAGATGGCGATGCCGGACAGGAAGGTGATCCGGCGGCTCAGCAGGTCACCGGCGCGGGCGCCGAGCAGCAGCAGCCCGCCGAAGGTCAGGGTGTAGGCGTTGAGCACCCAGGAAAGCTGGGCGTCGGAGAAGTGCAGGGCCCGCTTCATGTCCGGCAACGCGACGTTGACGATGGTCGCGTCGAGCACCACCATCAGCTGGCTGACCAGGATGACGGCGAGGACGAGCGTGGCGTGGTTGATCTTGCGGCGACCCAGCCCGCGCGGCGCGAGACCGCGCGCGCTGCGGGAGTCACCGGCGGGGACTCGATCGAGGACTGTGTTGGATGACATTGGCTGTGGTGTCCCTCTGGCTTACCTAGCACTGAATACCGGGTTACGATGGTTAAACGGAAGCTTCCTCCGGAAACAATACGGAGAGGCCCTCCGGTTTCGCAACTCACTAGGCGGCAGTGCCTGATGGCTCACATCCGGCGTTGTCGGGAATAACCAGATGCAGGGATAATCAGCAGACATGAGTACCGGCACGGCCACGGCGCCGATCGACGCTCCCGCGGACGAGGCGGGTGCACGCAAGCCCATGCGGGCCGACGCCCGCCGCAACCACGACCGGCTGGTCACCGCGGCTCGCAAGGTGTTCGCCGCGCGAGGCAGCGAGGCCTCCATGGACGAGATCGCCAAGGCGGCCGACGTCGGAGTGGGCACCCTCTACCGGCATTTCCCGAAGCGGATCGACCTGGTCGAGGCGGTCTACCGCGAGGACGTCGATGGTCTGCTGACGCTGGCCCGGCAGGCGGAGGGCGACCCGTGGGCGGACCTCGTGGCGTGGCTGCAGGCTTTCGTGCGCTACGCCGAGTCCAAGCGGACCTTCCTCACCGAGCTGCACGAGGCGTTCGAGAAGAACCCGGATTTCGTGATGGCCTCGCGAGAGAAGCTGGCCAGTGCGGCCGGCTTGGTGCTGGCCCGGGCCCAGCAGGCCGGGCAGGCGCGGGCCGACATCGACCACGCCGATCTGATGCAGCTGGTCGGCGGCATGTGCATGGCTCGCAACGCCAGCTTCGCCCAGAACTCTCGGCTGCTGGAACTGGTGCTGGACGGCGTCCGCACCCAGCCGGCCCGCTGATGGCCGGCACCGCTCGGCCGGTGGTCATCGTCGGCGACCCGGTGCTGCACCATCCGACGGCGCCGGTGACCGCCTTCGACGAGCAGCTCAGCACACTGATCGAGGACCTGTTCGCCACCATGAAGGTGGCCGAGGGCGTGGGCCTGGCGGCCAACCAGATCGGCGTGGCCCAGGCCGTCTTCGTCTACGACTGCCACGATGACGACGGCGTGACGCACCGCGGCCACATGGTGAATCCCCGGATCATTGCCGAGACCGGGCCGGAGCAGAAGATGGATGAGGGCTGCCTCTCGGTCCCCGGCCCCTACGCCAGCCTGGGCCGGCCCTACGCGGTGACCGTGTCCGGCCAGGACAAGCACGGCGCGCCGATCGAGATCACCGGCACGGGTTTTCTCGCCCGCTGCCTGGTGCACGAGACCGAACACCTGCAGGGGACGCTCTACATCGACCACCTGAACCGGCGCAAGCGCAACCGGGTGCTCTCCGACATCGAACCGTTCCCCTGGAACGGCCCGCTGCCCGTCGGCTGAGGCGGCTCAGCGCACCTGCCCGGCGCGAGCGGCCAGGCCGGCCGCGATGACCAGATCGGTGATGCGTTCCAGCGAGGCCAGCGTTTCGTCCAGCGGCCGGGTCGGTTGCACCAGGTGCGAGAGCGTCAGCCGGACCAGCGCCTCGATCAGCTCGTCGAGCAGCGGCCGGGGCTGATCCGGAAAGTGCTCTGCGAACCACTCGATCAGGGCCGACACGACCAGCGGCAGCACCGCACCCGACTTCGAGGTCAGCAACTGAAGCAGGTCACGGTCGCCGGCGCTGGTCAGCACCCCGTGCAGCAGCCGGTTGTCGGTGGCCGCGACCACGGTGTAACGCAGGGCGGCCTTGGCCGCGGCACTCAGATCGCCGGGCCGGCTTTCCAGCGCAGCCACCAGGCCGGTCAGGAACGTGGTGGTCTCGGCCAGCACCAGGGCTTGCCCCAGCCCGGCCTTGCTGCCGAACTCGGAATACATCGTCGGCCGGGACACCCCGACCTCGTCGGCCACCTCGACGAAACGGACGTGCTGCCAGCCGCGCTCGATGGTCAAGCGGCTGGCCACCTCCAGCGCACGCTCGCGGACCTCGCGGCGAAACGCCTCGTTGACCGGGAACTCGCCCTCGGCGTCCCGGCCGCTCCCCCGCGCTGGCTGGCCTGCCATCAGCGCTGGAGCAGCAACTCCGCAATCTGCACGGTGTTGAGCGCCGCCCCCTTGCGCAGGTTGTCGTTGGAGACGAACAGCGCCAGCCCGTTGTCGCCGTCCTGGCGCACCCGGCCGACGTAGCTCGGATCGCGCCCGGCCGCCTGCAGCGGTGTCGGCACCTCGCTCAGCTCCACGCCCGGCGCATCGGCCAGCAACTCCAGCGCGCGCGCCACCGACAGCGGCCGGGTGAATTCGGCGTTGATCGACAGCGAGTGGCCGGTGAAGACGGGCACCCGGACGCACGTTCCGCTGACCCGCAGATCCGGAATCTCGAGGATCTTGCGGCTCTCGTTGCGCAGCTTCTTCTCCTCGTCGGTCTCGAACTCGCCGTCGTCGACGATGGAACCGGCCATCGGCAGCACGTTGAAGGCGATCGGACGGACATACTTGCTCGGCTCCCCCAGGTCGACCGACGAGCCGTCGTGGGTGAGCTGGGACGCTTGCGCGCCGGCCTTCTGCACCTGGCTGTCCAGCTCCTCCACCCCGGCCAGGCCGCTGCCGGACACGGCCTGGTACGTGGCCGCGATCAGCCGGCTAAGCCCGGCCTCGTCGTGCAGCACCTTCAGCACCGGCATCGCGGCCATCGTGGTGCAGTTGGGGTTGGCGATGATTCCCTTGCGCATCTGGGAGATGGCGTGCGGATTGACCTCGCTGACGATGAGCGGGACGTCGGGGTCCATCCGCCAGGCCGAGCTGTTGTCGATCACGGTGACGCCGGCCGCGGCGAACTTCGGGGCCAGCGCCTTGGACGTCCCCCCGCCCGCGGAGAAGATGGCGATGTCGAGACCGGACGGGTCGGCGGTGGCCGCATCTTCGATCAGGATGTTCTTACCGGCAAAGGGCAAACTACCGCCGGCCGAGCGCGCGGAGGCGAAGAACCGGATCTGCTCGATGGGAAAGCCCCGCTCGAGCAGGATGCTGCGAACCTTGGCCCCGACCTGCCCGGTCGCCCCGACGACTCCGACCTTCATGCCGCCAGCGGAGCTCATCGGCCGGTCCCGCCGTAGACCACTGCCTGCTCGTCCTCGCTGCCCAGCTCGAACGCGTCGTGCACGGCGCGCACCGCGGCGTCCAGGTCGGTGTCGCGGGTGACCACCGAGATCCGGATCTCCGAGGTCGAGATCATCTCCACGTTGATGCCGGATTCGGCCAGGGCGGCGAAGAACGAGGCTGACACACCCGGGTGCGAGCGCATGCCCGCACCGACCAGCGACAGCTTGCCGATGTGATCGTCGAACAGGATCTCCTCGAAGCCGACCTGGTTCTTGACCTTGCCCAGCGCCTGCACCGCCACCGAGCCGTCCGTCTTGGGCAGCGTGAACGACACGTCGGTGCGGCCCGAACCGCGGGTGGAGACGTTCTGCACGATCATGTCCAGGTTGAGCTCGGACTCCGCCAGCACCCGGAACAGCGCGGCCGCCTGACCGGGCTTGTCCGGCACCCCGACCACGGTGACCTTGGCTTCGCTGCGGTCGTGCGCGACACCGGAGATGATGGCCTGTTCCACGGTGAGATCCTCCATACTCCCGGCGACGATGGTGCCGGTCAGGTTCGAAAACGACGAGCGGACGTGAATCGGCACGCCGTAGCGACGGCCGTACTCGACGCAGCGCAGCATGAGCACCTTCGCCCCGCAGGCCGCCATCTCGAGCATCTCCTCATAGGTGATGGTGTCGAGCTTGCGGGCGTTGGGCACGATGCGCGGATCGGCGGAGAACACCCCGTCCACGTCGGTGTAGATCTCGCAGACGTCGGCCTTCAGCGCGGCCGCCAGCGCCACCGCGGTGGTGTCCGAGCCGCCGCGGCCGAGCGTGGTGATGTCCTTGGTGTCCGGCGACACGCCCTGGAAGCCGGCCACGATGGCGACGTTTCCCTCGGCCACCGAGTTCTCCACCCGGCCCGGCGTGATGTTGACGATCCGCGCCTTGCCGTGCACCGACGTGGTCAGCACGCCGGCCTGCGAACCGGTGAACGACTCGGCCGGGTAGCCCAGCGACTGGATCGCCATCGCCAGCAGCGCCATGGAGATCCGCTCACCCGCGGTGAGCAGCATGTCGAACTCACGCCCGGCCGGCACGGGCACGATCTGCTCGGCCAGGTCGATCAGTTCGTCGGTGGTGTCGCCCATGGCGGACACCACCACCACGACATCGTTGCCGTCCCGCCGAGTCGCGACGATGCGCTCCGCCACTCGCTTGATGCGTTCGGCGTCGGCTACGGAGCTGCCACCGTATTTCTGCACGACGAGGGCCACTGGTAACTCCCGGTTCGGTTGCAAGGCCGAGCCGAGTCTACCGGGGCCGGATCGGCGGACTGTTACTCCGACGTCCTAGGATCGGGCGGCGCTCAGACCGAGGCTGCGAACGCCTCCGCGAACAGGTCCAGGCCCTCGTGCACCAGCTCGTCGCCGATGGCCAGTGGTGGCAGGAACCGGAAGACGTTGCCGTAGGTGCCCGCCGTCAGCGTGACGAGGCCGGACCGGTGGCAGGCGGCGTTGACCTTGGCGGCCAGCGCCGCGTTCGGGCTCTTGTCGCCGTCACCGGCAACCAGCTCGATGGCCAGCATCGCCCCGCGCCCGCGCACCTCTCCGATCTGCGGGTACTTGGCCGCCAGTTCTTGCAACCGCGGCAGGAACATCGCCTCGATCTGCTTGGCCCGGCCGCACAGGTTCTCGGCCTGCATCGTCTCGATCGCGCCCAGCGCGGCGGCGCAGGCAACGGGGTTTCCACCGTAGGTGCCACCCAGCCCACCGGCGTGCACCGCGTCCATCAGATCGGCGCGGCCGGTCACCGCGGCCAGCGGCAGGCCGCCGGCGATGCCCTTGGCGGTGGTGATCAGGTCGGGCACCGCGCCCTCGAATTCGCAGGCGAACCAGTCGCCGGTGCGGCAGAAGCCACTCTGGATCTCATCGGCGATGAAGATGATGCCGTTGTCGGCGCACCAGTCGGCGACCCGCTTGACGAAGCCCGGGGCGGGCACGATGAAGCCGCCCTCGCCCTGGATGGGCTCGAGCAGCACCGCCGCGGTGTTCTCCTCACCGACCTGTGCGTGCACCATCGAGGTGAACGTCGCGAACGCCTCCTCCGCGCAGGCCGCTGCCCCGCCGGGCCAGCGGAACGGGTAGGCCATCGGCACCCGGTAGATCTCGTTGGCGAACGGGCCGAACCGGTGCTTGTAGGGCATGTTCTTGGCGGTCAGGGCCATCGTCAGGTTGGTCCGGCCGTGGTAGGCGTGATCGAAGGCGACCACGGCCTGCCGCCCGGAAGCGTGCCGGGCGATCTTCACCGCGTTCTCCACCGCCTCCGCGCCGGAGTTGAACAGCGCCGACCGCTTCTCGTGCTGCCCCGGGGTCAGCTCGTTCAGCTTCTCGCAGACCTGCAGGTACTCCTCGTACGGAGTGACCATGAAGCAGGTGTGGGTGAAGTCGGCGACCTGAGCCTGCACCCGCTCCACCACCCGCGGTGCTGCGTTGCCGACGGTGGTCACGGCAATGCCGGAACCGAAATCGATCAGCTGGTTGCCGTCGGCGTCCACCAGGATGCCGCCGCCGGCCCGCTCGACGTAGACCGGCAGGCCGGTGCTCACCCCGGCGGAAACGGCTGCGTTCTTGCGGCGGTGCAATTCGCTCGAGCGCGGGCCGGGAATCTCGGTCTTGATCAGACGCTGCTGGGGAATCACGATGAGCCTCTTTCGCGATGGGCGGGCCGGCGCCGGCTGCCTGCAGTTTCAGCCGGTCGGACCTGGTACGGCCGGTCAGAAGTCCAGGTTATGCATGACGTGCTTGATCCGGGTGTAGTCCTCCAGGCCGTACATGGACAAGTCCTTGCCGTAACCGGAGTGTTTGAAGCCGCCATGCGGCATCTCGGCGACCAGCGGGATGTGGGTGTTGACCCACACGCATCCGAAGTCGAGCCGGCGAGAGACCCGCATCGCACGGCCGTGGTCGCGGGTCCACACCGAGGACGCCAGGCCGTACTCGACGCCGTTGGCCCAGCGGATCGCCTCGTCCTCGTCGGTGAACGACTGCACGGTGATGACCGGGCCGAAGATCTCGGTCTGGCTCTGCTCGTCGTCCTGGCGCAGCCCGGCGAGCACGGTGGGCTGGAAGAAGTAGCCCGCCTCACCCTGCCGGCCGCCGCCGGCCAGCACCCGCGCATGGTCGGGCAGCCGCTCGACCAATCCCGAGACGTGTGCCAGCTGGTTGGCGTTGTTCAGCGGTCCGAACAGCACGTCCTCGTCGTCGGCCGGGCCGGTCTTGGTGGCCACCGCCTGCTCGGCCAGCGCGGCCGCGAACTCCTCGGCGAACCCGGCCGGGGCAAGCACGCGAGTGGCAGCCGTGCAGTCCTGGCCCGCGTTGAAGTAGCCGGCCACCGCGATCGCCTCGGCCGCCGCCGCGACGTCCACGTCGTCGAAGACGATGACCGGGGCCTTGCCGCCCAGTTCCAGGTGCACCTTCTTCAGGTCGTCGGCGGCGGCACGGGCCACCTCCACGCCGGCCCGGGCCGAACCGGTGATCGAGACCATCGCCGGCGTCCGGTGCGCGACCATGGCCCGCCCGGTGTCCCGGTCGCCGCAGACAACGTTGAAGACGCCGGCCGGGAAGAACTCGGCCGCGATCTCGGCCAGCAGCAGCGAAGAGGCGGGCGTGGTGTCCGAGGGCTTGAGCACGACCGTGTTTCCCGCGGCCAGGGCCGGCGCGAACTTCCACACCGCCATCATCATCGGGTAGTTCCACGGTGCCACCTGGCCACAGACGCCGATCGGCTCGCGCCGGACATAGGACGTGTGCCCGGCCAGGTACTCCCCGGCTGACTTGCCCTCCAGCACCCGGGCCGCACCGGCGAAGAACCGGATCTGGTCGACCATCGGCGGGATCTCCTCCGAACGGGTCAGCGCGATCGGCTTGCCGGTGTTCTCGCTCTCGACCGCGATGATCTCCTCGGCCCGGTCCTCGACGGCGTCGGCGAAGCGCAGCAACGCCCGCTGCCGCTCGCTCGGGGTGGCATCACGCCAGCTCTCGAACGCGGTTGCCGCGGCCGCGTAGGCCCGGTCGACGTCCTCCGCACCCGACAAGGGCGACTGCAGGTAAACCTCGCCGGTGGCCGGATTGACCACATCCAGGGTCCGCCCGTCCGCCGCCGGGACCGCCTCGCCGTTGATGAAATTGGACACAGAGCGCGCCATTACGTACCCCTCACCCGGTAATCGCAACGATTTCAGCACCCGTTCTACCGTTCCGGCGACGAAAACGCTATATCCCGGGACCCGCGCTGCAGCACAACCTGTGGCTCAGCGGAGAACAGCCTGTCGGCGCGTTTTGGGAGCGGGCGGGGTCGGCCAGCTAAACTCTGCCGGGCTGTGGAGAAAGCGGGAACACCGGACTCACGCATCCAGCTTCGCCCGGTACGCTGCGGCCCCGGTGCGTCCCGCCGGCACGGCCTGCACACCCGGCAGCGCGGCGAGGGCTGCGCCAACCGGACCAACGGTGAGGTGTGGTTGTTGGTCGAGACCCGCGCCGCTGTGGCGGGCTGCCCGGCGTG